>JBDIVQ010000061.1:0-21052 GCA_039794345.1 Phycisphaerae bacterium | reverse complement strand
AGTGGCCGCGAGGGACGTGGCCGTCAGGATCGAGGCGACGAGCCGCCGTGCATACGCGTCTTGAACAGGAGTCAGCATCTTACGTCCTTCCTGATAGACCCGGGCGACGCGTGTGCAATTCCAAGCGCTGCACGATTCTGAAGATACCACATTCCGCACGAAAGTGCAAGGGGAAATTGCCCTGATGGCCCGAGTCGTCCCGATGAAGCGCGCCCGGAGTGCGGCCGGGTTCGTCGCCGCGGATCCGGGTCGGCACGGCAGGCCGCGCCAAACCCGGCCTCGCTCGCCTGTTACGGCCCCCAGCACCA
Organism: Phycisphaerae bacterium; assembly: GCA_039794345.1. Classification (GTDB taxonomy): domain Bacteria; phylum Planctomycetota; class Phycisphaerae; order Phycisphaerales; family UBA5793; genus UBA5793. The sequence continues at coordinate 20,744 of JBDIVQ010000061.1, read as the reverse complement.
CGGCAGGAGGCGGAGCATCGAACCCGCGGGGAGAGGCTCGTCGGCCATCGGAAGGGCGCAGAGGCCGTCGGCGCGCGAGGTGTGGATGAGATCGCCGCTGCCGGCCCAGTGGAGCACTTCAATCGAGCCGTTTGCACGATCCCACTTCGACGGGCGAAAGGCCTGGCGGTGCGCGTTGGGGCGCACCTCTTTCGACAGGCACACGAGCGTCCACGGCAGGTCGGCGACCATCCCGCCCAGCGTACGCAGGATCGGCCAGAGGAAGAGATGAGCCGTGGCGAGGACGGAGACGGGGTTGCCCGGCAGGCCGACGACGAGCGCGGGCGAATCGCTGCGAGGCGTGCGGCCGACGTAGATCGGTTTGCCCGGCTGAATCGCCGCGCCCTTGAGAATCGTCTCCACGCTGCACGCGGCGAGGGCTTCGTGGAAGCAGTCCCGCTCGCCGGCGCTGATGCCGCCGACGGTGATGACGACGTCGTGGGCGGCGATCGCTTCGCGCAGGGCGGCGGTCGTCTCACCGGGCCGGTCGGGCAGGTGCTTTACCGCGCCCAGGGCGCCGCCCATTGACTCGACGATGGACGCGAGCATCGGCTGATTCGAGTTGCGTATCTGATGGTCGGCGAGGCGCGGGGCGTCATGGGCAAGCACCTCGTCGCCGCTGGTGAGGATCGCGACGCGGGGCCGGGCGAAGACGGGGACGCGGGCGCAGCCGATGGTGGCGAGGACGCCGAGATGCTGCGCGCCGAGGGGCGTGCCGCGGCCGATGACAATCTCGCCGGCGCTGGCATCTGCGCCGCGGCGGTGCACGCTCGACCACGCCTCGACGGCGCCGACCGTGAATCGCACCGGCTCGCGCCTGTCCGATTGCTCGTGGGGGATCACGGCGTCGGCGTCCGGCGGGAGCGGCGCTCCGGTGGCGATGCGCACCGCCTGGCCGGGCTTGAGCGCGACATTGCCCGCCGTTCCCGCCGCGACCATGCCGATCACCTCGAAAGACTCGAACCGCCCGACGTCGGCGGCGCGCAGGGCGTACCCATCCATCGCGGAGCGGTTGAAGGGCGGGTAATCGCGGTCAGCGCGCACGTCGGCGGCGAGGACGCGGCGGGTGGACTCGGCGAGAGCGGCCTCCTCGACGCGATCGAGGGGGGCGACGTGATCGAGGATGCGGCGCAGCGCTTCTTCGTAGAGCGGCAGCGAAGAGGTGGATCGCGGAGAGGTCATCGCCCATATCCTACCGCATGAGCGGCGCGGGGCCGAGCGAGGCGAAACACGGTGAAAGCGGGCGGCGGGCGGTCGTGCTCCTCTCGGGCGGGCTGGACAGCGCGACGGTGCTGGCGATGGCGCGGCGCGACGCCTTCGCGTGTCATGCGCTGAGCATCGACTACGGCCAGCGGCACCGCGGCGAACTGGCGTGCGCGGCGAGGGTGGCGGCGGCGCTGGGCGCGGTCGATCACAAGGTGGTGCGCGTCGATCTTCGCGCGATCGGCGGCTCGGCGCTGACGGCGGAGATCGCAGTGCCGCACCATCGGAGCGCGGCGGAGATCGGCGCGGACATTCCCATCACCTACGTCCCCGCGCGCAACCTCATCTTCCTCTCGCTGGCGGTGGCGCACGCGGAGGCGCTGGGCGTGCGCGACGTGTTCATCGGGGTGAATGAGGTTGATTTCTCGGGATACCCCGATTGTCGGCCGGAGTTCATCGGCGCCTTTGAGCGCACGGCGAACTTCGCCACGCGGGCGGGGGTGCAGGGCCGGCCGTTCGCGATCCACACGCCGCTCATCTCGATGCGCAAGGCGGAGATCATCGCGGCCGGGGCGTCTCTGGGGGTGGACTACAGCCTGACGACGAGTTGCTACGACCCGCCGGGCGAGGATCTCGCGTGCGGCACATGCGACGCGTGCCTGCTGCGTCAACAGGGATTCATCGAGGCGAGGGTGAGCGATCCGACGCGCTACGCGGTCACGCCGACGCCGCGTGATCTCTGATCGAGAGCGAGTTGGTGCGGAGCGTCTCGCGCTGCTCGACGAGGGAGGCGGGCGGCGAAGCGAAGGTGGAGTTGAAGATGTCGGCCGTTTCGGGGGCGGCGATGCCTTCCGCCCGGGCGACGACGCCGCTGACGTGGTCCTTGGCGCGCGCCTCGAGGGCCGTCTGCCGGTGACTGTCCCAGGCCTTGTGTGCTTCGAGGTACTTCCGCAGCCGCACGAGCGGATCGCGCTTCGCCCAGAGTTCGAGTTCGGCCGAATCGCGGTAGCGGCGGGCATCATCGGCGGTGGTGTGATCGCCCATGCGGTAGGTGACGCCCTCGATGAAGGTGACCTTGAACTCCCTGCGGGCGCGCTCAAGGGCCTCGCGCACGACCTTTACGACGGCGAAGATGTCGTTGCCGTCCACCTGCACGCAGTGGGCGCCGTAGGCGAGGCCGCGCTGCGCGACCGTCTCGCCGCCGACGTTGCGCGTGCGCGGCGTAGAGATGGCCCAGCCGTTGTTCTGACAGAAGAAGACGACGGGGAGTTCGAGCGTGGTGGCGAAGTTGATCGCTTCGTGAAAGTCGCCCTCGCTTGTCGCGCCGTCGCCGAAGAAGGTCACGGCGGCAGAGCCGTCGCCGCGGTACTTGCCCGCCCAGGCGAGACCGCAGGCATGGAGCATCTGCGTGCCGATGGGAACCGACAGGGGCAGGGTGCGCATGCCCTCAGGAATGCGGTTGCCGCGTTCATCGCCCATCCAGTGCCAGAGAACGAACTCCATTGGCAGGCCGCGCCAGAACATGCCGGCGTTTTCGCGGTACGCGGGGACGAACCAGTCGCGCTCGTCCATCGCGTAGGCGGCGCCGGTGCTCGTCGCCTCCTGCCCCCAGTTCTGCGGGTAGGTGCCCATGCGCCCGCTGCGCTGGAGTTTGAAGGCCACGGTGTCGTACTCGCGGCAGATCGACATGTGCTCATAGAGCGCGACGGCGTGATCGAGAGGAATAACGTCCTTGCCGAGTCTGGCGTCAAACTTGCCATTCTCGTCGAGGATGGAAACTCGCTCGATCTTTGCCGAGTAGACCGTCTCAACCGGCATGGATCGCTCCCTGGCGCGGCTGGTTCGGAATGCCGCCGTCGATCACGCGGCGAGCATAGTCCACGGCGGCGGCGTGGTTGGAGGCGAGGACGCGGCCGCGGTCGAGAATCCGCAGGGTGGTGGATTCGATGTCGGCGATCTTCTGATCGAGCTGGGCCTGGGTGTACTGAAGCCAGAGACCTGCGAGCTGGATGAGGCCGCCGGCATTGACGACGAAGTCGGGGCAGTAAAGGACGCCACGGGCCATGAGCGCGGAGGAGTCCTCGAAGGGATCATCGAGGACGTTGTTGGCGGCGCCGCAGATGATCGGGGCCTGGATGTCGGCGATAGTGTTGCCGTTGATCACGCCGCCGAGCGCGCAGGGACAGAGGATGTCGCAGGGGGCGGCGAGGATGTGATCGACGTTGACGACTTCGACGCCGAGTTGCTGCTTGGCGATGTCAAGGCGTTCGGGTGAGATGTCGGCGGCCTTGACCTTGGCGCCCTCACCGATGACGATGCGGGCGACGTTCCACCCGACGTGGCCCATGCCCTGGATGGCGATGACCTTGTCCTTGAAGGTGGGTTCCTGCTGAAGGAAGCGCATGGCGGCGCGCATGCCGTTGACGACGCCGCGCGCCGTGTAGGGAGAGGGGTCTCCGCCGCGCGACTTTTTCTCGCCGCCCATGACGAAGTGAGTCTCCTCGCCCATCCAGTCGATGTACTGCTCGTTGACGCCGACGTCTTCGGCGGCGATATAGTCGCCGCGCAGGGTTTCGACGGCGCGGCCCATGGCCTTGGCGGCGACCTCGCGCGGCTCGGCGAGCGCGGCGTCGAGCATGATGACGCTCTTGCCGCCTCCCATCGGCAGGTGCGCGGCCGCGGCCTTGTACGTCATGGCTTCGCTGAGGCGCAGCACGTCTTCGAGCGCGTCCTCCTCGGAGGCGTAATGCCAGCGCCGCACGCCGCCCAGCGCGGGGCCGAGCGTCGTGCTGTGAATCGCGATGATGGCCCGCAGGCCGGCGGCGCGATTCTGAATGAAGAGAACGCGCTCGTGCCCCCGGTTGGCCATGCGCTCGAAGACCATGTGCTCCTCCTTGAGGATTGAAGGTGTGGGTCGCTCCGGACGCGCCGGGAGCCGATTGACTCTAGGCGTTTCGCGCCCATTCGAGGGCGAGCGACCCGCTTCCGAACTGCCGGATTCCGTCCTGCACGAGGGGTCGTCCCGTACCGCGGGCGTTCGGGGATTTCTCGGGGATGACGAACTGCTCGTTGGGCAGGCTGTCGATGAACTTGCGCACCGTGCCGATCGAGGCGCGCAGGTGCTCGTCGATGTTGTCGCGCAGCGCCCTGATCTCGTTGCGGATCTGGAGGTCGGCATGGCGGAGGAAGAAGCCGGCGACGGCCTTCTCGTACTCGACCTCGGCCCCGTCCTGCCCCGCGCGGATCGTCCGGTCGAGCCGCCCGAGGACGGCGGCGCTCGCGTAGAGGTAAACGGCGACCATGCTGAGCCGCTTCTGGATCGTCTGGTTCGAGACGATGCGCTCTTCGTGCTCCTTCATCATCAGTTTGACCTGGTGGGAGAGTTCGCGCACGTTGTTCTCGAAGAGGGTCTGGTACTCGACGAGTTGAGGGCTCAGGCGCGTGACGGAGGGCGCCGCCGGGCGCAGGCCGAGGAACATCTCCGACGCCACGCGCGCCGCCGGTCCCCAGAAGCCGGGCTTGAGCGCATTCTCCTTGACGCGGATGAGGTACTCGCCGAGCTGCTTGCTGCCGTAGGCGAAGATGAACGAGTGCATGACCTCGTTGGCGCCTTCAACGATGGTGTTGATGCGGCTGTCGCGCCAGATGCGCTCGATGTGGTTCTCGGTCATCTGCGACTCGCCGCCCATGATCTGCACGGCGCGATCGACGGTGCGGAAGCCCCATTCGGAGCAGAAGAGTTTGCAGATGGCGGTTTCGAGCATGACGTCGTCGTCGCCGCGATCGAGGATGCCGGTCGTGAGGTAGAGCACGGCGTCGGAGGCGTAGACGAACGCCGCCATCTCCATCAGGTACTCCTGAACGAGTTCGAAGTCGCCGATGGGGCGATCGAACTGGTAGCGCGTCTGCGCCCACTTGCCGGCCTGGAGGTAGGCCGCGCGGGCCCCGCCGAGCATCCCTGCCGAAAGCGTGCAGCGGCCGTAGTTCAGGCAGGTAAGGGCGACGTTGAGGCCGCGGCCTTCCTGGTGCAGGAGATTCTCGCGCGGAACCTTCACGTCGGTGAAGCGGATGCGCGCCTGCCACGTCCCGCGGATCGAGCACTTGCTGCGATTGCGGCTGAAGATGTCCACGCCGGGCATGTCGGGGGTGACCATGAGGGCCGTGACCTTCTCCTTGACCTTGCCGCTCTTCGGATCGGTGAAGGGCTGCTTGGCCATGACGGTGAACATGCCCGAGAGCGCGCCCGAGGTCGCCCACTTCTTCTCCCCGTTGAGGATGTAGTGAGACCCGTCCTCGCTCAGGCGGCAGGTCGTCTCCTGTCCGCCGGCGTCGCAGCCCACGTTGGGCTCGGAAAGGCAGAAGGCGGCGAGCATGTCATTGGCGAGGTGCGGGAGCCACTTCTTCTTCTGCTCCTCCGTGCCATAGAGAACAACGGCCTTGCACCCGATGGACTGGTGGGCGGAGACGAGCACGGCCGTTGAGCCGCAGGTCTGCCCGATGCGCTCCAGCGCGCGGTTGTAACTGGTGACGCCGTATCCGCCGCCGCCGTACTCGCGGGGAATGATCATGCCGAGCACGCCGATCTTGAAAAGCCGGTCGATGCACCAGCGCGGAATCTCCTGCTCCTGGTCGATCTGCACCGAGGGGTGCTCGTTGCGAAGGTAGTCGTCGAGTTCGGCGAGGAGCTGATCGCACCGCGCCATCTCCTCGGCGCCGACGGTGGGATACGGGAAGGCGAGTTCCTCGCGGATGTTCCCCCAGAAGAAGTTCTTCACGAGCCCCATGGTGTCGGGATCGGGGCCGAGCATCTCCTCCGCCTGCTTGATCTGCTTGCGGTCCTTCTCGGAAAGGCCCTTCATGTCGCTGAGAGATTTCCCGGCCATCGTGTGCTCCTTGTCGATCGGCTTCACTTTCCATGGGCAGGGGTCGGTCGAAGTTCCGGTCCCCGTTCGCGTCAGGTCGGTTGGTCGGGGCGGCTCCATCAGGCCCCAATGTCGAAGGATCCAGCCTCGTCAGGATATCGCGCCTCGGGGCGGTTGAGCACCCGGCGGGCAAAGCGCGCCCCGCAAGAGGCCGCGAGCATCCGGCGGAGCGACCGGGCCTCCCGGATCGCCCCCTCGCGCCGCAGCGTAAAACAGGCCTCGGCAACCCGGGCAATGAAATACCCGGCGGCCGGCAATGGTGCAATAAGGTCAGTTCCGCATTTCGCCGCAAAACCGCTCGACGGCATTGATGAATGAGGATTCTCGAACACGGTCTCAACGCCCGCCGCCTGCTCCCGGCGATCGAGAATCGCGGCGGCGCGCCCCGGACCGAACCGATCGAGTTCGCGCAGCGGATCCCAGGGCAGCCCCTCCTGGCGCGCGAGTCGATCCACTTCGTCCGGCCGGCCGCTGCGGATCGCGGCGTTCCACGCGGCGATCCCGATCGATCCGAAAAGGCGCGTCAGGACGCTGGGGCCGGCGTCGAACTCCCGAAAGGCGCGCCAGCCGGCGGCCGCGCACACGTGCTCCGCGGCCGCGAGGGCGCTTCGCTGCGTCTCTTCGCCCGCAATCACCTCGCACCACCCTGCCCCCTCGACCCAGCAGACAACAAGCCGGGCGACGCGCGCGGGATTGGTGACACTCTGGCCAATCTCGTCGATGGAGAGCACCGGGGAGGTGGAGAGGATCACATCGTCATCGGCCGCGAGAGCGCTGATCGAGCGGAGGGCGCCGAGCTGGGCGTGCCGCGCATCTCCGCCGGCCTCGATCCAGAGGTTGGCGCCGGACGGGTCCTCGTCGCCTCGGATCAGCCTGCAGATCCAGGACGCCGGGAGGGAGGCCTGAATGAACGCCGCGGCCCGCTCCTCACCGACGACTGAGATACGAATCGGGTCAGACCCCGATGCGCCAGCGGCCTCGCACGACGGTCTGACCGCGCTCACCATGGGTCCTCCCGGAGTCTCTCACTCCTGACGGGGCGGCGCAAAGAGCCGCGCCAGGCGCGTGAGCGCCTCCTCGCCCTGCACGATCCGGGCCGAGATCTTCGCCGCCCTGTCGAGCACATCGTCGTTCATTGAGCCGTCAAGTTCGTTGAGCCACGTCTTCGTCGCCGTCATCGCCTGGCGTCCGCCTCGGGCCAGCGACTGGGCGAAGGCGAGCGCTTCCGCCTCGAGTGACTCGCCTGAAGCGAGATGCGAGAGCAGGCCGACTTCGAGGGCGCGGGCGCCCGTCATCGTGCCGCCTGAGAGAAGAATCTGCCGCGCGCGGCCGGAGCCGAGTTTGCGCACCAGCCACGGCGCGACAACGGCCGGGCACACGCCCAGATCAACCTCGGGATAGCCGATGCGCGCCTCTGGATGGCTGAACGCGAAGTCGCACACCGACATCAGACCGCACCCGCCTCCCACCGCCGCACCACGTACGCAGGCGATCGTCGGCTGCGGCGCCCGGCGAATCTCGCGCAGCAGAAGGCTGATGAGCATGAGCAGTTCGCCCATCGCGGGGGGATCGTTGAGCAGGGCCTTGAGGTCCATGCCGGCGCAGAACGCTTTGCCTTCTCCGCTGATGATGATGACGCGGACCTGCTCCGATGCCGCAAGCGGCCTGAGCGCCGCGCGGGCAGCGTCGAGCAGAGGCTTACTCAGCGCGTTGCGCGCCTCGGGGCGATTGAGGCGCAATTCCGCGATCGCGCCCCCGTCATGTTGAATGACCCTGGCCAGATCGGACATGCGCTTGCATTGTAGACGCGGCCGCAACGTCGCGGAATCGTCGCGGGATTCACTTCACGCGGGAGGGGCAGACCGCTTGCTCCAGAAGTCGCGAAGGCGCCTGATCGCCTCGGGCTGTGCGGCGCCGTCGGCCGAGGCGTTCATGACTGCATCGAAGGGCGCATCATCGAACGAGCCGTCGAGTTCTCCAAGCCACCGCTTTGTCGCCCGCAGCGCCGTCCGCCCTTTCCCGCTCAGCGCTGCGCACCACTTCTCCGCCTCGGGCCGAACATCGGCGGTCTGAGAGACGAGGTGCGAGACGAGGCCGAGACGCTTCGCCTCGTCCGCATTGATGATGCGGCCGCTCATGAGCAGTTCGCGCGCAGCCCCGTCGCCGATGGTCTGTCGGAGGACGGGAATGTTGACGGCCGGAGAGATGCCGAGTCGATGCACCGGATAGCCGAACTGCGCCTCGGGTCCGGCGAAGACGAAGTCGCATGCGGCGACGATGGCGCACCCGCCGGCCAGCGCCGGACCCTGCACGGCCGCAACGACCATCTGCGGCAGACGGCGAAGCCGCCGCGTGATCTGCGCCAGCTGCTCGATGTACCGCTTCATCACGTCAGGTCGATCGACCGCGGCGCCGAGGTCAAAGCCCGCGCAGAACGCCGGCCCGTCGCCGCAGAGCAGCACTGCGATGATCTCGTCGCAATCGGCGATCTCATCGAGCGCCGCAACCATCTCGTCCATCATCTCGACGGAGAGTGCATTGCGCTGCGCGGGGCGGTTGAGGGCCAGCGCCGCGACGCTTTCCGACCCAGTCATGTTGATGAATCGCGCTGCGTTCACTTGCCGGGCGACTACTTGGAATACTCGAACACCCCGCGTCCCGACTTGTCGCCGAGGCGGCCGGCAGTGACGAGTTGGCGCAGTTTCGGACAGGGGAAGTACTTCTGGTCCCCGAGTTCGTGGTAGAGCACCATCATGATGTCGTGGCATACGTCCAGGCCGATGAAGTCCGCCAGGCGCAGCGGTCCCATCGGGAAGTTGCAGCCGAGTTTCATGATCTCATCGATGTGCTCCGCCTCAGCCACGCCCTCCATCCAGGCGTAGAACGCCTCGTTGATCAGCGGCATGAGGACGCGGTTGCTCACGAACCCGGCCCGGTCGTTGGCGGGCACAGGCGTCTTGCCCATCTGCTGCGCCAGGGCGATGGTGCGGTTGGTCGTCTCCTCGCTCGTCGCGAGGCCCTTGATGACCTCGACGAGTTTCATCACCGGCACGGGGTTGAAGAAGTGCATGCCGATGACGCGGTGCGCGTGCGCGCCGACCGAGGCGCCGATCTGCGTGATCGAGATCGACGAGGTGTTGGAAGCGAGGACAACGTCGGGGCGCATCAGCTCGACGAGTTGCCCGAAGATCTGCTTCTTGAGGTCGGCCCTTTCGAGAACGGCTTCGACGGCCCACTCGGCGTCGCGGGCGGCGGCGAGGTCGGTCGTGTAAATCACGCGGCTGAGAGCGGCGTCCGCGTCCGCCTGCGTCATGCGCTGCTTCTCGACGTTGCGCGCGAGAATCTTCCTGTGTGAAGCGCGAGCCCGCTCGAGCACCGCGTCAGATACATCGACCTGGTGCACGCGCAGGCCGCTCATGGCCGCGGTCAGCGCGATGCCCGATCCCATCGTTCCCGCCCCGATGACCGCGATGGACTTGACTTCCGACATGCGCGCCCCCTGAATCCAATGCCGCCTGTGAACCACAACAGGGCGACACTCTATCAAAGGCGGTGCCCCCCTGCCACCGACGGCGGGATCGGGTGACGGCCTGAATGCGATCCCTCGCCCGGGCTCAGTTCAAAGCGGCCGTGTCAGAGCCTGGATCGGGAATCGCGGGCTCCCAGCGCACTTTCGAAGCCCCCAGCAGCATGCCGGTGGCGAAGGCAAGGTCCACCTGCGCGATCTGGTATTCCGCGAGAGCGCGAATCTCGGCGCTGCGCGCGTTGGCGAACCGGGCCTGGGCGTCGAGGACATCCGTGCTGGTTCGCAGGCCGAGATCGAACTGGCGCTGCTCGGCCTCGAGCACGCGGGCCTCGAGCATCGCGCTGCGGGCGCTGGCGAGAACGCGTTGCCAGTTCGCTTCGAGCTGGTCGAGGGCGTTGAAGACCTCGTTGATGATCTGCGCGCGGCGCTGATCCCTGGTCGCGAGGCGCTGGATGCGGGTGTAGATCGCCTGGTTGAGGCGGCTCTTCGCGGCCGCGTTGCCCAGCGGCACTTCGACGCTCAGTCCCACGACGTGATCCTCGAAACTCCGGTCGAGCATGAGGTCGAGCGAGTCGTTCCACACGCTGCCCAGGCCATTGATGTTGTAGCGGTAATCGAGCGTCACGAGGGGCAGTTTCTGGTTGCGGGCGAAATCGATGCTGCTGACGTCCTGCGCGATGAGCAGTTCGAGTTCGAGCATTTCCATGCGCATGCCGATGGCCGCGTCGGCGAGATCGATCGCATCGAGTTCATAGCGGAGCGGATTGGGCGCAGTCGAGAGCCCGATGATCGTCGCCGTCTCCATGCCAAGGTCCGGGCGATTGAGGATGCGCTTGAGCAGTCGTTCGGCGTCGCGCACGGCGTTTTCGGCGAGGATGATCGCTTCGACGCGCTGCGCCACGCCCGCCTCGGCCCGGACGATCTCCACCTCCGCCGCGTCTCCTTTGTCCACCCGCCGCTGCGCCCGCTCCAGTTGCGCCACCGCCAGGTCGTACTCCTGCTTTCGCACCTCCAGTTCGCGCTGCGCGGCGTAGAGGCGCCAGTAGACGCGATCGACGTCGGCAATCACCCGGATGACCTCCAGTTTCGTCCGCGCCTCGCTGATGAGCGATTGATACTGCGCCACGCGGATCGCGTGCGTGTTCGTCCGCACGCCCGCGTTGCGAAGCAGCGGCTGGCTCAGCGAGATCGAAAAGTCCGTCGTGTACGACGGATTGAGCGTCGAAAAGAGGTTGTCCGTCTCCGTGCGGTTGAAGGGCAGGTCGATGGTGATCGTGCCGCCCGTGCGCAGGGGAATGCGGATTCCGGCGTCGCCGCTGAGCGATTCGATATTGGAGCCGCTCAGCGCCGTGTCGGTCGGCTGATCGAAGCGCGACTGTCGGGCGTTGCCGAAGAAGGCGGCCTCGAAGCGGGCTTCTTCCTGCGTGATGCTCTCGCGCGCGATCGTCGGTTCAAGGAGTTGGACGGCAAGGTCGAGGTTGTTGGCGAGGGCGTCGGCGCGGCACTGCTCGATGGAAAGTTCGATGCGCGACGCCTCGTCCGCCGCACGACGCAGACCGGGAGAAGCCTTGAGGAATTCCTCGCGCGACTCGTCGGGGGTCTGCACCGACTTCGCCCGATCGCCCAGGCCCAGCGGCTGGACGTCGCGCAGGCGGTCGGGGTCGATCGAGACGCGCGAGCCTTCGCTGAAGACGCCCTCGCATCCGGCGAGGACCAGCGCCCCCGCGCCGAGCGCGACCACGCGGCGCGCCCAGCACCATCCACCCGTTGGTTCATTCATGACGGAGAGCCTCGATGGGGTCGAGCCGTGCGGCCTTGATGGCCGGAAACATGCCGAAAACCACGCCGACGAGCGCGGCGAAGCCGAAGGACATCGCCATCGCCCATGCCGGGATGTACGCCTTTCCCAGTCCGGAATTGGGAATCTGCGCGAGCAGCATCGTCGCCGCCTGGCCGAACACCAGCCCGACCAGTCCGCCGAAGAAGCAGAGCGTGATCGCCTCGACGAGAAACTGAAGGAGAATCGCCGACGACCGGGCGCCGACCGCCTTGCGCAGGCCGATCTCCCTCGTCCGCTCCGACACGGAGACGAGCATGATGTTCATGATGCCGATGCCGCCGACGATGAGCGAGATGGCCACGATGCCGAAGGCGACGATCGAGATCGCGGCGGACATCTTCTTGAACTGATCGACGGCGCGCTGGACCGCCTCGACTTCGAACGTGTCCGGATCCTCCGGCAGCAGCCGGCGGTTCTTGCGCAGAAGCGCCCGCAGTTCGGCGATGGCGTCCTCCGATACCTCCGGCGATCGGCTCGCCCCGACGGCCTGCATCCAGCCTTCGTTCATCCGCCACGCCGTGCTGAACGGAATGTAGACCTCCGCGCGCGAACTCGAGTCGCCGAAGCCGAAGGCGGACTCCGGATTGGGCTCCACGAGTCCGACGACCGTGAAGCGTCGATTGTTGATGAGGATGGACTGCCCCGTGCAGTCGCGGTCCATCTGGAGGTCATCGCGCATCTGCGTGGAGATGATGCAGACCTGCTCGAAGCGGTTCTGGTCTCCGTCGCTGAAAGGCCGGCCGATCGTCACAAAGCGGTTCTCGATCGTGTGCCAGTCCGGCTCGATCCCGGTGATCTGCGCGCTTTCGAGAACGCGGTCTCCGAAGCGGACCGAGCCGCGGATCTCCTGCATGCGCGTGAGCGCTGCGACGCTGGAGCACTCAGACTCCCAACCGTCGAAGTGCTCGGGACGAAAGCGAATGACCCGCCAGGAAGCGGTGGCAAAGCGGCCCGTATCCGGTCGGTCCGGCCACATGAAGATCTTGTTCGTCCCGAGGGTCTGGAATTCGTCGAGCACGAACGTCTTCAGTCCCGTCAGCGCGGCGATAACGGCGGTGACCGCGGCGACGCCGATGATGATCCCCAGCGTTGTAAGGATCGAGCGGAGTTTGTTCGTCCAGATCTGACCCGTCGCGAGGGCCATGCTCTGAAGGAGCAGTCGCAGCATCGTGATGGGCCAGAGCAGCACTGTCATGACCGCGCCTCGATCGAATCGCGCCGGGCGATCTCGGCGACGAGGGCGTCGTCTCCGTCGGCCTCGGCGCCGCGGCTTGAGGCGCGAGGCGCCGAGCGATGGAGCAGCACCGCCGCCCGGTTCGTCTCATCCTGTTCCGTGGGCAGATCCGAGTGGATGCGCCCGTCGCGCATCCGCACGATGCGGCTGGCGTGCTGGGCCACCTCCTCCTCGTGAGTGACCATGATGATCGTCTGCCCCTCGCGGTGCAGTTGCGCGAAGAGGTCGAGAATCTCCGCCGTCGTGCGGCTGTCGAGATTGCCGGTCGGCTCGTCGGCGAGGAGGATCGAAGGTTCGGCGACGAGGGCCCGGGCGATGGCCACCCGCTGCTTCTGGCCGCCGGAGAGTTGATTGGGCTTGTGCGTGATGCGGTCGCCCAGCCCGACGCGCTCCAGCGCCGCCCGGGCGCGCCGCCGCCGCGTGAACCAGCCGGACTTCGAGTAGACGAGCGGGAGTTCGACGTTCTTGAGCGCCGTCTGCCTCGCCATGAGTTCGAAGGACTGGAAGACGAATCCGATGCGCTCATTGCGGATCTGCGCGAGCGAAGAGCCGCTCATGCGGCTGACGAGTCGGCCGTCCAGTTCATACGTACCGCTCGTGGGGCGATCGAGACAGCCGATGATGTTCATCATCGTGCTCTTTCCCGAACCGGACGGCCCCATGATGGCGACCCACTCGTTGGCGGCCACGTCAAGATCGACGCCCGCCATCGCATTGATGCGCTCGGCGCCCATCCGGTAAATCTTCGTCACGTTCCGCAGTCGAATGATCATTCGCTCGCGCCTCAGGGAGTGGAAGCCGCCTTCCGGTCCCGCTCCGTCCTGGCGGCCTCGTCCTTGCGCTGCTTCTCGAGTTTCTCCTGCTCGACGACCTTCTCGTCCTTCACGTCCTGGTCATGCCGCAGGTTTTCAAAGACGCGATAGGGACCGACGATGACCCGGTCCTCCTCGCTCAGGCCGGAGAGGATCACCGTATCGGCGGCGTCGCTCGGACCGATCGTAACCGGCGTCACAACCGACTTGCCGTCGATGAAGCGGTAGACGACCGTGGCGACGCTCTTGGTCATGTCCACGTCGGGGTTGTTCTCACGGATGCTCAGCGGCAGATCATCAACGGGCCGGGCCAGCACCGCCTGGCTGGGCACCTTGATGACGTCCTCGTGCCGCCGCGTCTCGATTTCGACATCCGCGGTCAGTCCGGAGTAGATCTGCATCCCCTCCATATCGAGGAGAATCTCCGTCTTGTAGTACTTGGAGCCGTCAGCGGCGCGGTCGTGCGAAAGGGCGATCGCCTGGACGGTCCCCTTGAAGACGCGGCCGGGATACGCGTTGATGCGGACGTCGGCGCTCTGCCCGACCTCTACGCCTCCGACCGCCGCCTCATCGACCTGGGCGATGAGGAGCATGACGCTCAAGTCCGCCACTTCGATGATCACGGTTCCTGCGTTGTTCATGGTCCCCGTGACGACGAGTTCGCCGACTTCCGCATTGAGGCGCGTTACCGTGCCGTCGATCGGCGAGTAGATGGTGGTGTAACTCAGTTCATCGCGGGCCTGCTCGATGCCGGCGTCCGCGGCCTGGAGGTTGTACTCCATGACCTTGAGGTTCAACTCATCGGCCTTGAGCGACTGCTCCTGCGCGGCGAGGCTGGCGCGCAGTTCCGCCAGCCGCGCTTCGGACTGATCCACCGCGGATTGCGCCACATCGCGCGTGGCGAGCAGGTCGAGGTTGCGCTGATGTTCGATTTCCGACTGGCGCAGCGATGCGCGCGTTCCCTCGATCGAGGCCTGTGTCCCCGCGAGCCGGGCGCGGGCCACTTCGATCGCCGCGGCGTCGGCGGCGCGCCGCGCCTCCGCCGCGCGCAGGCTCGCCTCACGATCCGTCGAATCGAGTTTGACGAGCAGCGACGGTTCGACCGGCGGCGTGGCGCTCGGATCGCCCTTGGTGACCTCCGCTCCCTCCTCAAAAGGCAGGGCGGTGATCCGCGCGGAGAGGCGGGCGCTGATCTCGACCTTGGTCCGCGGCTCAATCTCGCCCGGCGCCTTGATCGTCTCGATGAGCGTTCCTCGCTCAGGGGGGAGCAGTCGCACCACCGTTCCCTGCGGCTTGGGCATCGCCTCGCGGATCCGGGTCACCGCCGCCGGACCGAGCAAGGCGCCGAGGCCCGCGAGAATCAGGAGCGTCACGCCGATGATGATGAAAACCCGCACGTGGATGCTCTCCGTCGAATCCAGGCCTCTTCGTACCGGCGTTCCGCTCGAAACCGGCGCCTCCCATTCACCTATTGGGAGTCGCCCGAAGCCGATTACCGCGACGGTTCTCGGGAGGCTGGGGCAAAAATGATGATACCCGTTCGACGGGCTCCTCACACCAGTGTACCGTTGAAGGCATGAGCCCGTTTCAGGTTCTGATGACTGAGATGGTCGATTACGCCGGTCTCTTCCCCCCCGCAGCGCTTCCGATGGGCGAGGCAGCGGCCGAGTACCAGCGCTGGTCCGTCTCGCCGCAGGCGTGGGTGATCGCGCGTTTCGTCTGCCCCGTCGCCCGACTGGGCGAACTGGCCCGCGAATCTCCGGTGGTTCCCGGCCGGCACTGGCGTCTGTCTGTCCTCGTCGGTGACCCGCTGGAACGCGACCTCGACTCCATCACCGGGTTCTTGACCGAAACCGCCGGCCGCTTCGATGTCCCTTCACTCGAAATCCGCGCCTCCTCCGCAAACCATCTCGAGGCCTGCATCGAGGCCCTGGAGACGGTCGAGGATGGGGTAACTGCCTATTTTGAGGTCCCGATCGCGGAGGACTACCGCGGCCTGATCACCGCCCTCGCCGGCACGAGGCACGGCGCCAAGATCCGCACGGGCGGGGTGACAGCCGATCTCGTCCCCGGCGTCGAGCAGGTGGCCCGGTTCATCCTCGCCTGCCGCGACGCGCAGGTGCCCTTCAAGGCGACGGCGGGGCTGCACCACCCGCTGCGCCACCAGCACGCGCCGCTCAACTGCCGCATGCACGGGTTCCTCAACGTGTTTCTCGCGGCCGCGATCGCCCTGAAGCGCGAGGCGTCCGGCGAATCCGTCGCCGCCGTGCTGCGCACCGAGTCGCCGGAGGACTTCACTTTCACAGACGACGCGTGTCGCGTGCTGGACTGGACCCTGTCGGTCGATGATCTCCACCGCGCCCGCCGCTTCGCCGTCTCTTTCGGTTCCTGCTCCATCGCCGAGCCCGTCGAGGATCTCACGGCGCTGGGGCTGCTGCCCATACCCGCGGAGGCGCGGAACGGGCGGTGAGCGGCATTGCTTCGCTGACTCTGACTCCACCGGATGACCAAGATGATTGAGACCAACGATCCGGGCCTTCGATGCTGGCTCGACGACGCCAACGACCCGCAGTGTGATTTCCCCATTCAGAACCTGCCGCTGGGCGTTTTCTCCCGGCGCGGCGAATCAGAAGCGGCGCGGCGCGTGGGCGTCGCCATCGGCGGCCACGTGCTGGACCTCTCCATCGCCTGGCCGGCGCTCAGCCCCGACCTGGCGGACCTCGGCCCGACGCTCTTCGCGCAGCCCTCGCTCAATCCGTTCCTGGCCCGCGGCCGCAAGACGTGGACGCTCGTTCGCCACCGGATCAGCCGGTGGCTGCGCGCCTCCAGCGCCGAACTCCGCGACGAGGCCGACCTCCGCGCCCGCTGCCTCGTGCCGATGCAGCAGGCCGTCCTGCACCTGCCTGTCGAAGTCGGCGACTACACCGACTTCTACTCCTCGAAAGAGCATGCCACCAACGTCGGCAGGATGTTCCGCGATCCGAAAAACGCGCTCCTGCCCAACTGGAAGCACCTGCCCGTCGGCTATCACGGGCGGTCGAGTTCGATCGTCATCTCGGGAACCGACATTCATCGTCCCTGCGGCCAGACGAACCCGGAAGATGCGCCGGCGCCGATTTTCGGCCCCTGCCGCCTGCTCGACTTTGAACTCGAAGTCGGCTTCCTGACCGGGCCGGGGAATCCGCTCGGCCGCCCCATCGATGTCAACGAGGCGCACGAGCACATCTTCGGCCTGGTGCTCGTCAACGACTGGTCCGCCCGCGACATTCAGAAGTGGGAGTACGTTCCGCTCGGCCCCTTCACCGCCAAGAACTTTGCGACCTCGATCAGCCCCTGGGTCGTGCCGATCGATGCGCTCGATCCCTACCGCGTGCGCACGCCGCGCGGGCCTGATGATCCGCCCGTGCAGAAGTACCTCGACGGCGCGTGGGACTGGAACTTCGATCTCGATCTGGAGGTGCGTCTGCAATCGACAAAGATGCGCGAGCAGAGAATCGCGCCGGTGGCGATCACGCGGAACAACTTCAGCCTGATGTACTGGAACATGTGCCAGCAACTGGCGCACCAGACGATCACGGGCTGCAACGTGCGCCCAGGCGACCTCTACGCCTCGGGCACGGTGAGCGGCCAGACGCCGGACTCGCGCGGCTCGATGCTCGAGATCTGCTGGAAGGGCACGCAGCCGCTCACGCTGCCGACCGGCGAGCAGCGCCGCTTCCTCGCCGACGGCGACACGGTCATCATGACCGGCGCATGCGCCCGCACGGGCCTGCCGCGCATCGGCCTGGGCGAAGTGCGCGGCACAGTCCTGCCGGCGATCAGCGGTTGACGATTGCGCCACGCGCGCCAAGCGCGCGAAGCCCACGTTCAGGGAACGTGGGCTTCGCTGCGGTTGCATGTGATGGTGCGATCAGAAGCGAGTCGCTCAGACCATGTCCTTGAGGGCCTTGAGGGGGCGGACCTTGACGACGTTGCGCGCCGGCTTGGCCTTGAAGATGGTGGGCTGGCCCGTGAAGGGGTTGATGCCCTCGCGCGCCTTGGTGGCGGGCTTGCGCTGCACGACAATCTTCGCCATGCCGGGCAGGGTGAAGATCTGCGGCCCGTTCTTCCTGAGGTCGTTTCCGACCATCGCCGCGAGCGCGTCGAAGACGCCGGCGACCTGCTTGCGGCTCAGGCCGGTGTTCGTCGCGAGGTTGGTGTAGATGTCGCCCTTGCTGCGCGGCTTGTCGGCCTTGGTGAACTTGTACGACGGGGTCTTCTTGCTCTTGGCCACTGCTGGTTCTCCATGAAAAAAGAGAAGGACGGAGCCGGGCTGGCGGTTCACCCTGAACCTCCACCCGTGGCTTTCATGTCGGTTTTTATAGGGTCTCCGCTGCAGGAAGCAAGCGCCACCGGCGAGTCAACCCTGAAAAAACAGGGTTTTGTGAAAAATCCCGGCGATTTGCCTGAGATATCCACATTCCCGGGCTTTCACGGCTGAATCTGGATGAACCCCGGCGGGCTGGCCTCGCAGGTGCTCCAGTCGATCGCCAGCACCACGAAGCGCCTGCCGGCAAGACTCGCGGGGATGAAGCGAGTGAGCGTCGCCCGGCCCTCGGCGTCGGCGATGGCCGTGCCGATCACCTGCGCATTGACAGTTTCGATCGTCGCGCCCGGGCACTGCGGGATGCCGTGCGCCTCGCCGCGCGCTGTGCCCGCGACGAAGACGACGCGCCCGCGCGGCGTGGCGTGAATCACTTCGAGCGTGTTGGACGCGCCGGGCTGATTCGGAGCGAACGACCACACCGTCAGCCCCTCATCAACGGGGTCGAGGCGGACGGGCAGCCGGAGATCGCGCGAGCGCGCGTAAGCGTGCATGAGGAGTTGCCCCGACTCATTGATGTCGCGGCCGGAGGTCACGAGCCATTCATCGCTGACGCCGTCAAGAAGCAGATCGTTGACGTCGTGCATCACGTGTCGTCGCCAGACAAATCCCCGTTCCTCTCGAAACGGTCCGGTCTGAATCGAGGCCGTGCCGACCACCTCACCCGAATCGTTGGTTCCTCCCGACGAGCTGCCGAGGCCTGACTGGAGTACTCCGAGCACGATGATGCGGCGGTCGTCCCACAGCACGGGGATCCAGAGATCACCTGGCAACGTCGTTGAGCCCGAAATGAAGCGTCCCGATTCACTGATCTGCCGCGCTCCACTTTGCCCGTTGGGCCGAAGATTCGGAAGCGTGTGCAACTCGCTGTTCTCCCAGATCACGGCGTCGCCATCCTTGACACCAACCATCTGGCCGAGATTGTTTATCGAACGCCAGCCGGCGTCGTAAAAGTCCGTCCAGTTCCCGTTCTCCCAGGTGAATGAGCGCCAGTTGCGCGCAAAGCCGACCACAAGTCGGCTGTCGTTCAGCGCGTTGGCGTCGCTCTCGTTGGCGCCTGGCGGATCGAGATCGATGATCCCGCCCCCGGCCGGCCAGAGAACGGCATGGCCCTGGAAAGCGGTCGCGGACCATCCCACGGCGTCGCCGTCATTATTCAGACCGCGCGGGATTGCGCTTTGCTCCCGCGGGTCGAGAAAGGGGAGAATGCGCACCTTTCCGGCGTGCCACACGAACGGCGTACTAACCGACAAATCTAACGCGTACGAAAGCACCGCCCCCCCATCGTTGATCGACACGGGGTAGGAGTTTCCGTGCCCCGGCAGCGTTCCGACCTCCACGAGGCGGTAGCGCTGGGCCGAGACCGGGGTTGTCATCGCCGCGGTGGCGACGATTGCCAACACCAACCGATCCAGCCGAACTGCTCGCGGAATCATCCGTTGCCTTCCGTTCAGGTACGCTATAGAGTGCGACCACGCCCTTGGACAAAACCGCCAAGGCGAGCAGGCTATTCCAAAGGCATCCAGCGGTAGCGCGGGGCCTCGAACGGCATTGCTCGGGCCGAGAAAGGAAGGCGAAAGTGAATCCCAATCTGATGAGTCGATTCGTGGTGACAGCGATCGCGGCGGCTGCATTCTGCGCGTTGGTCACAAGGCCTTCACAGGCCCAGATTGTTCGGGAGAAGAACGTCTTCGTCTGGATCGCCGGCTTCGACCTCCAACCGAGCCAACAGAGCGCCCGCATGTTCCATGAGGACTCGCCGACTCACCTCGCGAGCCTTTGACAGGTTTCCGGCCAGACTTCGCTCTTCTCGATTCGCCAATTGCTCCTGGATGACGAGGAGATCGGCGACTACGTGTGGTTCAGAGGGGTCAAGGACGTCCGCCTGATGTTTGGTCCGCATCCGGCGTACGAGACCGTTCCGACCAGTGACTATTCCTCCGATGACCAGCATCGGCGGCTTGTCGATCGCTGCGTTCTCAAGATGAACGGCCGACCGGCGAAGGATCCCTGCAATCGCGTCTGGCCCATCGCCGCGGGGCATGAGCTCAGTACTTATGACCTGCGTAATGTCGGCGGGACCACGGACTACGCGTTGCTGTTCGATCCGGACGACACGGTAACTGCGGCCAACTGGCTCTGGGCCAATCCGGCGGACATTGCGATTCACCTCTTTGACGCCGCGTACCTGCGGTTCACGCTCGTCTTTGACCTCGATGTCGAACAAGAGTATCACGATGTGAATGTCTCGTGGGTCAGCGCCGTGTACTGCGGGCACGAATTCTGCCTGCCTTCGGGTCAGGAATCCGAAAAGATCGGGCCGGAGTGGGAAGTCCCTTCCGGCGTTTCCGGACGCATCGTCGCGGCTGTTCCACTTCTTCAGGACCACGCGTCGTGGATGCGGCTCATGCGAAATGAGGACATTCTCTTCACAGCGACGCCGGAGTCCGCGCCCCAGAACCAGCCTGCGGCCCATCGCTGCAACGAACCGGATCAGCCTTCCATAGCCTGGCACACGCATGCAGGGCACTTTGACTGGGGCACTCTGCAGAGTTCCGTCGCCTTGCCAGGCAGCAACGGGCCGACGTTTACGGCCGGCGATCTCCTCTGGGTCCACGCCATCTACGACGTGCCCGATCACATCCAGCAGACCGCCAACGAGCCTGTCAACGGCCGGGCGCTCTGGATGGTGTTCTGGGAGCCGGGGCAGTAGACACATTGCGGCTCAACCGCCGCTCGCCGCGGCGCGAATCCTCAAAGCGTCTCCGCCACCAGCCGTGCCAGGTCGCTGCGCTCGCTCTTGGC
>JBDIVQ010000060.1:0-21084 GCA_039794345.1 Phycisphaerae bacterium | reverse complement strand
TCACGCGTACGCGTGCAGCCCCGGCAACAAGAGGTTCACGCCGAAATAAGTCCACAGCATGATGAAGAATCCGACGATGCTCAGCCACGCCGTGGTCAGGCCGCGGTTGGGGGCGGCGAAGCGGACGTGGATGACGATGAGGTAGACGATCCAGGTGATGAGGGCCCAGGTCTCCTTCGGATCGAAGGCCCACCAGCGGCCCCAACTGTGATCCGCCCACCACGCGCCGAGAAGAATCCCCACACCGAGAATCCAGAACGCCAGTTGCAGGATGACCATCTGCGCGTGGTCGAGGTCGCTGAGCAGGCGCTGTCGGCCGACGTTGACGCCGGGCTCCGGCCCGCCCGCGCCGATGGTGATGGTGCCGACGCCCGCCGCGGCGACCTGCACCGTCGCCGCGCTTCGGCCGGCGAAGTAGTGAACGAGCAGGTAGACGAGGCTCACGATGAAGCCCAGCGCGATCAGGCCGTAACTGAAGAGCACGATGTTGACGTGATAGAAGAGGATGTAACTCGTGTTGAGGATCGCCGCTTCGCGGCCGATCTCGGCGCCGGGGATGCCCTTGAGCGTCGCCGCCATGAGCGCGAGGAAGCCGACGCCCGCGGCCGCCACGCCGAAGATCGGCTGCCGGCGCACGAACATCGAGATCGTCGCGAAGAGGCACGCGCCCAGGCTCAGCCCCCACATCGACTCGAACTGGTTCTGAATGGGGATGCGCTCCGCCAGCAGCCAGCGAATGGCGAAGCCGAGCACGTGCACGGACAGGCCCAGAAGCAGAAATCCAACCCCGAGGCGATGCAGGCCGACCCGACCCGTGCCGAAGGCGATGAGCAGGGTCACCAGCGCGAGGAAGTAGAACGTATAGCCGAAGATGAAGTTGTTTCCGCCGTTGTAGAGCATCTCGAGTTGCGAGCGCCAGGCGGGCGGGTAGTGCTCGGCGTTCATCACCGGGATGCCGGTGGCGATCTCCCTGACGAGGGTGTTGACGGCGGCGGCGTCGCGCGCCCGCCACGCCTCGCCGAGGCGTGCGAACTGCGCGCTGAGGCCCGGATCGAGCGAGACGTGCAGCCAGTCCCCCCCCTCGATGCGCGGCGCGATGAGCAGCAGCGAGGCGTGCAGGTCGCGGAAACTGTTGAACGACAGGAGCATCTGCGACCGGCCGCGGTCGAAGGTGAGGTCGGCCATGAAGGCGCCGTTGATGAGATCGACCTGGTGGAGCAGGATCTCGGGCGAGAGGCGCGTGGCCATCATCCACCGCTCCTGCTCGGCCCCGTCGCCGGGAAACTCCGCCTCGACCAGCCCGCGGCGCATCGGCAGGTACTCGACGCTGATGATCGGCTTGTCGAAGTAGTAGTCCTTGTCGGCCATGAGATCGAAGAAGGTGAAGAGCGGGTCATAATTCAGCTTCTTCATGGGACCGCCGCTCGTCGCCCGGACGAAGTCCTGGTAGTTGCTGCGCCCGGTGATGCGCCGAATGGTGTCGCGCGCGAGGGTGTCGAGAATGGCCGGCCGGCTGTTGTGCATGACCGCCAGTCGCGCCAGCGGCGAAAGATCCACTTCCTTCGAGAAGCCGTGCTTCTCGACCGCCGTCGTCTGGACCGGGCCGCGCTGGCGGTTGTCCAGCGGATTGGTGATTTCGACGCCGTGAAACGACTCCGTCGGATGGGCGTTGCCCGCCGGACCGCGCGCCGGCGGCGCGCTCTGCTCCTCCTGCGCCGCCGCCGGTCCGCCGAGCGCGACGGCGAGCACCGCGGCCGCCGCGATCATTCGAGGGAGACGTCGAAAAAGGCTGCTCATGCGTTCACTCCCATCAGTTCCGCCGGCTGTTCCGCCGGCCGGCGCATCGGCGGCACGTACTCGCCGCGCTCGAGTTGTTCCTTGATCAGCCGCTTGCGCCGCTGCATGATCGCGGGCTTGACATAGAAGGCCCAGGGGATCCCCGCCCCCATGAGGATGCCGCCCAGCGCGATGATGTAGATGCCGGGGTTGTTGCCCACCCCCAGCACCGTAAAGCGCTGATTCACCGGATCCCACCCCGCCTGGCTGAACTTGTACTGCTCCGGCACGATGATCGAGCCGAGCCACGCGAGGCTGTTGGCCACGGCGTTGCGCCCGTCGTTCCACTCGAAGGGGCGACGATAGATGTAGGGACGGTTCAGCCGCGTCACGTGCTCCTCCCCCTCCCGGTCCTCGGGGCCGCGGAAGATGCGGATCGTCGAGGCGTAGTCGCGCGGCGTGTCCGTGCCGGCGTAGGGGATCATCTCGAACTCCGCCAGCGCCAGCGCGATGTCCGGGAGCGTGCGGCGCAGCCGGCCGAACGCCAGCGTGATCGTTCCGACCTCGGGCAGGTCCAAGCGCTCGAGGCGCTGGAACTCGTAGTCGGCGTCGAGGTACTGGTTGAAGGGCAGCCAGCGCCGGCGGATGTCCGTCGTCCCGTCCGCCCGCTTGACGCGGGTCTCCACGTCGAGGTAGGCGTGGAAGTAGGTGCCCCGCGCGCTGCGGTCCTGTTCTTCGTCCGGCACGGGGCGGACATCGAAGCGTCGCGTGGTGCGCGGCCAGAAGCCGTTGAACGTGAAGCGCATCGTCGCGCCTTCCAGCTCGCCCACGATGGAATCGCCCGAATCGACCTCGAACTCCTTCACCTCTCCGCCGGGCACGCGCTGCACGACGCGGAACGCGCCGGCCTCGGGATCGTCCTGCACGACCCACAGGTACGTCGATGACGCATCGAGATACACAACGTCGATCGCCGGATTCGGCGCCACGCGCTGCGGCGGGCGGCCCGGCTCGCCCGGAAGAAAATCCTGCGTCAACTCCGGATACTGGTGCAGCACGCTTCGGTTAAACGTCTGCCCCTCGGGCGAGGTGATCGTCAGGTTGATCCGCGAACTTGACGCGCCGCGGTAGCCCGTCGAGACGAGGGCCAGCCCCTCCTCAGCCGACTGCACATCATCCACGGCGACAGTCCAGCCAGTGGCGCCCACGGTGATCTTCGCCTGCGGCTCCACCACAAACATCTGCTCGAATTCAGCGCCGGGCACGCGGACGATGATCGCGTGATCGCCCTCCGCGGGAAACGCGCTTGCGAGGTCGGCGATGCGCTGCGGCGTCGGGCGCACGAGGTGTTCAATCGTCAGGCCGGGGAGGTGCGCAGCGCCCGAGGCGCGATCCTGCGGCAGACCGCCGATGAGCCGCTGCTGCCACGCGAGGCGCCGTCCATCCGGGGCGTCAAGGTCGAGTTTCACGTTGATCGACGGGTTGATCTCGATTCCTCCATCAACCCAGGAAGGCTCGCGCACGCCGTAGGGGATCACCCCCACGACGTTGATCTCGAGCGAAGGGGGGAAGATCTCGCCGAACTGCGGCTGGGCGTGCAGCGCCGTGTTCGGCGCATAAGGCGTGCCCGCAGGGGCGTCGTTGTACCGCGACAGGCCGCGCAGCGGATGCACGTAAAGCCGCCCGTCCCCTTCCTTCCATGCGTACACCGCAGGCACGATCGCGTCGTAGTAGACGCTCTTGGGCGGGCTGTTGCGCACGAGGCGGATGTCCCCCTCGACCTTGCCGCGCTCGTAAAAGATGCTGCCCAGCGAGATGAGCACAATGCCCGTGTGCACGGTGAGCACGCCGATGTTCACGAAGATGAACTCGATGCGCCGCACCGTCGCGGTGATCATGTTGAGCACGAAGAGGACGAGGACGAGTTTGAAGGGCCACCACGAGTAGAACTCGATCTCCGTCATCTCCCACGAGGGCAGTTGGCGAAGGAGCGTGCCGCGATACTGCTGGACGAAGTCGGCGAAGAAGCGCACGCCCGTGGCGGGCTTGTTGAGCGCGGCGACGGCGGGCTCGTATCGGATGAGCGGCCAAACGCCCCACAACCACAGCCGCCACCCCGCGAGAATGATCGCCAGGCCTGCGATGAAGCGCAGCGCGAAGACCCACTCGCGGCTCAGGCGGCCGCGGATCGCCCTCCCCAGCACCCACTGCGTACTCAGCGGCAGCGCCAGCACGACGGCGAGGAAGGTGGCCAGCTGAAAGAGCTTGGTGGGGATCATCGCCCACAGGCCGATGGGGATGCTCGCCAATGCGCCGTAGAGCGCGACGGTGGTCAGGAGAATAACCGCCTGTGTGATGGAACTGAAGGAAGTGAGCACCCAGCGAATGGGCGCGAGCGGACCGGTGAGGTGCTCCTGGTCCCACGCCTTGACTCGCCGCCATTTCGCGCTCATTGCCTGTGCTCCACCGCTCTCCGCCGCCCGCGGGCGGAATGTCCCGAACTATAGAGCGCCGGCCCGCATCCCCACCGGCAATCGGGCGTGTTGAGGGATTCACCCCAGCGCCCCATCCGAACCTGTATGAGCAGCGGGTGCCGTGGTCCGGCGGGAGGCTCTGCGACCGGAGGGCCACGCCGCGGCGCGGACAAACGATCAATCTGGTTCGATCGTCGTGGCTACACTCGCGTGGCCCGCGCTCCCAGAGCGTCGCTTGACCACGGCACCCCGCGTTCTCGTACAGATTCTCACGCGCGGGCGAGCCACTCAATCGGCCCGGGATCGTTGAGCACCTGCGCCAGGGCATCCTTCGGGTCGCGCGGGTCAAACTCGACGGCGATCAGGCCTGCGCAGGGCCCGGGCTGAAGTGTGAGTATCTTCCAACCCACTCTCAGCGACATCGCACCGCAGAACGTGGCGCAATGGAGCAGCGCCACGGCCCCGACACGATCACGCCGATGAAGCAGCGACATCTCATCAAGAATGGAAATGCGATCGGTCCGATCGAGGTTGACGATCGAATCCGTGCCGAGTGCGAACAGGTGCCACTGCATGACATTCTGGTAGCGAAGTACGTCGTGCCCGAAGTAGGCTGTGCCGCGCGGGCAGTGCACAATGGCCGTGCGCGTGAGTCCGAGATGAAAGAGCTGGCGCTCGTCGGCGTAGTTCATGTGCACCGCGAGCCAGCGCGTGGGCTTGCTGAGTGACTTTGCCACGGCCTCAACGGGGTGAACGCCGAGAGGCGTGATGGAATCGTCCCATCGGTCGATTCGGCGGAGAAAATCGGCGAATGGCCCTGTTGCTGTGCGGGTGAACTCGAGTTCGGCTTGCGTTTCTGCGAGATGGGTCGAGAACGGTAACTCGCGTGCCGCGGCCAGCCGACCCGCGGCCCTGTACACCTCCGGCCCGGCGCTGTATGGCGCATGAGGCTGAATACTCAACTGAACGCGCTCGGTCGGATCCACGGGAAACCGTTCACACAGCGCCTCCATCGCCTCAATCGCCCGGTCCTGCCGCGAGCCGAGGCCGAAGAACTCGACGAAACTGATCCCGCGCAGCCGGCCGTCGGCCCGCAGCACCTCCAGCGGCACGGTCGAGCCGACCCCGGCGATGTCGCCGATGATCGCCGTCCCGCCCGCAATGCTCTTCTCGATTCCCAGCCGGACGGAGGCCGCAAGGGCGTCGGGGTCAGTCGGCCGGGCGCTGCGGACGAAATCGATCCACTCGATGAAGTCGCCGCCGTAGGGCTTGGGGCCGATGGAGGTGAGATCGAGATGGGCGTGGGCGTTGACAAAGGGCGGCAAGACGAGGTGGCCGGGCCGCTCAATCAGTCGGGCGCCCGGCGGGGCGGGAAGGGCGTCGGGCGTCCCGATCGCGATGACCTCCCCCGCTCTCCAGTGGATCGCGGCCGGGCGGATGGGCGGGCCGGTCGCGTCCTGAGCGGCCCCGGCGAGGATGTAGAGGTCGGTTTTGTCGCTGGACATGCCTTCTGACCGATGCTGAACGCTGCAGTGCAATTGGTCATGACGCCGCACTACGATACACTGACCGCAGGCCGGTGCGAGAGCCGCACCCCGGCCGCGAGCGCACCGACAGGAAGGATGGTTCCCCCATGAGGCTCTTCTCCCGATCGTTCACCCTCCTCGCCGCCTTGGGCTTCAGCGTGCTTGCGGGCTGCTCGCAGGGCACTGTCGATGACCTGCGGCACCAGGTTCGGGTCCAGCAGCAGCGCATTTCCGAACTTGAGGTTCAGAACGAATCGCTCGATTCGACGACGCAGGCCCTGCGCCGCCAGGTCGAGTCGGCCGACAGGAGCGCCCTCGAGGCGGAGCGCCGCCGTGCCGAGGCCGCGTCGCAGCTCCAGGCCGCGATGGCCATGTACGCCGACCTCGAACAGCGCCTCAACGACATGGACCTTATGGTCCTGCCCCCCGAACTCGACGAGGCCCTCCGCGCCCTGGCCGCGAGCAATCCCGAACTCATGATCTACGACCCGAAGCGCGGCATGGTGCAGTTCCTCAGCGACCTGACCTTCGACCTCGGCAGCGCCGACCTCAAGAGCGACGCCCAGAACTCGCTCCAGCGTCTCGCGGATGTCCTCAAGAGCGCCCCCGCCGCCGGGTACGAGATCCGCGTCGTCGGACACACCGACAACGTCCCCATCCGCAACGTCGGCACGCGCTCCAAGCATCCCACGAATGTCCACCTCTCCGTCCACCGCGCCATCAGCGTGCGCGATGCGCTCGTGAGCGCCGGCGTCGCGGCGGGTCGGTGCAGCGTGGCGGGGTGGGGCGAGTTCCGGCCCGTCGTCGCCAATCCCGCCGCCGGCGGCGCCCGCGCCAACCGCCGCGTCGAGATCTTCCTCGTCCCGTCGTCCTACACCGGCCCGAGCGCCGAAGGCAGCACCGCCGACGCCGCCCCCACCAACGCCGCGCCGCCCGAGCCGCTCAAATAGCCCGGACCGGATGACGACTGCTCGAACTTGACCAGCGAATCGAACTCGATCAAGGAAGAAGGGGAAGTGAAGATGCTCATCCATCGCGCCGCGGCGCTGGTCGCGATCTCAGTCGCCGCTCTCACGCTTTCAGGCTGCGCCTCGACCTGCTGTCCGCCCGACGAGTGCGCGCTTCTTGAAGTTGAGTCGGCCGTCTGCACCATCCACCCCACCGCCGGCAACCAGTGTTCGGGCGTCATCACCTTCCGCGACGTCGATGGCGGCGTCGAGGTCCGCGCCACTCTCTCCGGCCTTACGCCCAACCAGAAGCACGGCTTCCACATCCACGAGTTCGCCTTCACCGGCTCGGCCGACGCCCTGTGCACGGGCGGTCATTACGACCCCGACAAGACCGCGTGGCACGCCCTGCCCGAGCACGCCGACCGACCCCATCACGCCGGCGATATGGGCAATCTCGTTGCCGATGCGCACGGCAGGACGACTTTCAGCGCTGTCATCCCCGACATCACCATCGCCGGCCGCAACGCCATCCTCGGCCGGGCCGTGATCGTCCACGCCAAGGCCGATGACGGCGGCCAGCCCGTCGGCAACGCCGGCGCCCGTATCGGCGTCGGCACCATCGGCATCGCCGCCCCGAACGCCCATCACTGATCGCCGCGCTCAAGTCCCCGCCGCCGCAGCAGGATTTTTCATTTTCTTCTCCATTTTTCCGGTTTCCCGGTTGCACCCGGAGCGGATGGCAGTACGTTCTTTGCGGGCGGCGTGAAGCGTCGCCGACACCCGGCATGGAAGGCGAGGCAGGGGCGATGAACGGCAGCGGCAAGGTCGTCGGGTGGCGCGAGGTCCGCGGCGAAGCGCGCGCCTGTTCCCGCGTGAATCGCCAGGCGGGCGAGATCGGACTCGACGACCGCATCGAGAGCACGCAGACCGCCTACGAGGTCTTCGGCGGCGCGGGGGGGTACAAGTTCTACAGCGGGCAGACTTCTTGTACGTGGATCGGTGGCCGTGGCGCACGGTTCGACCAACTCATCAACGACTGCAAACTCGAGGGGGCGGTGAGAGTTCTCGACTGGTTCGAGGCGTGGATGTGGTCCATCCTCGAAGGCTCCGCCCTCGCGGGTCGTCCTCTTCGCATCGTCGGCCCAGCCATCCCCCTCTACACCATCTACTATACGGTATCCGAAAACACCATGATGGGATGGCACGCCATCGACCGCACCGCCGCCTGGTGCAACGACTACCAGGCATGGTTCGACATGCACGCCCGATACCTGGAGCGCCCGGACGTCTCGGATGCCTTGGGCAATCTGTTCTCAGGAGGCAGCGGGTACCCCGGAGAGTGGAGCGTCGCGGGCCCCTATCGAACGGTCTGCCTCGAACTCGCGCCCAAGGTGGACGAGAGCCTCAGCTGGTGGACGGGTGGCGGCAGCGACAAGTTCCTCGCCCTGATGGGAGATCCCGAATGCGATGCGGGCAACGGCACTTGGGAGGACTTCCTTATCGGGCAGGTGGGTTGGCATCAGGCCCAGTTCAGCAACGAGGTCAACTTCGGTTGGGGGGACGCCCTGGCTCCGCTCTACGACGCGCGCCTGACGATCGTCTGCTACGGCAGCACGCTGCAGGGGCCTGTGGTTGACCCGCTCTGGGATCTGCCCGCCCTGCGCGCCCAGAACGCCTGCGCCGAGAACTTCCCGAACAACGAGCCTCAGTTCAGCCCGCTGAAGACCTACTACGAAAATGCGGCTGCATCCTACCAGATCCAGAACTTCGATCCGCACGAGAATGCCTGCGCCTCGTGCCCTGGCAACTGACGAAGTTGATTCACCCATCCGGCGGCGAGCCAAGGCCCGCCGCCGGAATTGGAACAATCAGTCTGGAACAGCCACGACCTTGCAAAGAGTACGCATCATGCACACTTGTCCTCAGCAACTCGTGCGACATCCGCTGCTCGTTATCACGTTCATTGCGGCGTGGATGACACTCGACAGCCCTCAGGCGTCCTTCGCCCAGAACGTTCGACCGCAGTACCCCTACGCCGTGTTCGAACTCCCCACACTCGGCGGCAACCACAGTTTCGGCTGGAAGGTGAGCGAGTGGGGGGATGTGATTGGCAGCGCCTTTCTGCCCGGCAATATCTTCCATCCGACGATCTGGATCGATGGGCAGGAGCCGATGGATCTCGGAACACTCGGGGGTAACTACGGCGCATGCCGGGGGATCAACAACAACGGCTGGATCGTTGGGTACGCCATGACACCCGGTCAAGGCCTCTTCGACGGCAGCGCCTTCCTCTGGCGCTATGGGGTGATGGAGAACCTCGGCTATCTCGGAACCGGCGACTTCGCCGAGGCCTACGGCATCAACGATCGCAACCAGATCGTCGGATGGTCCACGCTTGAAAGGACCTCGCCTCCTCCGCGCCCGGCGCATGCGTTCCTCTGGGAGGACGGGCAAATGACCGATCTCGGAACGTATGACGGAGGACGATCGAGCCAGGCCATCGCCATCAACAACTCCGGACTGATTGTCGGCCAGTCGACGAGCAACACCTACGGCGTCTGGCGGCCCGTCATCTGGCGGGACGGCCAGATCATCGACGTGGGCACCTTCCTCCCGGACAACAGTCGTGACGGTGTCTGCATCGGCGTCAATGAAGCAGGCGACGTTGTCGGTTACACGTCGCGAGATTACCGGACGAACCAGGCGTTCATCTATCGGGACGGCGAGAAGGCGCCCCTGCCCGAAAAGTCCTACTGGACCAACTCCTTCGCATGGTCCATCAACGACAACCGCCAGATCGTCGGCGCGGCACGCACTCGCGGATACGGCACGCAGGACATCGGCGTTATCTGGGAGTGGAATCGACCCGTGCGTTACCTCGCGCACCTCATCCCGCCGCGCTCCGACTGGTTCATCGGCCTGGCGATCGGCATCAACAACGCCGGGCAGATCACGGGCACGGGCTACCGCCTCTCCAATCCCGGCTACACCAAGGGCTATCTGCTTACGCCCGTTCACCCGACTCTCATCCTCGCGCAACCCGCGCCGGGAAGGGCCGGGCAGGACAACACATTCACCATCAAGCACATCACCCCCGGCGCGACGGTCACGCTCTTCGCCAGCCGCAGCGGCGGAGGCACGGCCATTCCCGACTGCACACTCCAGCAGAACGCGCTGCAACTCGCCGACGCGCAACTCGTCGGCACAGCCGTCGCCGACGGCAGCGGCGTGGCGCACATCACCCGCCGCATCCCGCCGCTGCTCCGCGGCCGCACGGTGCTCCTCCAGGCCGTGGTCCAGAACGAATGCGCCATCAGCCAACTCGTGGTGCATCAGTTCGAGTAGGCGAGGCACGCGGCAAGAGGCACCAGGCACTGGCAGAGGTATCAGGGCATCGAGGGGCAAAGCCCCGGCACTCCCGTGCCGGGGAGGACAGAGGCGGGAGCAGGCAGCAGGCGCTCGGCATCAGGCCCTCGCACAGGCGTTGCGAAAGGCGCGGGGCTCGGCGGGCGTGCTGTGCTGCTGCATCCTCCATGGCTCTATCGGACGCATCTCCCGCCGCTTGGCCGCGCTCATCCGGTGATCCGCCGGCCAGGTGGCCGATGCCCCGATCGGCGACCACTTATGGCTGCTGCGGTCAGGCTCTGACCAGGTTCATGGGCCGGTCGTGCGCCGGGCCCGGCCGACGGATCACGGGATGAGGCCGCTGGGCGGCGAAGGCCGCGGAGGCGGGATTCGATGGTAGCCGCCTGTTTCGGATCGTACAATCCGATCATGAGCGAACGCGCCTCGCTGCCCGTCAACCTCCTCGACGACACCGAGCGGAGCCGCGTCCGCGCGCTGATCATCATCCGCGGCGTGTTCCTGATCCTGCTGGTGACGGTGGTCATGCTCAGCCTCCTGCGGGGCGGATCGGGCTCGGCGGACGATGAGACGACGCACATCTTCGTGCAGTACTGGTGGATCCCGCTGCTCGTGGCGTTGTTTCTGGGCAGCGCGGCGATCACGGTGGACGCCCTCACGCCGCACAAGAAGCTCTCGGGCATGACGGGGGCGCTCTTCGGTCTGATCGCCGGGCTGCTCGCGACGGTTGCGCTGAGTTGGATCATCGAACTGCTCCTCGAGGCGCACGACATCCGCTACCAGCCCGGCTCGGCGGGCAGCCGCGTGCTTGTGGCGATCAAGGCGGCGTTCGGGATCACGCTGTGCTACCTCGGCGTATCGGTGGTGTACAGCACGCAGGACGAATTCCGCCTCATCATCCCCTACGTCGAGTTCAGCAAGCAACTGCGCGGCACGCGGCCGCTCATCCTCGACACCTCCGCGATCATTGACGGGCGCATCTACGACGTCGGCGCGACGGGGTTTCTGCTGGCGCCGATCATCATCCCGCGCTTCGTGATCGAGGAGTTGCAGACGCTCAGCGACTCGGGGGACAAGTTGAAGCGCAACCGCGGCCGGCGCGGCCTCGACATGGTGCGGAAGATGCAGAACAGCCCGCACATCGACCTGTCGATCGTGGACGTCCACGTGCCGGGGATGGGCGTGGACCAGATGCTGCTCGAGGCGGCGCGGGAGTACCGGGCGCACCTCGTCACGACGGACTTCAACCTCAACAAGGTCGCGGCGATCGACGACGTCAAGGTGCTCAACATCAACGACCTCGCCAACGCGCTGCGCACCGCCGCCGTCCCCGGCGAGCGCCTGACGATTCACGTCATCAAGCGCGGCGAGAACCGCAACCAGGGGGTCGGCTACCTCGACGACGGCACAATGGTCGTCGTGGACAATGCGGCCGACTGCATCGGACAGCGCATCGAGTGCTCGGTCAAGAGCTCGCTCCAGACCTCGGCGGGCCGGATGATCTTCGGCGACCGGATCGGCGACGGCGTGGTGATCGAGACGGAGGAGCCCGAGACGGAGCGCGACGGGTCTGAGCCGCCTGCCGCGCGTCCGGGCGAAGCGGCGGGCTCGCTCGGCAGCGGGTCCGGGAGCGACAGCGGCTGGATGCCTGAACCGACGGATGGGAGCACGCTTCGCGCCGCCCCGACAGAATCGCGGACGGAGACGCCGATACGCCGGACGGCCGGACCCAGCGGCCGCAATCCGCGCCGCGGCTGAGGACGTCGGGCATCGCCGGGCCGCACCATCAATCGACCTCGCGGCGCCACGCGGGAACAAATCAGGGCCAAAGGCGGTTCTGAAGCGGGGTATTCAATGCGCGTGTTTTCTCGGTCCCAAAGCCCGGCGTGTTTGCTGGCTCCGGCGGTTGCCGTTGCCATGCTCCTGTCCGGTGCGCCCGCCAAGGCCCGCCACGATCCGGGGTATGAAGCCATCGACCTCGGCACCCTCGGCGGCGAGGCAAGCATCGCCCTGGGCATCAACCAGAACAACGAAGTCGTCGGAGCGGCACAGACCGTTGACGGCCTCTGGCACGCCTTCCTGTGGGTGGACGGCCAGATGACCGACCTCGGCGTGCTGGAAGGATTCGACGAGAGTTTCGCGCATGGCCTCAACGAGGCACGGCAAGCGGTCGGCCGGGCCATGACGCTCGACGGCAACGGGACGCGGGCCTTTGTGTGGAGCGGTGGAAACCGCATCGATCTCGGCTCGCTCGGCGGAGCCGGTTCCCGAGCGCGCGGCATCAACTCCCTTTCGCAGATCGTGGGGTCCGCCCAGACGGCCGGGGGCGCGTGGCACGCCTTCCGCTGGCAGAGCGGGCAGATGGTCGATCTCGGAGTCCTTAGCGGCCATGTCTCGAGCGAGGCGCTGGCGATCAACTCAGCGGGCCGGATTGTCGGCTGGTCGGAAGACGCCTCGGGGCGGCGAGTCGCGGCCTACTGGGAGAACGGCCAGGCAATCGATATCGGCACGCTCGGCGGGACCTTTGCCGAAGCCCTCGGGCTGAACCGCAACGGCGTCGTCGTCGGCCACAGCGATACGGGCAACGACTCCTCCCACGCCTTCATGTGGGAGAACGGGGTGATGACCGATCTCGGCTCCTTCCCGATCGGGGGCGACAGCCGGGCGCTGTCGGTCAACATCCTGCGCGAGGTCGTGGGCGAGGCGTTTCTCTCCTCGGCCGGGGAGTTCCAGGCGGTCCTCTGGAAGCCGGGCCGGACGATCACGAACATCAACTCCCTCCTCCCGCCCTTCTCCGGCTGGGACACGCTCAACACCGCGTGCGGGATTACTGACTCGGGGCACGTCGCGGGCACGGGACGGATCGCCACGGGCCAGATTCGGGCGTTTCTGCTCAAACCCAAACTCGGCCTCGCCAATCCGACCCCGGGGCGAGCGGGAGTCGTCAATACGTTTGACGCCACGGGCGCGACGCCCTTCTCGATGGTCCACGTCGTCTACGGATTCCAGTACGGGAGCGTTGGGGTACCGATCTGCCCGGGCGTGAACTTCGGCATTCGCGGCCCCTCGCTCCTGCGGAGCGTGCGCGCGGACGAGACGGGCCATGCGATTTTCGATGTCTTCGTCCCGGCGGCGGCGCGGCACCGATCGGTGCTCTTCCAGGCGGTCGAGGCCGGCTCGTGCGAAATCAGCATCATCACCATCTGGACGTTTCTCTGACCGGCGCGCCGCGCGACGCCGCGGCGCATGGCCATTTCGATCAAGTTCTCCAATCGGATCGTCAATCACTCAGACAGGAGTTCGTCAATGAAGGCGTGCAGGGCGGGACTTTCGGCATTGGTCATCGGCTTCTTCATGCTGTCGGGCGGCGCGGCCAGCGGCGACATCTGGTACATCGAGACCGATCTCTCGCACGATCAGCACGTTCCCCCGACGGGAAGCCCGGCCACGGGCCACGCCTCGCTCGTCTATGACGACGAAACGAATCTCCTCTCCTGCGACATTTACATCGAGGGAATCAGGCACGAGGATCTGCTCTACGGTCACATGCACGAGGGGCGCGTGGGGTTCTACGGCGAGATGATCACGATGCTCGGCCACGGGCACATGTGGGAGCCAATGGGCGGCGGCCTGCACTACGCTGAGTCCGGCATCCCGATCGACGAGATCTGGGAACCCTTCATCCTCACCGAAGGGAGTTACGTCAACATCCACACCGTCCAATGGCCCGCAGGTGAGATTCGCGGCCAGGCGACCATGGTCCCCCGCCTCAGCCACACCGACCTTCAGCGCGGCAACTCGGCCGTCCTGAGCGTCAGCCGGGCCCGGGCGGGCGAACGCGTCTACTTCCTCTACTCGATGGAGGGCGTCGGCCAGGGCCGGTCCATTCCCGGTCTCGGCGGGTTGACGCTCGATCTGGTCGATCCGGCCGGGTTGATCGGCTCGGCGACCGCGGATGCGCGGGGTCTGGCGCGGCTGAGCGTGAGCATCCCGCGGCACGCGCCGCCTTTCCCGATCGCGCTCCAGGCGGTCATCCGGCGTGGGGCGAACGGAGAAGACTCGGTGAAATCGAACACGCGCACCACGGCGATCCTGCCGTAGCGCCGGGTTCGGGAATGTATTGGGACCGTTCACGGTTCTGTTGGGCTGTTGGAATCAGGCGGGGTCGCCCGGGGGCGGATCCGGCATCCGGCCGGCGCGCTTCGCGCCCTTGAAGCCGCGGATCAGACGAACCTCTGCTGGAAAAGAAGGAGTACCGGATGTCTTCGAGACCGACGATTCGACGGGGCTGTGTCATCCTGGCGGCGGCCGCCGCCTCGATTGCGGCGGCCCCCGCACTGGCCCAGTTTCAATCGCAGAACGTGACGCTGCTGAAGCAGATTCCGCTCAACCAGTTCCCCACCAACCCATCCTCGGGCAACGACTGCTGGGGCTACGTCTCGCCATCGGGGCGGGAGTATGCGCTCATGGGCGTTCAGAACGCGCTGGCGGTGGTTGAGATCACCGACCCTGTGAATCCGACGATCGTGGCGAGCATCGGCCACCCGGGCAGCCTGTGGGGCGACGTCAAGGTCTACCGCGACCACTGCTACGTGAGCAACGAGTCGGGGGGAGGCATCCAGGTCATCAGCCTTGCCGGCGTGGACAGCGGCAACGTCACGCTGGTGCGGAGCCTGACGAACAACGGCCTGAGCACGGCGCACAACGTGGCCGTGGACGAGGAGAGCGGCTTTCTTTACGTCATCGGCGCCAACATCAACGGCGGCTCGCTCGTGGTCTTCGACCTGAGCGATCCGGCGAATCCGACGCTGGCCGGCCAGTTCTCCGGCCCCTACGTCCACGATGCACAGATCATCACCTATACCGAAGGGCCGTACGCCGGCCGGCAGATCGCCTTCTGCGCCAACGGGCGCACCGCCTTCGACATCGTGGACGTCACGGACAAGAGCAACATGTTCCGCGTCGGCCGAAACGTCTACGAGGGCCTCGGCTACTGCCACCAGGGCTGGCTCACGGAAGACCGGCAGCACTTCCTTCTTGACGATGAACTCGACGAGCAGAGCGGCTACACGAACACGACGCTGACGCGCGTCTTCGATGTGAGCGACATCACCGCCCCCTCCCTCGCCTCGACCTTCACGTCCGGCACGCCCTCGATCGACCACAACCTCTACGTTCTCGGGAACTTCTGCTTCGAGGCGAACTACCGCAGCGGCCTGCGCATCTTTGACGTCACCGACCCGCTCAACGCCGTGCAGACCGGCTGGTTCGACACCTACCCGGAGAACGACGCGCAGGGCTTCGACGGCGCCTGGAGCACCTACCCCTTCTTCCCGAGCGGGACCGTCATCGTCAGCGACATCAACCGCGGCCTGTTCGTGCTCGACGCCTCCGCGGCGCGTGCCAGCCTTTCGTTCCTCTATCCAAACGGCCGGCCGGACCTGGTCCTGCCCTCCGGCGGGACGCGCATGCGGGTGGACGTGGAAGCAAGCGGGTCCGAGCCGCGGCCCGACACCGGCGTGCTGCACTTCAACGACGGCAGCGGCTGGACGAGCATGCCCATGGAGATTCTCGGCCCGAACTCCTACGACGCGGTCTTTCCCGCCTCGACGTGCGGTCGCACCGTCCAGTACTACCTCAGCGCCGAGACGGATCGCGGGCAGGTCGTCAACGACCCGCCGGGCGCGCCGCTCGTCGCCTACAGCGCCTTGAGCGCCTCAGCGCTTGACCCCATCTTCGAAGACAACTTCCAGACGGACCGCGGATGGACGGTGCAGAACGAGAACCTCTCGGATGGCGCCTGGCAGCGCGCCGTTCCGGCCAACGGCGGCAGCCGAGGCGATCCGCCCGCGGACTCGGACGGCTCCGGGTACTGCTTCGTCACGGGCAACGGCTCCAATCAGGACGTCGATGGCGGGCCGACGCACCTGCTCTCGCCGACCTTTGATCTCACCGGCCGCGCCGCCGTGCTCGTCTCCTTCGACCGCTGGATGTACAACGACGACCAGGACGACTTCTTCATCGCCTATGTCTCCGACAACGGCGGGAACTCGTGGGTCGAGATGTGGCGCACCTCCCACGATCCCGGCTGGAGAAACCAGTCCTTCCTCGTCAACGACTTCGTCAACCTGACGAGCAGCGTGCGCTTCCGGCTGAGCGTCTCCGACAATCCGAACAACTCGGTCACGGAGGCCGGTCTCGACGCGTTCAAACTGCTCGAGATCGAATGCAGCGGTGGACCCGTCCTCAGCCTCGCCGTCACCGGTCAGTGCCGCACTCAGGGCGGCGGGCGATTCGACTGGAGCGGCGCGCAGCCCGACGGCACGCTGGCGCTCATCTTCGCCCGCAACACCGGCTCCTTCCGAGTCCCCAACAACAATCCCTGCGCCGGAACGCCGCTGGGCCTCGGCTCGAACCAGATTCAACTCGCCCGCACCTTCAATTCAGGCGCGGGATCGGGGTTCTTCACCGCCACGCTCCCCAACGGCGCGTGCGGCGGCTACTTCCAACTCCTGCAACTGAGCGACTGCGCCACCAGCAACGTCGCCCAGGCGCCCAACTGAAGCCTCCCGTCCGCAAGGGCGGGACATCCACGAGCGCAACGACCTCGTCGCCTCCGCGAGGTCGTTGTGCTTTCTGTGTTTCGCGCGGCCGGCTACGACGCCGGTTCGGCCGCCGGCTCCGCCTCGGCGACGAGGTAGAAGCGAGCGATCTCGGCGTCGAATGCTTCGCCGCCCTCAGGCACGAAGCGGTAGGAGCCTTCCATGGTCCCCCACTCGCAGCGGAGCACGCAATGGCTGGCGTACTCGAAGACCTCGCCCGGATCGAGCAC
Organism: Phycisphaerae bacterium; assembly: GCA_039794345.1. Lineage (GTDB taxonomy): Bacteria > Planctomycetota > Phycisphaerae > Phycisphaerales > UBA5793 > UBA5793. The sequence goes on along the minus strand of JBDIVQ010000060.1, from coordinate 4,163 downwards.
CGGATTCTGCCCGATGACGCCGTTGCCCTCGACTTCTTCGCGCCGGCCGTAGCCGTCGATGATGATCCACCGGCGCGAGGCGAGGCGCACCCGGCGGCTCCCCTCGTTCGTCATCCGGATGCGGTAGGCGAAGGCGAACTTGCGATCGATGGGTGAAGAGTGCGCTTCGATGAACGCGGGCACGACGCGAACGCGGATGCCGTGCGTAACGGCCTCGGATCCGTACCGACTGCCGGCGGAGGTATCGCTGGTGCGTTGCGCGAGGTTCATCGTCATGTGCTGTTCCTTCTCCCGCTTCGAGGCTCGCATCCGTGCGGGCGAAGAACGCTAGCGCGTCGGGCGGGGGCTTTCCGCCGCCGCCGGCGCCGCGAAGATCTCCTCGAAGAAAATCCGCATGTGCGCCCAGGAGCGGCGGTCGGCGTCGGCGTGGTACCCGACCCCCGGGATGTTGACCGCATCGGCGCTGCGGGTCGTGAAACTGTGCTTGGCGCCGCCGTAGGTGATCAGTTGCCAGTCAACCTTCGTCCCTTCGAGCGACTGCGTGAAGGCGCCAATCGTCTCGGCGGGCACGAGGGTGTCCGCCGCGCCGTGGCAGATGAGCAGCCGGGCGCGGGCGCGGTCGGCGTCGCCCTCCAGTGCGGGCAGGGGATTCCCATGGAAACTGACGACCCCGCGCAGGTCGTTGCCCGTCCAGGCCAGTTCGAGAGCCACCGTGCCGCCGAAGCAGTACCCGATCGCGGCGGTACGGGTGTGATCCGCTTCCGGCTGCGCCCAGAGGGGGATCAATCCGGCCGCCGCCCGGGAGCGCGCCAGTTGGCGATCCTGGTAGAAAGGAGCGGCCCGTCGACCGGCCTCGGCCGGGTCGTTCGTGTACCGCCCGGTTCCATACATGTCCAGCGCGAAGGCGGCGTAACCCATCTCCGCCAGTTGACGGGCCCGGGCCTTCTCATCCTCGCCCAGCCCCCACCAGGCGTGGATGACCAGCACGCACGGCCGCTTGCCCTCAATCGAATCGTCCCACGCGAAGTAGCCCTGGAGATCCACGTCGCCGTCGTTGTAGTCGATCGTCCGCGTCCTGACTTTGCCGGGCGCAGCCGTGGCCGCCAGCAACAGCACGGCGAGGAAGATGAGCGGGGCGGGAATGCGACTGGTGCGTTTCATGGGTGCGCTCTCCGAAGATCGAGTCGGCACTGCGGCCGGACAAGTCTAGAACACTTCCTCTCCAGATGGAGCGGGGTGGACTCAGCGCTCGTCGCCCTGGACGAGAGTTGAGTGTGATCGGGCAGGGAACCCACGAGATCGAACTCCGCCCGAAGCGGCAGCGTTCGATGCCGCCCGCACCGAGTCACGGGGAAGTGCTCTGGCGCGCCGGCCGCAGCCGTTCGTCAACCCGGCGGGGGGAAGAACGTGGCCGCAGGGGACGACCCCTCGGCTCCCCTCCATTCGCGAAAGAGCGCCCCGAAGGCGCCGGCCGCATTGGACACTCCCGGTGCAGGCGATATCCTCACCGCTTGTCATTGCCTCGGCTCCGGCGACGTGCGATTCGTTCCGCCGGACGATGGCGGCACCATTGCTGCGCGGACCGCACTCATGAGCATACTCGTCACCGGCGACACAAAAGTCATCTGCCAGGGGATCACCGGCTCCGCCGGCGCGTTTCACACCAAAGGCTGCCTCGCCTACGGCACGAAGATGGTCGGCGGGGTCACGCCCGGCAAGGGCGGCACGAAGGACCCCAACGGCCTGCCCATCTTCGACACCGTCGCCCAGGCCGTCGAGAAGACCGGCGCGAGCGCCACGATGATCTTCGTCCCCCCGCCCTTCGCCGGCGACGCCGTCATCGAAGCCGCGGCCGCGGGCGTGCGCGTCATCTGCTGCATCACCGAGGGGATTCCCACCGCTGACATGATCCGCACCAGGGCCCTGCTGCGCGAGTATCCCGAATCGGTCCTCATCGGCCCCAACTGCCCCGGCGTCATCACTCCCGGCAAGCGCGTTTCCGGCGAGGGCGCCGGCGCGAAGTTCACCGGCGGGTGCAAGATCGGTATCATGCCCGGCTACATTCACATGCACCGCGACGACGCCTCGACGCGAAAGGCCGTCGGCATCATCTCGCGCTCCGGCACACTCACTTACGAGGCCGTCTGGCAGTGCTCCAGCCGGGGCATCGGGCAGTCCACCTGCGTCGGCATCGGCGGTGATCCCGTCAAGGGACTCAACTTCATCGAACTCCTCGAACTCTTCAACGACGACCCGGAAACCGACGGCGTGCTCATGATCGGGGAGATCGGCGGCAGCGACGAAACGGAAGCGGGCAAGTGGATCAGGCGGCACATGAACAAGCCCGTCGCCGCCTTCATCGCCGGCCAGACCGCGCCCAAGGGCAAGCGCATGGGACACGCCGGCGCCATCATCGGCGGCGCCGACGATACCGCGGCCGCGAAGATCAAGTCCCTCAAGGCCGACGGCGTCACCGTCGCCGCCAGCCCCGCCGGCATGGGCGAAGCCATGTCGCGGGCGCTGGGTTTGAACTGAGCGCCTCTGACCGCCGCACCGCCGCGCTCCCCTGCGCAGAGCCTCCGGGTCGCGGCTAACCTGGAACCGCGAGTCGGCGCGGCGCGATCCACTGCGTCAGTTCGGCGCGCGGGACGGCGTGCTGCGTGCCGTCGGCGAGGTCCTTGACCTGCACGCGGCCGGCGCTCCACGTCTCGTCGAGAATCACGGCGAAGCGGGCGTGGCATGCCGCCGCGTCCTTGAGAAGTTTGTCGATCTTCTTCGTCGCCTTGTAGGACCGCCGCGCGTGCAGGCCGGCGCGGCGCAACTCGGCGACGAGCGGCGCCACCGCCGCGTCGCACGATTCGTCTCCGGCTGATACGACGAACGCATCCGGCCTCGTCCCGAGGCACTCCGCCAGCCGCTCGCCCTCGGGCATCAGGCCGTGCTCTTCGAGCACAAGCGAGAGCACGACGTCGCCCATGCCGAAGCCGACGGCGGGAGTCGGCGGCCCGCCGAACGCCTCGATCAGCCTGTCGTAGCGCCCGCCTCCGGCCACGGCGCGCTCCCCCGCCGCTGTGATCTCAAAGACGGTCCCCGTGTAGTACGCCAGGCCGCGCACGATCGAAAAATCGAACTCGCACCACTTGAGCACGCCGTGCGCCGCGAGCGCGTCGAGCAGACCCGTGAGTTGATCGATACCGGGAGAATCGCGGGCGATCGCCGGCATGGGCCCGGCGTTTTCCATTGCCGCAAGGGCGCTGTTCATCACGTTCTGCACGGCGTCGAGGCTCGCGGCGAAGGCCGCAGCATCCAGCCCGATCCCGCCGCAGGCCCCGGCAAACTCCTCCGCCCCCATCCGGTCGCGCCGATCCAGCAACGCCAGCGCCGCACCAAGGTCCGCTCGCGCCACGCCGCTCTCGAGGAGCAGTTCCGAAACAAGGTCGCGATTGCTCAGGCGGACGGTGAGGTGCCGCCCGCTCAGACCGAGTTCGGTGAAGAGACCGACGGCCAGGGCGACGACCTCCGCATCGGCCTGGGGCGATCCATCGCCGATCACATCCGCGTTCCATTGGAGAAACTCGCGCAGCCGGCCGCGCTGGGGCCGCTCGGCGCGGTAGTGGATCGGAATCGCGAACCACTTCGTCGGCTTGGGCAGCGACGCCGCCCGATCGGCGTACATGCGCGCCAACGTAGGGGTGAACTCGGGCCGCAGGGCGTAGGGCGCCCGGCCCGTCGCCTTCACCTGCTCGACCTCTTCGGGGCTTTTGCCGCTGAAGGCCTGGAAAAGTTCGCCGAGAATCGCCTCGCCGCTCTTGACCGCGTAGAGGTCGGCGGCCTCGAAGGTCGGCCCCTCGATCTCCTCGAAGCCGTGGCGGATGGAGACGGTCCGCCACGCCTGCTCGAGGTAGCGTCGGCGGGCCATTTCAGCGGGGTAGAAGTCGCGCGTTCCCTTGGGGGCCTGGAATCTCGCCGCTCGCTTTCCGCCCTGCTCACCCATGGCGGGGTGAGGGTAGGAAAGGCCCCGGTGGGAAGCGACCGCCCCGAGCCGGGGTCCGGCCGGGTGAAGTTGCGAACAAAAAGCAGAAACCGGTCGCACGAAGGGCTGAAGCAGGGTACATTATCAAGCAGCCGCGGGCCGCGTTGCATCCGGTCCCGGATTCTGCCCG
>JBDIVQ010000059.1:0-21254 GCA_039794345.1 Phycisphaerae bacterium | reverse complement strand
GGGAGCACGGCGGCGAGGCAAAGCACAGCCCCTCGGCGGAACGGAAGCGTGGCGAAAGCGGCGGGCGGCATGGAATCATCCTTCGGACGTGGCGGGAGAGCGGCGGGCGCGGCGGCGGCGGGGTCGGTACTATTCCGCCGTTAGATCGACCTTTCCTCGCCCCGCACAACAGTATTGCCCGCCAGCGCCGTGACCACGCCCACCTCCTCAACTTCACCGCCCGCGACCGGCGATCGGCTCGGTTCGGCGGATGCGGCCGCCTCGCTGGTTCGCGTCCTCGAAGTGGCCCGGCGGCTCGGCGGCTCGTCGGACGTGCAGGAGATCCTCGGCCTCATCATCGACGCCCTGCGCGATCTCCTGGGGGCCGAGCGCGCGACGGTCTTTCAGTACGACCCTGCGAGCAATGAGTTGCACTCGCGGGTGGCGCACGGGCTGGACGACGCGATGCAGCGCGAGTTCCGCTTCAAGGTCGAGCGCGGCCTGGCGAGCGAGTGCTGCCTGACGCGCCGGCTCATCAACGTCTCCGACTGCTACGCCGATCCTCGCTTCAGCCCGGAGGCGGACCGGCGCACCGGATATCGCACGCGCAACCTGCTGTGCATCCCGCTCGTGGCGACGGACGGCTCGGTCGTGGGCGTGGGGCAGGTGCTCAACAAGCAGGGCGGGTCGTTCACGGAGGCGGACGAATTTGTCGCCGAGGCGCTGGGGATGCAGGCCGCAGTCGCGCTCCAGCGGGCGTTGCTCTTCGAGGCGAAGGTGCGGCAGGAAAAACTTGATGCCGACGTCGCCCTCGCGCAGCGGATGCAGGAGGCGACCTGGCCGACGCACGTGCCCCAGCCTCGCGGCTACGAGATTGCGGTCCATCTCCAGCCCGCCGAGGAGACGGGCGGCGACGCTTGCGACGTCTTCGAGGTGCCCGGCTCGGGGACGATCCTCTTCATCGCCGATGCGACGGGACACGGTCTCGGCCCGGCGCTGAGCGTGACGCAGGCGCGGGCGATGGTGCGGGTGGCGATGCGCTGCGGCGTGGGGATCGAGCAGGCCGTGCGGCACATCAACGCCCAACTCTGCGAAGACCTGCCGCCGGGGCGGTTCATCACGGCCTTTCTGGGCCGTCTCGACGCCGACGTTCACCGCATCGAGTTTCACTCCGCCGGGCAGGGGCCGCTGCTGCACTTTCACGCCGCTGCGGGCCGGGCGCATCTCTCCGAGGCGAACGGGCTGCCGCTGGGCATTGTCGATCAGGGCGAAGTGGAGGAAGTCGAACTCGGCACGGCTGGACTCGCGCCGGGCGATGTCTACGCCGTGCTCTCCGACGGTTTCTTCGAGGCGGCGGATGAGGACAGCCGCCCCTTCGGCAACGAGGCGATCGTCGAAGTCATCCGCCGCCATCGCGATCACAGCGCCAAGGTCATTCTCAACCGCATCGTCGAAGCGGTGAGAGCGCACTGCGGCGCGCGGCCGGCCGAGGATGATCGCACAGCGCTGGTCATCCGCCGCCTTCCCGAGGAGCGCTGACCGGCGCCGCAGCCGAACACTGCACCATGAGCAACCGCCGCTTCAACGTGATCCAGACCGAACACCTCGACGCCGGGGCGGCGGCGTGGCTGGCCGAGCGCGTCAACCTGATTGTCTGCCCGCACGATGATCCGGCCTTTCCCGCGCATCTCGCCGAGGCGGACGGCCTGGTGGTGCGGACCTACACACAGGTGAACGCGGCATTGCTCGATCGCGCACCGCGGCTGCGCGTCGTCGCCCGCGCCGGCGTGGGGGTGGACAACATCGATCTGCGGGCGTGCGCGGAGCGCGGCATCGTCGTCGTCAACGCCCCCGACGCCAACACCGAAGCGGTCGTCGAGTTCGTCTTCGCGGAAATGCTCGAGGCGCTGCGGCCGCGGCGACAGGTGCGGCAGGCGGCCGATGCGAACCAGTGGCGCCAATGGCGCAATGAACTCGAAGCCGAGCGCCAACTCGATGAACTGACGCTGGGCATCCTCGGCCTCGGGCGGATCGGCAAGCGCATCGCCGCGGTGGGCCGCGCCTTTGCCATGCGAGCCATTTACCACGATCTGCTCGACATTCCCGCCGGGCAGCGGTTCGGCGCTGAACCGGTTGACCGCGACACGCTGCTTCGGCAGGCGGATGTTCTGACGATCCACGTGGATGGACGGCCGGGCAACCGGCACCTCATCGGCGCGCGCGAGTTGGCGCTGATGCGCGACGACGTCCTGCTCATCAACACCTCTCGCGGCTTCGTGATCGACGCGGCGGCCCTGGCCGCGTTCCTCGCGGCACACGCCCGCGCGCAGGCGCGGCTCGACGTGCACGACCCCGAGCCGATCGCGCCGGACGATCCGCTGCTGTCATTGCCCAACGCCCACCTCACGCCTCACATCGCCGGCCGAACGCGCACCGCGATGATGCGCATGAGCGACGTGGTGCGCGACGTGTGGGAAGTGCTCAATGGCCGGCAGCCGCACCACCCCGTACGGGAAGTCGGGCGGGAGACGATTTCACCGGACGCGCCGCCCTGAACCGGCGCGCGCCTCGGCGGCGCTGCTTGGCGGCGCTGCTCGGCGGCCGTTCGCTCGGCGCCGCCTCACTCGCCGGGAATGTGCGAGATCACGCCCTCCCACGGGCTGCTCGCGGTGGCGTAGAGGCGCTTGGGGATTCGGCCGGCGAGATACGCCGCGCGGCCGGCGAGGCAGGCGTGCTTCATCGCCGTCGCCATCGTGACCGGATCGCGCGCGTGCGCGATGCCCGTGTTGAGCAGCACGCCGTCCGAGCCCAGTTCCATCGCGATGGTTACGTCGCTGGCGGTGCCCACGCCCGCATCGACGATGACGGGGTAGTCCGGATCGCCCGCCTTGAGGCGCTCAAGAATGATGCAAATGGCGGAGGGGTTGGCGATGCCGCGACCCGAGCCGATCGGCGAGCCGGCCGGCATCACGCTCGTTGCGCCCGCTTCCTTCAGCCGCACCGCCGCAATGGGATCGTCCGACGTGTAGCAGAGCACTTTGAAGCCGTCCTTCACGAGGGCGCGACAGGCGTCGAGGGTGCCGACGGGGTCGGGCAGGAGGGTCTGCCTGTCGCCGAGGACTTCGAGTTTGACCCATTCGCGCCCCGGGTTGTTCATCTGGCTGAGAATCTCGCGGCCGAGGCGGGCCACGCGGATCGCATCGGCCGCGTCAAAGCACCCGGCGGTATTGGGCAGAATCGTGTAACGGTCGAGGTCGAGAAAGTCGAGGATCGACCGCCCCTTGTCATCGACGAGGCGCTCGCGCCGAACCGCCACGGTGATGACCTGTGCGCCGGACGCGTCGAGGGCGGAGCGCATCACGTCGTAGTTGGCGTACTTGCCCGTCCCGACGATGAGGCGGGAGGAGATCTCGAGGGAGCCGATCTTGAGGGAATCTGTCATGGTGGGGGAGAGGCATCGAGGCATCATGGGAGCAAGGCATCAAGGGATCAGGGCATGAGGGGATCGAGGCATCGGGTCGTCGCGGTCGTGGTTAGCCGCGACGCGGAGGCTCGGCGCAGCGGAGCGCTTCGTAGAGTGTGCGGCACGCAGCGACTTTGCACACAGCGCGATGACTTCCTCCGCACGTCACCCGCCGCCCACCAGCGTCACGAGTTCGATTCGGTCGCCCTTGCGGATGCGCGTCTCCGCGTGCCGCTCGCGCGGGACGAGTTCACTGTTGACCTCGACGGCCACGGCCCGGTTGCCCAGGCCGAAGTGCTCCACAAGGTCCGCCAGCGTCGGGCACCCCGCGATGTCGATTTCCTCGCCGTTCACGACAATCTGCATACCGGGGGATCATAGGTCCGACTCCCGCCGCAATCGGAGGAGCAGAGGATGGTTTCCTCCCGCCGTGTCCCGGCCGCGCCCTGCTCCGCCTCGCGAACGGTCAGCGTCGAGAACCGCACGATGAGAAAGATGTACCACATCGTCACCGCCACGAGGCCCAGCCCCACTCCGACCCGGGCCTGGAGGCGCTGGAGGAGCACCTCCTCCGACATCGCCCCCGCCGGCGTGTGGCGGTAGGTCCACAGCGCCAGCAGCCCGCTTGAAATCGCCGCCGCCCACACGAGGACTGAGGCGACGGCCCACGGCCCGGGATGCGCCGACCACCACAGCCACGCCACGACCCCGATCGCCGCCACCCCGATCCACACCGAGCAGAAGGCCAGCACCGCCGCCGCCAGCGAGCCGTTCACCGCCTCACCGGGGATCCGCCACATCCACCACAGCACGCCGAAGATGATGGCCAGTGAGCCGACGACCTGGAGAGTGAGGCGGAGTTCATCGCTCATGGCGCGTTCCCCGGCGAAGCCTGAAAGCCCATCGTATCCTTAACCGGCGGCGGCGCTGCGGCCGGCGCTTCGGGCACTGACCCGCATCCGCCCCGCGACGGGGCAGTACAAGGGGCATGTTCATGTTGACGCGCAGCGCGGAACTCAGGTGGGACGTGTTCTTCGCGGTGCTTCTTGCCGCGGTCGTCCTCCTCGCGCCTGGTTGCCGCCGCAGCCGCACCTACCACCAGACCAGCGCCGACGCCACGGTTCGCTCTCTCGCCGACATGCTCAAGGACGGCAACGTGCATCTCATCCCCTCGCTCATCCGCGCGGAGGATCCGCAGATGCAGGAGTTGCTCGGTCAACTCGGCCCGCTCTTCGAGCGCATGAACCGCCTCTCGGAGTCGCTGCGCGAGAAGTACCCGGAGGAGTTCGCCGCGCTGATCGAAAGAGCCGCGGCCGCGGGCAGCGACAAACTCGCTTCCTCCGGCCGCACTTCGCGCAGCCGCGAGCAGTGGGAGGAGCGCATGACGCTCATGATCGCCGATCCCTTCGGGATGCTTGACCGCGAGATGGAGCGCGTCAGCACCGTCTATGTCGATGATGAGACCTTCGCCCTGACGATCGACGATCAGCCCGCCTTCGGCGTGGGCGTGCTCATCCGCCAGGCTCCCGATGGCAAGTGGTACTTCCACCTGCCCCAGAACCTCCCCGGCCTCGGCGCCCGCCTGCCTCAGACCGACGCCGAGTGGCGCATCATGAACGCCATGCTCAAGAGCGTGACCAACGGCGTCGAGTGGACCGAGCGCCGCATCACCGAAGAGAAGAACGCCGGCCAACTCGAGGAGATCTGGGCCCAACTCGCCATCGACGTCGGCCCGGCGCTGATGGTCCAATGGGGCCTCTACGAACAGGCCACCAAGGCCCGCGATGCGCGCCTTCAGCGCGAAAAGGCGGAGGTCGCCGCCCCGACTGAGCCGGGCGAAGGCGGCTGATCGACCTGAACATCGAGCCAGGGCCCACTTCAGCGGCGGCGAGGCGGCTTGCTCGTTCTCGCTTTGGCGGTCGCCCTCGCGTTCTTCTTCTTTGCCTTGTCGCCGTTGGGGCGACCGTTGCTCTTGACGCCACTGACGCCGCGCTCCTTGATCACCGCCTGCGCCGCGGCGAGGCGGGCGATGGGGACGCGGAAGGGGGAGCAACTTACATAGTCGAGACCGACGCGGTGGCAGAAGTGGACCGAAGCCGCGTCGCCTCCGTGCTCGCCGCAGATGCCGAGTTTGAGATCGGACCGCACCGAGCGGCCCTTGCGGCACGCCATTTCAACCAGTGCGCCCACGCCCTTCACGTCGATCGTCTGGAAGGGATCGACGGGGAGAATGTCCTTGCCGAGGTAGTCGGGCAAAAACGTGTTGATGTCATCGCGGCTGAAGCCGAAGGTCATCTGCGTCAGGTCGTTGGTGCCGAAACTGAAGAAGTCGGCCTGGCTGGCAATCTCATCGGCGACGAGAGCGGCACGGGGAACCTCGATCATCGTGCCGACGGGGATGTGAAGTCGGCTCTTGTAATCCTGCTCGCGGGCGACAAGTTCGATCGTTTCGAGAGTGAGGGCGCGGAGGAGTTCGAGTTCGCGCTTCGTGCCGGCGAGGGGGATCATGATCTCCGGCCGGGCATCCACGCCTTCGCGGAGGCAGGCGATCGCGGCCTCGGTGATGGCGCGGACCTGCATGACGAGGATTTCCGGATAGGTGACGGCGAGCCGGCAGCCGCGGTGCCCGAGCATCGGGTTGGCCTCGTGGAGGACGTCCACGCGCGTGCGGATCATGTTCACATCGACGCCGGCCTCGGCGGCGAGTTCGCGCATCTGCTCTTCCTCGTGCGGGAGGAACTCGTGCAGCGGCGGGTCGAGGAGGCGGATGGTGACGGGCAGGCCATCCATGGCGCGGTAGATGCCGATGAAGTCCTCGCGCTGGTAGGGGAGCAGCCGCGCAAGGGCCTTTTCGCGCTCGGCGACGGTGTCAGCGAGGATCATCTGGCGCATGGACTTGATGCGCTCGCCTTCGAAGAACATGTGTTCAGTGCGGCACAAGCCGATGCCCTGGGCGCCGAACTCGCGCGCTTTGCGGGCGTCGGCGGGGGTGTCGGCGTTGGTGCGGACCTTCATGGTGCGGATCTTGTCGGCCCAGGCGAGGAGTTGGGCCTGCGCGCCGCCGAGCGTCGGCTCGACGCGCTTGAGGGCGCCGATGAAGACTTCGCCGCTCGAGCCGTCGATGGAAACGACGTCATCGGGTCCGAGGTACTGGCCCTTGATCTCGGCCCGGCGATTGCGCGCGTCGATGTGGATCGCGCCCGCGCCCGCGACGCAGCACTTGCCCCAGCCACGAGCGACGACGGCGGCGTGGGAGGTCATCCCCCCGGTGCTGGTGAGGATGCCTGCGGCGGCGTGCATGCCCTCGACATCTTCGGGGCTGGTTTCCTTGCGGATGAGAATGACGCTCTCGCCGCGCCGGGCCCGCTCGGTCGCCTCCTCGGCGGTGAAGGCGAGTTTGCCGACGGCGGCGCCGGGTGAAGCGGGAAGGCCGGTGGCCACCGCCTTGTTGGCCTTCTTCGCGGCGGGATCGAAACTCGGCAGGAGAAGTTGAATGAGATCGCCGGCGGGGACGCGCGCGATCGCCTCCTCCTTGCTGATCAACTTCTCTTTGACCATCTCGACGGCGATGCGCACCGCGGCGGTGCCGGTGCGCTTGCCGTTGCGCGTCTGGAGCATGTAGAGCGTGCCGCGCTCGACGGTGAACTCAAGGTCCTGCATGTCGCGGTAGTGCGTCTCCAGCCGCTTGCGGACGCTGAGCAACTGTTTGTAGAGATCGGGCCGCCACGACTTCATCTCGGAGACGGGGCGCGGCGTGCGGATGCCGGCGACGACGTCCTCGCCCTGGGCGTTGACGAGAAACTCGCCGTAGAACTCGTTCTCGCCGGTGGAGGGGTTGCGGGTGAAGGCGACGCCGGTGCCGCTGTCCTCGCCCATATTGCCGAAGACCATCGCCTGCACGTTGACGGCCGTGCCCAGCAGGCCGGTGATGCCCTCCTTGCGGCGGTAGGTGACGGCGGAGTGCTTGTTCCAGGAGCGGAAGACGGCCTCGATCGCTTCGGTGAGTTGTTCAAGGGCGTTCTGGGGGAATGGCTTGCCGACCCCCTGCTGGTAGACCTGCTTGTAGGCTTCGCAGAGTTCCTTGATGCCCTCGGTGGGGACGTCGGTGTCGAGTTTCGCGTCGTACTTCTTCTTGATCGCGTCGAAAGCGTGTTCGAAGAGTTCGTGATCGACGCCCTTGACGACGTCGCCGAACATGTTGATGAGTCGGCGGTAGGCGTCCCACGCGAAGCGCTCGTTGCCGGTGTCGGCGGCGAGGCCGCGGACGGACTGGTCGTTGAGGCCGAGGTTGAGGATGGTGTCCATCATGCCCGGCATGGAGGAGGCGGCGCCGCTGCGCACGGAGACGAGCAGGGCGTTGCGCTCGCCGCCGAAGGTCTTGCCCGTCTGCTTCTCGATGAAGGCGATGCCGTCGGTCACCTGCTTCATGAGTCCGGCGGGGAGTTTTCGCCCCGACTTGTAGTAGGCGTCGCAGGTTTCGGTGGTGATGGTGATGCCCGGGGGGACGGGCAGGCCGATGGAGGTCATCTCGGCGAGGTTGGCGCCTTTGCCGCCGAGAAGGGCTTTCATCTTCGCGTTGCCGTCGGTGCGGCCGCGGCCGAAATAGTAAACCATCTTCGGCGCCGACTTTGCGTGCTTGACGGTCCGGACGTTGCGGCGGGTGGTGGAACGGGAGGAGGGTCGTTTCATAGCGGGTGCGCTCTTTGCCATTGAATGAACCTGGCTCGGAAGGGGGGAAGGAGGCGCTGCGGCGGCGGAGCGGCCAGTGATGCCGCGCGGCTGCGGATCGCCATGGCGCCGTTGCCGAACAGGCAAATATCGTAGCGCCGCACGGGGGTGCTTCCATCCTGCGTGGCGTTCCGGACGCGGCCGAAGATCATCTCGGGGCGTTTTCCGCCGCCACTTCAGGCGTGGCGTGGAGTGCGGCCGCCGAGAGCCGGGCGCTGCGCCGCGCCACCTCGCGGCGCACGCAGAAGTCGTGAAAGCGGGGAAACGCGACCATCGCACCGGCCACGAGGCGGGTGATGTGGCTCGTCCAGACTTCGGCCCGGGGGCGGCGCAGGCAGCGGGCGATCGCCCGGGCCACGCGCTCGGGCGGCTGAACGAAGAGGCGAGGCGCATGGTCGGGAATGCCGCGTCGTGCTGCCCCCGCGGCGTCGGCGGCGGCGTCGAAGAACTCCGTCGTCGTCGTGATCGGGTGAATCACCGAAACCTCGATGCCTTCCTCCGCCAGTTCGAGACGCAGCGAACGGGCCACCTGCGTCTGCGCCGCCTTCGTGGCGCTGTACGCGGCGAAGTAGGGCAGCGTGAAGCGCGAGAGGCAACTGCTCGTGATGAGCAGGTGTCCTCGCCCCTGCCGCCGGAAGATCCGCACTGCCTCCCGCGCGACGCGCACCGTTCCGAAGAAGTTGACCTCGAAGATGCCGCGCAGCGCTTCATCCGGGAGTTCGACGACCGAACCTTCGTGCCCGTAGCCGGCGTTGGCGAGGACGGCGTCAACCCGGCCGAAACGCTCCATGCACCTGTCGATCAGCCGGGCCACGTCCTCGTCCGACTGAACGTCGCAGGCGACGGGCAGAGCCGAGCGGCCGCGGATCTCGATCTCTTCAGCGAGCGCTTCGAGGCGGTCGAGCCGGCGCGCCGCGATGGCGACGTGCATGCCCGCTCCAGCGCATTCGAGGGCCGTGGCTCGCCCGATTCCGCTGCTGGCCCCCACGATGCAGATGACCCGGTCGCGCAGTTCGCTCATCGGGGGATTCTAATCGCGCCGCGACCATGGAGGAGCGGGCGATCGCCCGCGACCTCTCGGCCCGGAGCGCCGTTCAAAGATTTCCGCGCCGCTGCTGCTCGAGTTCCAGCGCTTCAAACAGGGCCTTGAAGTTGCCCTTGCCGAAACTCTGCGAGCCGCGGCGGGTGATGATCTCGAAGAAGAGCGTCGGCCGGTCCTGCACGGGCCGCGTGAAGATCTGGAGGAGGTACCCCTCATCATCGCGATCGACAAGGATGCCCAGTTCCTTGATCTTCTGCCGGTCCTCCTCGATCTCGCCGACGCGGTCCCAGACGATGTCGTAGTAGGTGTCCGGGAGTTTGAGGAACTCGACGCCGCGCTCGCGCAGCAGGCGGACTGAGTTGAGTTCATCGCGCGAGCGCAGGGCGAGGTGCTGCACGCCGGCCGTGTTGTGGTGCCAGTCGAGGTACTCCTGCACCTGGCTCTTGCGGCGGCCCGGCGCCGGCTCGTTGATGGGCATCTTGATCAGCCCGCGGCCGCTGCTCATCACCTTGCTCATCAGCGAGGAGTACTCGGTGGAGATGTCCTTGTCGTCGAAGTGCTTGAACATGGTGAAGCCCATGACCTCTTCATACCACTTCACCCACACGTTCATCTTCCCGAGTTCGACGTTGCCGACGAGGTGATCGACGAACTTGAGGCCGCAGTCGCCACCGGCGTTGACGCGATTGACCGGCGGATCGACGGGCATGAAGCCGGGAAGGAACTTGCCCTTGAAGCGGGAGCGGTCGATGAAAGTGTGAACGACTTCGCCGTAGGTGTAGATGGCCGAGCGGGTGATCTCGCCGTGGTCGTCTTTTTCGACGGTGGGCTGCTGGGCGGGCCGGCCGCCGCGTCGGGTGGTCTGCTCGAAGGCGTCCACGGCGTCGCGGACGGTGAAGTTGACCCCCTTGACCCCATCGCCGAAGAGACTGACGTGGCGCTGCGCGGGGTGGTCTTTCGTCAGCCCGGTGGTGAGGACAAAGCGGATGTTGCCCTGTTCGAGGAGGTAACTGGCGCTGTCGCGGCAGCCGGTCTCCTGGCCCTTGTAGGCGGTGATGTTGAAGCCGAAGGCGGCGGCGTAGTAGTACGCCGCCTGACGCGCGTTGCCGACGTAAAACTCAATGTGATCGACATCGACGAGTTCGAGCCAGCCGTGGTCCCTGGGCGTGTGCTTCTCAGGGTCGAGGCGGGAGAGGTCGGGCTTGCTGGCGGTGCTCATGCGGTTCTCCTTGCCGGGCGTCGGCCTCGGGCGCTACGGAAGGTTAAACAGGCGAACCGGGAGACTCCATTCGGAATCGCCCCGGTTCTGAAGATTGCGGCGGATTCGTCGGCCGGAGACTCGGTCAGTTGTCCGGCGTCGCGGCCGGCTGGGCGGCCTGCCGGGCCGCTCGGGCCTGGGCGAAGGGGAGGTACTCCTGCTCGTACCACTGTTTCCACTTGGGGATGTCGAATCCGAAATCGACGGGCTGGCCGAAGTCCTCTTTCACGAGGTTGACCAGCGCGTTGTGGGCATCGAGGTTGTAGAACTCGACGATGGCATCCATGATGCGCACCACGGTTCCGTCGGTGAAGGCCGAGAGCGTCGGGTCGAAGCCGACGGAGTTGTCCCCGACGACGGGCTGGAGGTCGGTGACAAGGTAGCGCTGCGTGCCGACCTGAATGTAGGCGAGGTCTCCCTGGCCGGACATCGACGTGGCGCGCGGCTGCTGGGCGACGATGAGGTGAGGAATCGCCTCGACGAGGTGCAACGCACCTGCCGCCCCGGCGCCGCCGCTGATGATGTCCAGGTCGGGCGTCTGGAGGGCGCGCTCGACGACTCGGCGTGTGGCGTGACTCGTCGGGGCCTTGAGGTGCGCCAGCGCAGCCTCGCGCATCCACTTCTCCTCGTCGTAGATCGCCAGCCACGCCAGCGTCGCCTGGCCGTACTGCGGATCGACGCGCCGGGCGAGGTGCTCGAAGAGCCACTGCCGCGCATCTTCCCTTTCCTTGCGCAGGACGGTGATGAGCGGCTCGACCGCGACGGGGTCGGTGAACTGCTCCAGTTCCTTCAGGCCGCGGGCCCGCGTCGGCGGGAACTCCTTGGAGCCGAGGTACTGCCCCTTGATCTTGCGAATCTCCTTCTCGATGCCGCGGCGGGCGATGATGTAGCCGCGAGTGCTCTGCTGCGTCGGCATCGCCGGGGCCGCGATCGAGGCGGGGGCGCTGACCGTCGTGCGGATGCGAAACGTGTCCACGACCGGCCGCTGAATCTCCGCGGGCTGTGAAATAACGATCTGAGCGTCGGCGCTCACGGCCATCAGACCGAGGGCGGCGGATGCGAGAAGGGCAGAGTGAACAGCGGGTTTGAACATGGGGTCGATCCGATAAGGGTGCTCTGGCCGGACGCCGAAGGCCGACTCTGCAATTCTAGATGCAGCACCGCCCCCGCACTGGCCAAAAACGACAGATCGCCCAGCCCCGCTCAGAGGAAACATTCGCTTCGTCATCGAAGCCCTGTGCCTGCTCCCAAGGGGTGACTCGGGCGACCTTTGCCGGCGACTGTCGTCGCACTCTCCTATACGCCAACCGCGCCCGAGCGGTTCGCCTGCTTTGCCGGAGCGAGGGGCCCTGCTAAACTCCACCCCCATTGATTCCCCTGCTGCGAAACGGACGTCACGGATGCTTGCAGAGATCGCGCAGAACCTTTCCACCACGAGCGGGCTGCCCTACTGGGTCTGCCTCGTGGCCGTCAAGACTCTCATTGCCGCCGCCGTCTTCCTGCCCGCGATCAGCCTGCTCGCCATGCTGAGCATCTGGGCGGAGCGCAAAGTCGCGGGTCACATCCAGGCGCGCCTCGGTCCCAAGCATGTCGGGCCTTTCGGCATCCTCCAGTCTCTCGCGGACGGCATCAAACTCCTGTGCAAAGAAGATCTCGTGCCCGCCGGGGCCGATTCCTTCCTGTTCCGCCTCGCCCCATATCTCGCGTTTGCTCCCGTCCTTGCGGCGTTTCTGGCGATTCCTTTCGGACCGCAGTTCGTCTTCGAGGCGGGGCTGAACGTCGGCCTGCTCTACCTGCTGGCGATCCTCGGCATCGAAGTCATGGGGGTCATCCTCTCCGGCTGGGCGAGCAACTCCAAGTGGGCCATCTACGGCGCCATGCGCGAAGCCTGCCAGATGGTCAGTTACGAGATCCCCCTCGGCGTGGCGATTCTCTGCGGCGTGCTTGTCGCCGGAACACTCAACCTCGTGCAACTCGGCTACCTCCAGGGCGGAGGCATCCAGACCTGGCTCTTCTACCAGAACCCCTTCATCTTCATCGCCTTCTTCATCTACTTCATTGCGTCCCTCGCGGCCTCCAAGAGGGCGCCCTACGACCTGCCCGAAGGCGAATCCGAACTCGTCGCCGGCTTCCACACCGAATACTCCGGCCTGCGGTTCTCCTTCTTCTTCTTCGCCGAGTACGCCGGCATGTTCGTGGTCGGGTGCATTCAGGCGGTGCTCTTCCTCGGCGCGTGGAACAGCCCCCTCGGGCCGGTTGATCCGATCTACCTCGCCCTGGGCTACGACCCCGTGCGCGTCGGGAGCGAGTACCTCATGGGCGGGTACGCCGGAGTCACGTCGTGGTCCGAGATCGCCTCGCTGATGGGCATCAAGGGCGGCGCGTTCGGCCTGTTCATTCTCAACCTCTACGGCATGACGATGGTCATCGGCAAGGCCCTGCTCGTGGTTTTTATCCACATGTGGATCCGCTGGACGGTGCCGCGCATCCGCATCGATCAGGTGATGCACGGCTGCGTCAAGGGACTGCTGCCCATCAGCCTCGCCATGCTCGTCGGCACGGCGGTGTGGATCGCCCTCGTCCAGCCGGGCGCCGAGGTGACGGCCAAGTACACGGCGACCACCGTCTACGTGGCTCATCTCACGGGCGAAGTAGGGACGCTGCAGACCATCACGCAGTGGGTGCTCACCATCCTCGGAGTTGGGCTGTTCGCGTTTTACGCCCTGATCATCTGCGGCGCGTTCATCGCCCGCCGCACGGCGCCGCGCAAGGGCATGTTCGAGGATGTCATGCCCATCGGCAGCGAGGTCGCCTTCACCCGCGGCCCCGGCTACCTCTCACAGGAAGAGCGCAGCCTCAAGCAGGCATAGCGCACTCTCACTTCACTTCAGTTGTGCCGAGTGCCACTGCGCGCTCGCTGTTCAGGGCGAGAGTGCAGTGCGAAGGGCAGGGGTGTGCGGTTGTGAATCAAGCGGGTGCCACTGCACGCTCGCTGCTTTGAGCGAGAGTGCAGTGCGAAGGGCAGGGGTGCGCGCTTGTGAATCAAACGGGTGCCACTGCACGCTCGCTGCTCTGAGCGAGAGTGCAGTGCAGACGGCAGGGGTCTTCGTTCGCGCTTGCACGCTCGCCATCGATCTCCGCCCAGAGCGGCGGCGATCGATGCCACCCGCGCGGTTGTGAATCAGGAGGGTGCCACTGCACGCTCGCGGCTCTGAGCGAGAGTGCAGTGCGAAGGGCAGGGGTGTGCAGTTGTGAATCAAACGGGTGCCACTGCACGCTCGCGGCTCTGAGCGAGAGTGCAGTGCAGAGGGCAAGGGCTCTCGCTTGCACGTTCGCCATCGATCTCCGCCCCGAGCGGCGGCGATCGATGCCACCCGCGCGGTTGTGAATCAGGAGGGTGCCACTGCACGCTCGCGGCTCTGAGCGAGAGTGCAGTGCAGACGACAGGGGTCTTCGTTCGCGCTTGCACGCTCGCCATCGATCTCCGCCCCGAGCGGCGGCGATCGATGCCACCCGCGCAGAGCGGCGGCGATCGATGCCACCCGCCGACCGAGAGCAAGTCGGCCCGACAAAAGGACAACCTCGCCCCCGGGGACGGGGGCGAGGCGCTGATTACAGGTCTGCTTGGGTTCGGGGCCGAGGATCAGATCGGCCCAGCCGCGTTGCTCGTCGAGCAGTCGTTGGTCTTGATGCACTGGACCCACTTGCCGCAGGCGCCGGTGCCGACCGTTGCGGTCACCTGACCCTGGCCGCCGTTGGTCCCGATGATGTTGTAGAGTTGCAGGCCGCCGGGTCCGGAGAGGCCCAGTTGCGTGCCCTGGCAGGGTCCGCTGGGGAGGGTGTAGTTACCGGGGCCGTTGCCGAGGATGATGCCCATCTGGCCCGAGCCGGCGCCGGACCAGGAGAGGGTCTTCTGGCCGGGGCACTGTCCGCTGAGGCGGATGTTGAAGCCGCCGGCGCCGAGGAAGTCCATGCCGCGGGTGTCAGAGTACCCGCCTGTGCCGACGAGTGAAGTGGCACCGGTCGAGAGACTGATGGTGTAGAGCGAGTCGCGGGCGCCGTACAGGTTGCCTGCGGAGTCGAAGCCGATGCCCTGCACATCGCTGCCCGAGCCGGGCGTGTTGGGATCGACATCCGTCGCCGCACCTGTATTCATGTCGATGGCGACGAGTCCCGCGCCGATGCCCGAGCCGGAGCCGACATCCCACCCGTACATCCTTCCCGTCGTCGGATCGACGGCGAGTCCCTGAAGGCCGGGCATGCCGGTCGCTCCGATGAACGTCTTGTTGCCCGTGGTGAGGTCGATGGTGTAGAGGTTGTCGCTGACGAACCCGGCATCCTCAATGGCGAAGAGACGGCCATCGTTGGCGAACGCCATGCCGCGGCAACTGCCGAGGTTGGAGTTGACGACGAGCGTTCCGGCGCCGGTGTTGGGATCGATTCGGATGATCGTGGTCGTGCTCAGTCCGGAACTGGCGTAAATGGTCCCGTCAGCCGCACGAGCCGAGGCGTTCAGAGAACTGAATCCCGACGAGCCGAGGAGGGAGCCAACACCGGTTCCCGAGTCGATGGTGTAGACGTTCCCGCTCCAACTCACCGCGATGATGTCGTTGACGGCAAGGGCGGTGCCCCCCCCAAGCGCCGTCCCCAGAGTTGCGATCAATACGAGTCTGCCCGTCATCTCAATTCTCCTTCCGATTGATGGTGAGGACTTGTCCGCGGCCTGCCACAAGACTCCGGGACACCCGCCCCGGCCGCCGCAAACCCCCGGGTCGGCGGGGGCCAACCATGGCCCCTGCGAGGGATCGAGGGGTGTGCCGAGAGTACCCGAAAACCGGACCGATCGCAATGGGCGCGGGCACTGTTTTTTCGGAAATTCGCGATTGGCGCCGCGAGAGCGACTGAGAGGACGAAGCGCACGGTCATTTGTGGATGGCCATGGTGTCGCCGGTCGATGAACTCGGCGGGTCGGGGCCGCCCGCCCGCGGGGATGCGACCGCCCGTTTTCGGCGCGAATTGCCCACTCCTCCGATCCTTCCGGTGGCGACCCAAGAGCGCGACAATGCGACCGGCCCGGCCCCCCTGCCCAAACCCGGGGCGGCGCGGGGGCTCGTCGCCGCGACGTGGGTCGTCTCCAGTCTCACCTTCCTTTCCCGGATCGCGGGGCTGGTGCGCGATGCGGCGAACTCGCGGACCTTCGGCTCGGGGCCGGACTTCGGCGCTTTCACCTTCGCCTTTCTCCTTCCCAATCTCTTCAGGCGGCTGTTCGGCGAAGGGGCCCTGACGGCGTCCTTCCTGCCGCGGTACACCCGCCTGCTCGACGCTGACCCGGCGCGGGCGCGGGCGTATGCGCGACTGGTCATCGGATCGACCGCGCTGGTGCTCGTCGCGATTACGCTGCTCGTGGAAACGGCGCTGGCTGCGCTCTGGCTGCGCTGGCGGGGCGAGGCGGATCTCTCGATGCGGGTTTTCGCCATCGAACTGACGATGCTCCTCTTCCCCTACATGCCGATGGTCTGCGCGACGGCTGTGCTCGGAGCGGTGCTGCAGGTTCACGGTCGCTTCGGTCCGACAGCAGCGGCGCCGATTCTGCTCAATGTGGGAATCATCATCCCGACGATCGGCGCCGCCCTGTACGCCGCCGCACGTCCCGAGTTCGATCGAGGCAACGGACTCTACTTTGTCGGAATCGGCGTGCTCGTTTCGGGGGCGGCGCAGATTGCGTGGTCGCTTGCGGCCCTTGGCGGTATTCGGGCCGCAACCCCGCGCCCGACGCGCGAGCAGGTTGCGGCGATGCGTCCGGACCTGCACGAGACCTGGCGCTTCGCCCTGCCGATGATCCTCGGCCTGGGGGTGCTGCAACTGAACACGTTTCTCGACGGTCTGATCGCGTCGTATCCGTTTCTCGTCGGGCCGCGGCTTCTGGGCCTCGACTACCCGCTCGATGGCCACTCTGCGGCGGTCGTGGGCTACGCGCAGCGGCTCTACCAGTTTCCGCTGGGCGTTTTCGGCATCGCGGTGGCGACGGCGATCTACCCGGCGCTCGCCCGCGCCAGCCGCGACAACGCGGACTTCGCCGACGTGATGCGCCACGGATTGCGGCTGACATTCTTCATCGGCCTGCCGGCGACGATCGGCCTGCTCTTCGTCGCCACGCCGCTGACCGCGGTCATCTACAGCGGCGGGCAATTCCCCGCTGAGGATGTCGCGCGCGTGGCGCGGGTGCTGGCGGCGTACAGCCCTTCGGTCTGCGCCTACTCCATCATTCACGTGCTGACGCGGGCGTACTTCGCCCGGGGCGATTCGACGACGCCGGTGCGCATCTCGCTGGCGATGGTGGGGGGCAACCTCGTGCTCAACCTCACGCTCATCTGGTGGCTGGGAGAGGCGGGGCTGGCGGCCTCGACCTCGATCTGCTCCCTTGCGCAGGTCGTGCTCCTTCTGCGCGGAACCAGGCGCCTCGGCGTGGCGCCGATCGACGCGCCGACGGCGCGCGCCTTGGCGCGCATCGCCGGAATCACTCTCGCCATGACGTTGATGCTGGGTGCGGCGCAGTGGCTGTTGCCCGAGCCCAAGCCGGGCTGGTCGGGCAGTGTTCCGGCGCTGCTCATTCTCACCCTCGCCGGACTGGCGGCCTACCTCGGCGCGGCCCGATGGTGGAATCTGGAGGAGTGGCGCTGGCTCAGACGGCGCGGTGAGGGGATCTGAGGGGCGACGATGTTCGACCTCCCCGCCTTGCCCGGAGGCGCCTGCGCCCCTACGGCTTAGGCAATGGACATCACCTTTCATGGCGCGGCTCGCGAGGTTACCGGATCGTGCTTCCTCATCCGCCATCGCGAGAACCGGGTTCTCTTTGACTGCGGAATGCGTCAGGGCACGCACGAGGCGGACAAGAAGAACCGGCGCCGGTTTCCCTTCAAGCCGGGCGCGCTCGACGCGGTGGTCCTCTCGCATGCCCACATCGACCACTGCGGCCTGCTGCCGCGGCTGGTGCGCGACGGCTACGCGGGGCCGATCTACGCCACTCCCGCCACGATCGCCCTCACCGAGATTCTCCTGCGCGACTCGGCGCATCTTCAGGAAGGCGAGGCGGAGCGCGAGACGCGCCGCCGTCTTCGCGCGGGCAAGGACGCCGTCGATCCGCTCTACACCGCTGACGACGTGGAGAAGACGCTGCCGCTCTTTCGGCCTGTTCCCTACGGGCGCGACGCGACGCCGGCGGAGGAGATCGTCTTCCGCTTTCACGACGCGGGACACATCCTCGGTTCCGCGATCACGGAGTTTGAGATCGGCGCTGGCGGTCGGATGCGACGCCTCGTCATGTCCGGCGATCTCGGACCTGATGACCAGGCGCTTATGCCCGACCCGACGACGCTCGAACACGCGCACGCCGTCGTGATGGAATCGACGTACGGCGACCGGGATCATCGCGGCAAGTCGGAGACGCTCGCCGAGTTCGAAAGCGTGCTCGCCGCCGCAAGCGAGACGGGCGGACACGTGATCATCCCCGCCTTCGCCGTCGGGCGGACGCAGTCGCTCATCTACCGCCTTGCCGAACTGGACCGCGCGGGGCGGCTGCCGTTCCGCGAGGTGTACGTGGACAGCCCGATGGCGCTGACCACGACCGATCTCTATTGCCGCCACGCAAAACTCTTCGATGAAGAGACCCTGGACCTGATCGAGAAGGGATTCCGCCTGTGCGACCTCGACTTCGTCCGCTTCACGCGCGATGTTGAACAGTCCAAGGCCCTGAACTTTCTCAAGCGGCCCGCGATCATCATCAGCGCCAGCGGCATGTGCACCGGGGGACGCGTCCTGCATCATCTCCGGCACAATCTCTGGCGCGAGAGCGCGCACATCGTCTTCGTCGGCTTCCAGGGCCGCGGCACCCTCGGACGGCAACTCGTGGACGGGGCGAAGAGGGTGCGCATCTACGGCGAGCCGGTCGCCGTCAAGGCCCGCATCCACACGATCAACGGCTTTTCCGCGCACGCGGATCGCGGCAACCTGCTCCGGTGGCACGACGCCTTCAACAAGGGCAATCCCCACACCATGCTCGTGCACGGCGAGGAGGAGGCCATGGCGTCGCTCGCCGTCGCGATTGAAAAGCGCCGCCATCGCGCTCCGCTCATGCCCAAAGAAGGCGAGACGATCGAGATCGGGCCGGACTGACGCCGACCGCGCCGCGGCGGCGCTCCGCACGGTCAGGGAGCGCCGGCCGAGCATTGCTCCAGTTGTTCGAGGACATCCGCCAGCGCCAGTCGCCAGTGGCGCGGCGGGCGGTCGAGGCTCGCGCGCAGCCGCGCGAGATCCAGCGTCGAACTGGCGGGGCGCCGCGCCGGCGTGGGGTACTCGCTCGTCGCGCAGGGCTCAACGACGGCGCCGGGCGCGCAGGCGTCGCGGATCGCCAAAGCGAACTCGAACCACGTCGTCTCGCCCTCGTTGGCGGCGTGAACCGTGCCGCGAACGCCCCGGGCGATCAACTCGACCGTCATCGCCGCCAGGTCGTCGGCGCTGGTGGGCCGGCCGCGCTGATCGGACACGACGCGCAGCGCGCGGCCGGCGCGGAGTCGGTCGCGGATCGTGCGGACGAAGTTGCGACCGTGCGCGGCGTAGAGCCAGGAGGTGCGGATGAGCAGGTGCTCGACTCCGGATTCACGCAGGGCGATCTCGCCTGCGAGTTTCGATCGGCCGTAGGCGTTCACCGGCTCGGTCGGGTCCTCCTCCCGCCAGGGGCGGTCGGAGCGGCCGCTGAAGACGTAGTCCGTTGAGTAATGAACGAGCGCGATGGAGCGCGCCGCACAGAGCCGGGCCAGGTCGCCCACCGCCCGGGCGTTGACGGCGAACGCTTCATCCACCGCGCTCTCGGCGCCATCGACGTTTGTGTAGCCCGCGGCGTTGATCACCCACTGCGGCGCCAGCCGGTCGAGCGCACCAGCGATCGAAGCCGCGTCGGTGAGATCCAGATCCGACTGCGAGAGAAACGTCCACGCCGAGGCGTCTGGTGATGCGGCGGCGCGGTGCGCCAGCGAGGTGGCGAGCATTCCTCCGGCGCCAAGTACGAGGGTCGGGCCATTCATGTGCGGCAGCGCTCCTGCAACTGTCGGTAGCGATCGAGCCCGGCGCGCCAACTGGCCGCCATGGGATGGGTGGGTCGAAGGGTCAGCGCCGCGCGCAGGAGCAGGCCGAGGGCGCGGGCTTCCCACGGCGGCCGGTGTCGCGCGAGGTAGGTCATCAGGCTCCGGCGGGTGTGAATCTGGCGCTGGGGATCGGCGGGGCGCTGGGCGTTGGGGCGGGTGTGAATCACCCGCCATCGCGGCTCGAAGCGGCACCGCCAGCCCCGG
Organism: Phycisphaerae bacterium; assembly: GCA_039794345.1. Classification (GTDB taxonomy): domain Bacteria; phylum Planctomycetota; class Phycisphaerae; order Phycisphaerales; family UBA5793; genus UBA5793. The sequence continues at coordinate 1,440 of JBDIVQ010000059.1, read as the reverse complement.
TCAGCCAGGCGGCGGCACAGGTCCGTCTCCTCGTAGTCGAGGAACAGGCGCTCGTCGAATCCCCCGACCTCGACGAAGGCGCTGCGGCGCAACGCCAGGCATGCCCCCGTCGCCCATTCGACCTCGCCCCCGAGGCGCGGCGGGCGGTGATACTTGCGCGTCCGCCGCGGCCGCAGTCGTCCCGCCAGGAGTCTCCAGAGCGTCGGGAAGCGCCCGACGCTCGGCTGCACTCGCCCGGGGGTGAAGTCGGGCGCCGGGTCAAAGAGCAGAGGAGCGATGCAGGCGACGCGATCCGCCGCCCGCGCCGCCGCCTCTGCCAGCGCCTCGATCGAGCCCGGCGGAAACACCAGATCGGAGTTGCACGCGATGATCCAGTCGGCGTCCGCCGGTGCTGTTGCCGCGGCCAGGTTGATGGCCGAGCCGTATCCGCGGTTGCCGGCGGATGAAACGAGCGATGCGGCGGTGAAAGCGCTGGCGGCGGAGCGGGCGGCTTCGTCCAGGCCGTTGTCAACGATCAGAAGGGAGCACGGCGGCAGGCCCGCCAACTGCGGCTCGAGGGACCGGCGAAGTCGATGGAGGTCCTCAGCCGCGCCGCCGAATGCGACGATGACCAGCAGGAGCGAAGGTTGGTCGTTTGGCTCGCGAGGGGTCATGGCGTCTGTTCGGTCGCACTCCCGGAAGGCGAGGGGGCAAGATTGCCGGAGCGCGGCGTTGTGATTCGTCGCGTCAGGCTGCTATAACCGTCGGATTGTAACGGCCCGTTCAAGAGGGGAATCGGGCCCGGGGAGCACTCACGGAATGAACCTGCGCGCTGGCACCACCGGATCGACGACGGGAGCGGGACGGCCACCGGCGGCGCACTTTGAGCCGAATCGCGTCGGGAAGTTCTGGGATGAGATCAACGTCGGCGACCGGATGATCGACTTTCCCGACCGCACCGTCACGATCACCCACGAGATGATCGAAGAGTTCGCGCGCCTGACGGGCGACCTGAACCCGATGCACCTCGACGCCGAGTTCGCCCGGCACAGCGCCTATCGGCGGATCATCGCACACGGAGCGTTTCTGACCTCCCTCGCCATCGGGCAATACCACCGCTGCGACTACACCTACGGCACGATTCTCGCCCTCTCGCGCCTTCAGACGCGCTTCCTCCAGCCGGCCTACGTCGGCGACTCGCTCTATATCGAGATGCTCGTGGTCGGCAAGTCGGAATCCGCCCATCCGAAGCGCGGCATGGTCAGGTACGAAGCATGGATGCGGCGCACGCCCGACCACGAACCCATCCTTCATCTCGATTTCGACCTGATTGTCCTGCGCCTCGCGGGGCGAAAGGGGCTGGCGCGGCTTGGCGTGACGGATGAGGTTCTCGCGAGGCGGCGCTTCCGCTCCGACACCGATCCGCCGCCCCCGCCGAATCTCGAATATCCCTGAATCCTC
>JBDIVQ010000058.1:0-21388 GCA_039794345.1 Phycisphaerae bacterium | reverse complement strand
CTGATTCCGAGCTGGGAATCCAGCCGGAGAAACGTGCATGTCTATTCCGGCGCCACGCTCGAAATCGTCAACACCATTCCCGAAACGCGCCAGTTCTCCATCTTCGGCGTCCGCGTCGAGTTCGGCGATGTCAACGGGGACGGCGAGTTTGAGGCGCTCATCGGCGAAACGGGCGGCGTTCACGTCTATGAACCCCTCACCGGCCGGTCCATACAATGGCATCCCGTCGGTTTCAGCACCGGTGTCTTCTACGGCAACGAGTTCAGCACCGGCTCGTTCAACGGCGATGCGTTCACCGACCTCTTCGCCCCGCTTCGATCAGGAGAGATCGCTCTCAACGGCGGGGCGCCGCTCCTGCTGAGCCTCTCGAATGTCTATCACATCCATCACCTGATCCGCGGCCGCAAGTACGCCTTCTTTGTCCACGGCGCGCAACCCGGCCGGCGCGTCTACTTCCTCGCCTCGCTCACGGGCAACGGCTGTACATTCATCCCGCGCCTCGGAGTCTGCATCGACCTCGACCCTCGCATCCATCGCCTCGGCGACGCCCTCACCAACGGCGAAGGCTTCGCCCAAATCTCGCTCGAAGTCGGCCCGAACGTTCCGCCCGGCCCCGCCTGGCTCCAGGCCATCGATCCCGCCGACCCCAATCGCGGGCCGATCACGTCCAATGTCATGCGGGTGGAGATTGTGGACTGACGACTTGAACTCGAAGGAGGCAAGGCATGAAGTCGAGTCGCGCATGTTCTGGAGTGATCGTACAGAGTCTCGGCGGCGCACTTCTCGCGGCCGCGGCGCTCTCGGCGCAAGCCATGGCGCAGGGTGGACTGCCGCACCTCATTGATCCGCCGCAGGGGTCGGTGCAGTTCGGCCGATCGGTCGCCAGCGGCGGCGACGCCAATGGCGACGGCGTCGATGACCTCTTCATCAGCGACCCCGGCTTCGAGGTCGATGGCGTTCGCGTCGGGCGCTGGTTCGTCTACGACGGGGCGACGCGCGAGGAGTTGTGGCGGGTGGTGGGAGACGCGCTGCTGGGCACCAGCGAATTGGCGTGGAGCCACCTCATCGTCGGCGCGTTCATCGGCGACATCGACGGCGATGGGGGGAGCGACCTGGTCGTCGGGATCCCCTCAACCTATGAAAGGCATGGAACGGTCTTCGTCCACTCCGGTCGCACGGGCGACATGCTCTACCGATATGACGGCGAGCAGTATCACTACCTCGGGCTCGACGCGGCGGGCGTCGGCGACATCAATGCCGACGGCACGCCTGACTTTGCCTTTATTTCGCGGATCGGCGAAGCGGGCTTCGTGTCCCTGCGCTCCGGTCGGGACGGCCGCGTGGTTTACGAGATCGAAGTTCTCTGGCCTCGCCGGGTGCGAGGCCTGGGCGACATCGACCTCGATGGCCACGATGATGCCGTCGTCGGCACCTATCGCTACGGAAACGATCCGCAGATCAACATCATCTCCGGCCGCACCGGCGAAAGGACCACCATCCGATCGCCGGGCGGGTCGAGGGAAGACGGCTTCGGCTACGCGCTGGCCGGGGGAGTTGACGTGACGGGCGATCAGGTGCCCGACCTGCTCGTGGCGAGCGACCGCAACGCTTCCAACCGGGTGGTCTACCTCTTGTCCGGCGCCACGCTCGAAATCGTCAACACCATACCCGAAACGCGCCAGTTCTCTATCTTCGGCGTCCGCGTCGAGTTTGGCGATGTCAACGGGGACGGCGAGTTTGAGGCGCTCATCGGCGAAACGGGCGGCGTTCACGTCTATGAACCCCTCACCGGCCGGTTCATACAATGGCATCCCGTCGGTTTCAGCACCGGTGTCTTCTACGGCAACGAGTTCAGCACCGGCTCGTTCAACGGCGATGCGTTCACCGACCTCTTCGCCCCGCTTCGATCAGGAGAGATCGCTCTCAACGGCGGGGCGCCGCTCCTGCTGAGCCTCTCGAATGTCTATCACATCCATCACCTGATCCGCGGCCGCAAGTACGCCTTCTTTGTCCACGGCGCGCAACCCGGCCGGCGCGTCTACTTCCTCGCCTCGCTCACGGGCAACGGCTGTACATTCATCCCGCGCCTCGGAGTCTGCATCGACCTCGACCCTCGCATCCATCGCCTCGGCGACGCCCTCACCAACAGCGAAGGCATTGCCCAACTCTCGCTCGAAGTCGGCCCGAGCATCCCCCTCGGCCCGGCCTGGCTTCAGGCCATCGACCCCACCGACCCGAACCGCGGCGCGATCACGAGCAATGTGATGCAGGTGGAGATCATCGAGTAAGACAGACAACGCGGGCCGAGTGGCGGTCCGCGCGAAGAAGCCGTCCGATGCACAATCGGGCGAACACACACAGGGAGACGAACCATGTTCAAGAGGAGTCATGCCTGCGTATCGGTCGTGCTGGGCGCGATCGTTATTCTCGCCGGGCCTGTGATGGCGCAGAGCCGGCCTGACATCGTGATCGAGCCGCCGGAGGGATCCGTCGAGTTCGGCCGTTCGCTCGCCAGCGGCGGGGATGCCGACGGCGACGGGCACGATGACATCTTCATCGCCGATCCGGGATTCGAGGTAGACGGCGTGCGCGTCGGGCGCTGGTTTCTCTACAGCGGCGCGACGCAGGAGGTGTTGTGGAGCGTGGTCGGGGATCAGCCGCTTGCGGGGACGAGCGCATTTCGGTCGAGCATCCCGGGCGCGTTCATCGGCGACATCGACGACGACGGAGGCGATGACCTGATTGTTGGCCGCCCCGGCGCGGCCGAGTCGCGCGGGATCATCACGGTCCACTCCGGGCGAACCGGTCAACTGCTTTTCGAGTTTCAAGGCGCCGATCCCGAAGCCCTGCTGGGCGTGGATGCTTCCGGCGTCGGCGACGTGATTGCGGACGGCACGCCCGACTTCGCATTCATCGGCGGAACGCCGTGGACCGAAGCCACCTTCGTCTCCATTCGTTCGGGCCGCGACGGCGGTGAGATCCACCGGCTCGATCGGCCCTATGCTCGCCGCGTGCGCGGGCTGGGCGATCTCAATCGGGATGGTCACGCGGATGTGGTCATCGGGCACCCCGTCCGTGGCGGGTCGATTCCCTCCCTTTCCATCATCGACGGGCGGACGGGGGCCGTCACGCGGCTCAACTCCTCCTTCGCTCCAGGCGATCTGCGGTTCGGTTACTCCCTCGCTACGCGCGCTGATCTGACGGGAGACGGCATACCCGACGTGCTCACGTCAGGCGGCAGGTCCAGAACTGACAAGGCCTATGTTCTCTCGGGACGCGATGGTCGGCACGTCTCGACGATCGAGGTCGGACCATCGGAGGATCTCATTGCCGGTTGGGTCGCGACGGTCGACGTCACGGGCGATGGCCTCGCCGAGCCGATCCTCTCGCACGAAGGCTATGGCTGGCACATCGCCAACGGGCGCACGCATGAAGTCATCCACAATGCCCTTCAGCCCGGAAGTAGGTGGGGCGTCAGTTTCGGCAATGAATGGGCGGCCGGAGACATCGACGGCGACGGCCTGGTAGATGTCATGACTGGACGCTGGGGCGGATTCCCCGTCGTCATTCAACTTGGCGTACCGATGCTCATCGAAAATCCCACCTTTCCACTGCATCCCTTGCCACTCGTTCGGGGTTTCCCTTTCGATTTCCGCGTCTACGGTGCCCGGCCGGGGCGCGCCGTGCATCTGCTGGCCAACCGCGCGGGCGAAGGCTGCACCTTCGTTCCGCGGCTGGGCATCTGCATCGACCTTCTCCAGCCACTCGTTCGCGTGGCCGGAGGCGTGACGCAGGCGGACGGCATGGCGACGATCACCGTGGATGTTCCGATCGAGACCGCGCTGGGCCCGGCCTGGCTCCAGGCCATCGACCCCACCGACCCGAACCGCGGCGCGATCACGAGCAATGTGATGCAGGTGGAGATTATTGAATGAACTGGTGACGGGCATGAGATGTTCGACCGCCGCGCGCCCTCAATGCACGTCCTGATCCGCCAGCCAGCGCTCCGCGTCGATGGCGGCGCGGCAGCCCATGCCGGCCGCCGTCACCGCCTGGCGGTAGACCGAGTCCGCGACGTCGCCGGCGACGAAGACGCCCTCGATGTTCGTGTTGCTCCGGTGCGGCACGGGCATCTTCACATAGCCCTTGTCGTCGAGGTCGATGCCTGAGCCTTGCAGGAACTTCGTCGCCGGCGTGTGGCCGATGGCGATGAAAAGGCCCCTGACTTCGCGCTTCGACTGCTCGCCGGTCCTGGTGTCCTGGAGGACGATGCCGGAGATTGTCTCCTCGCCGAGGACATCGACGACGACCTTGTTCCAGAGGACTTCAACCTTGGGATTGTCGAGGACGCGCTGCTGCATCGTCTTGCTGGCGCGGAACTCGTCGCGGCGGTGGATGACGTAGACCTTACTGGCGAACTTGGTGAGATACGACGTCTCCTCCATGGCGGTGTCGCCTCCGCCGACGACGGCGAGAACCTGGTCGCGGAAGACGGGCAGGGCGCCGTCGCAGACGGCGCAGGCGGAGACGCCGCCGCCGCTGCGCGCCAGGCGCATCTCGTTGGGCAGGCCGATCCAGTTGGCGACGGCGCCGGTGGCGAGGATGACGCTCTGCGCCCTCACGGCGGCGCCGGACGAGGTCGTCAGCGTGTAGGGGCGCTTCGAGAAGTCGCACTTCACGATGTCTTCGCCGACGATGCGCGTGCCGAAGCGCTCGGCCTGTTTCTGGAACTTCTCCATCATCTCAGGCCCGGTGACGCCCTCGGGAAAGCCGGGGTAGTTCTCGACCTCGGTGGTGAGCATGAGTTGCCCGCCGGGGAGGATGGGGCTGGGATCCTGCTTGGGCACGCCGATGTAGCAGACGGGGTTGAGGCTGGCACGGGCGGCGTAGATCGCGGCGGTCCAGCCCGCGGGGCCCGAGCCGATGATGAGGACTTTTTCTACGGTGCCGGCGGATGGGTGATCGCTCATGGGTTCCCCGTGTACGGGCGAGATGGTGCGAAAGTTCGCCGCCGGCCGGTCAGCGGCTTCGCGACTCGCGGAGGAGCATGTCCACGTTGGGGAAGTATACGATGTCGCATTTATCGCCGGTGTCGGGCATCGAGTTGTGAATCAGTTTCGTTCCGAGGTTCTCGGCGCGGTCGGGGCCGACGGAGTAGAGCAGGGGCCAGAACTCGAACAACTTGATCTCCCCCTCGGGCGACTCGATGGGGTAGCCGTCGTGGGCGAAGCGCGGGTCGGTGTTGCGGATGACCGCGAAGTGGAGTTTGTCCTCAAGCGAGGCATAGACGTCCATGAGGGTGGACTCGTAACTGACGAAGGCGGGCTGAATCTGGGCGAGGCGGACCGGCACGGTCGCTTCAATCGGGCTCTGACCCAGGACGAGTTTGGCGCCCTCCCGGACGAGGTAGGCGTGAATGCCGGCGGCGGTGGCGGTGCCGTTGAGTTGGGCCGCCAGCGGGATGCGCAGGTCGAAGAGGTTCTGGAGGTCGCGAATGGGGCGCTTGACGGCGGCGTACTCGAGGTCGTCGAGTTTGGCGAACTCCGAATCGGGCGCGAGCGAACTGTGCAGGGGGAGGCGCCAGCGGAGTTTCCAGTTGGCGACGGCGTTCTTAAGGGCGATCTCGACCTCGCGCTTCGAGCGGTGGCGCTCAACGACCTGCTGCCAGAAGGCGACGGCCTGGAAGCGGCGCAGCGGCGCCCCGTAGGAGTCGAAGGTGGCCATGACCTCCGGGAACTTCTCCTTGTCCACGCGGTTGTCCGGGCCGAAGATCTGCTCGATGAGTTGCTCGCCGATGAGTTCCTCGCCGGGAGGCATCTCGATGCGGTCGAGGCCGAGGCGCTCGAGTTCGATGGCGATGGTGCGGAAGTTCTCGATGGAGAGTTTGTCGCGGTAGGCCCACATGAAGTCGCGGACCTGGACGAAGGATTCGAGCAGGGCCGTCATGCCGACGAGTTTCTCGTTGTAGAAGCGCTGGTCGCAGAGTTGCCGGGCCATGCGGGTGAGGGCGAGGATGGCCTCGACGGCGCCGTCGGCGTTGCCGTTCTCCGCGCGTCGGAAGGCTTCGGCGCGGAGGAGGTGCATGAGTTCCTGGTAGCGCGAAAGGTACGCGTCTTCGCGGTCAAAGAGCATGTCGCCGTGGACGTAGACGACGAAGTCGTTGATGATGAGGTCGTCATCCACGTCGTAGGTGCCGTAGGGCAGGCCGAAGAGTTTGCGCTGCGTCGCGTTGAGGCCGCGCTGGTTCTTGGCGAGGATGAGATCAACCGCCTCCTGCTGGGAAGGCTCGCCCGCCCAGCCGATCGCGTCCTGAAACGTGGGCGACCAGGGGTCGAGGCGCGTCGAGGCGGCGGCGACACGCGGATCGGAGATGTCGATCCGGTCGTGCGCGTCGAAGTAGATCTTGTACGCCCGCTCGTCCTCCGAGACGGCGAGGATGGGCGCGTTGAGGCGGTCGAGGTACTTGCGCGCGTCGTTGCTCTGCGCGGAGACAGGCGCCGCGGCGGCCAGCGCCAGCGCGGCGGCAAGAAGTTGAATCCGGCCCTTCACCGGTGCTCGAAGAGGCCTCGGTTCGCGGGCGGCAAGGCAGTCAGTCATGGTGGATCGCTCCCGATCGAGAATCGCCCGGCCGGAGGCGTTCCGGTCGGATTCCCTATTTCGTGGATTCTCATGCTAGCATAGTCATTCCGAAGAGGCGGCGCGGGTCGGATTCTCTCCCGCCGCCTTCCTCTCGACTAAACTCGCCGGCGGCGAAGAGTGTTCCGACCCCCGGACGCATTGATCGGCCCCGCGAGCGCGCCGGGCCGTGTGGAGACCTGCGATGATCGTCGGCTGCCCGAAAGAGATCAAGACCCAGGAGTACCGCGTCGGGATGCTGCCCGTCGTGGCGGAGATGCTCGTGAAGGCCGGCCACACGGTGCTCATCGAGCGCGAGGCGGGGCTGGGCAGCGGCTTTCCCGATGAGCAGTACGCCGCCGCCGGCGCCGCGATCTGCCCCTCCGCGGCCGAGGTCTTCAACCGGGCCGACTTGATCGTCAAGGTCAAGGAGCCGCAGCCGGCCGAGATCGCCATGCTCCGCGAGGGGCAGATTCTCTTCACGTACCTCCACCTCGCGGCGAGCAAGGCGCTCACCGAGGGATGCCTGCGGAGCGGGTGCGTCGGCGTGGCGTACGAGACGCTCACCGACGCGCGCGGCCGCCTGCCCCTGCTCACGCCGATGAGTGAAGTCGCGGGCAAGATGTCCATCCAGGAAGGGGCGAAGTACCTCGAGCGCCCCTTCGGCGGGCGCGGCGTGCTCCTCGGCGGCATTCCCGGCGTTGAGCCGGGGCATGTGCTCGTCATCGGCGGGGGGGTCGTCGGAACCTGCGCCGCCCGCATGGCCGCGGGCCTGGGCGCCAAGGTCACGCTGCTGGACATCAGCCTCGACCGCCTGCGCGAACTCGACGAGTGGATGCCCCCGAACGTGACGCTCCGCTATTCCGATGCGCACACGGTGCGCGAGTACCTCGCCTGGGCGGACCTCGTCGTCGGCGCCGTGCTCATTCCCGGCGCCGCGGCCCCCAAACTCATCAGCCGCGAAGACCTCAGACTCATGCGCCCGGGCAGCGTCATCGTGGACGTGGCGGTAGACCAGGGCGGCTGCGTGGAGACGACGCGCCCGACGACGCACGACGATCCGGTCTTCGAGGTGGATGGGGTGGTGCACTATTGCGTGGCGAACATGCCCGGAGCGGTGGCGCGCACGAGCACGATCGGCCTGAACAACGCGACGATGCCCTGGACGCTCCGCCTCGCCAACGAGGGGCCGCTTGCCCTCGCCCGCGCCAACAAGGGCTTCGCCGACGCCATCAACGTCGATCGCGGCCGCCTGACGAACCGACCGGTGGCGGAGGCGCACGGCCTGCGATACGAACCGCTGTTTGGAGAGACTTGAGACCTGAGTCTTGAGACATGAGGCGCGGCACGAAACGTGCCGTCTCGCGCCCTAAGCCCCAGGCCTCAAGCCTCAAGCCCCAAGCCCATGCGCTGGTACCTGAGCAACAACTCGTACCCCGAACTGCGCGACATGGAATCGTTCTGGGAGCGGCAGCGGACCTGGGGGCGGGCGCTTCTCTCCTCGCTGAGCGATCAGAAGATGTGGGGGTTCCTCGTCGTCACGATCTCGCTGGCGTGCCTGGGGGGAGCGCTCAATCTCTTCGTGGATCTCTCGGACCTGCTCGGGTCCGACTCGCCGCCGCTCGTTGCGCTGGTGAATCTGCTGTGCGTGGCGGTGACGATCGGCGCGGCCGTGGTGCTGTCGCTGACGTGGGGAGGGGACGTCATCCGGCCGCACCTGCGTCGGGCGAACCCGCGCTGCCGCGCCGCCTGCCCGGAGTGCGGATTCTGTCTGACGAGCCAGTTGCAGTCCGGCCGGCGCGTGTTCCAGTGCCCGGAGTGCGGGCAGTGGCACAACCGCCGCCCCTTCGAGGAGCCCTACCCGATCGACGTCCGACCGACGCCCTCGTCGGTGGCGTTCGAACAAAACGCGGCCGCAGGGAAGAAAGACAAATGACTTGAGGCGATCTGGACGATATCATTGGATGACCCGGCCGCGGGGCCATGCCCTGCATGGCGCGGCGCGGGCTCCGAAACAGACCCGCATTCGCTTCTCCTCGCAGGCCCGAGCCGGCCGGCACCGTGTGTGCCGCGAGTGTGTGGTTCCGCAGGTGACATCACAATCATGCTCACGCAACGCAGAACGTTCAAGTTCGGGGATCGTGTCCTCAACACCGCCCGTCCCGAGTGGGGCCCAGGAACCGTAACGCGCGCCGAGAGCGTCGCGCACAACGGGCACACCGCCCAGCGCCTCAACGTGCGCTTCGCCGGCGTCGGGATCAAGACCCTTCACACCGGAGCGGTCGAACTCATCCCCGCCGACGAGGAGCACGCCGCCGCCAGCGTCGCGGAGCGCAGCGGCTGGATCGCCGAACTCGAAGGCAACAAGCCCGCCGATGTCATGGTCCGCCTCCCCGCCGAGGCCTCCGACCCCTTCAAGACCCTCTGGCAGCGCCTCCAGTACACGCTCAATCTCTATCGCTTCTCGCGCGAGGCGCGGGCGCTGACGGAGTGGGCCGTGGCCCAGTCGGGTCTGCCCGATCCGCTCACGCGATTCTCCCGCCACGAACTCGAAACCTTCTTCGACCGCTGGGCGCGCAACCGTGACGCCCACCTCATTGAACTCGTGCGCGAGGCGAATCGCTCGGACCCCCGACAGGTCGAGCAGATGCTCGCGCAGGCGCAGCCGGAAGTGCGGCAGATCCTCCGCCGCCCCCACGCCCGTCGCTGAGTCGAGGCGGCCAGACGCCCATTCCGATGAAGTCGTCCGTGCTTGCGCATGGGCCTGGTTAAGCGGCGATTCGACCGTGACGGTCCATCCCATGCCTGCGCATGGGGCGGGCGACCGGACTCGGCACGTCGCCGCCCGGCTCCGCATTATCGCCCCTGGCGTTACAGAGCAACCCGTCCCGTCCGCCAAACCGTCCTCCGGCCTTCCTCTCGCGCAATTGTGAGGCATGATTGCACCGGCTCATCACCTCGCAATCGAAGACAGGAACGGCCGTCATGGACTCCAAGAAACTGGACGAGAAACTCGCCCAACTCATGGACGAGATCAAGGACCTGCCCCTCGACGAGCAGGCCCGGCTCCGCGACCTCGCCGGCGAGACCAAGGCCCGGCAGGAGAAGATGCGGCAGACCATCGCCGAACTCACCGAGAGCCTCGACTACCTCCGCCTGAGCGTGAAGTACCTCGTCTTCGACCTCGAGGCGACGCGACGTGAGAACAAATACCTCCGCGAGATGCTCGAGGCCCTGAGCGAGGATCAGACCGAAGAGGGCGAACCCGAAGACGAAGGTGACATGGACGAGTGATCCGGCCGCTCCGGGCCGCCTCCTGCTGATGTTGATTCACTCCCTTCCAGCGAAGGCCCCGCGGCCCGTGCCGCGGGGTCTTTGGTTGCGCCCGCCCTCCGGTTGCCCTTCCGCCGGTCAAGGGATGCTCACGTACTCGGGATACCACATCGCCGACTCGACGGCTTCTTCGATCGCGTCGTCGCGCAGCAGGCGGCCGAGGTCGAGGCGCTTGGCCTCGCGCACGATCGCGATGGCGATGCGCTTCGAGACGCTGCGCAGATCGCTCTGGTCCGGGTAGAGCGATCCGGCCTCGAGGCGCTCGGTCGAGACGCACTCCGCCAGGGCGCGTGCGGCGACGAGGAACATCGAATCCGTCACCTGCCTCGCCTCGGAGACGATGCATCCCAGCCCGATGCCGGGGAAGACGAAGACGTTGTTGCCCTGTCCGATGACGTGCCGCCGGCCGCCGTACTCGACCGGGGCGAAGGGGCTGCCCGTCGCGATCAGCGCCCGACCCTCCGTCCAGCGGATCGCCTCTTCGGGCGTGCACTCCGCCTTGGAGGTGGGGTTGGAGAAGGGCATGATGATCGGTCGCTTCGCGTGCCGCACCATCTCGCGGATGACCGGCTCGGTGAAGACGCCCGGCTCGGCGGTGGTGCCGATGAGGATGGTCGGCTTGAGGTGCGCGACGACGGTTTCGAGATCGAACGGCCCCTCGCCGTGCAACCCGAACGCCTCCATGTCCTCGCGCGTCCACGCGAACGCCTTCTTGTGGGCGTCGCGGATCATGCGGTCGGCGAAGATGAGGCCGCGGCTGTCGAGGAAGGCCTGGGCGCGGCGGATCGTCTGGTCGCCCGCTCCCTCCTCGCGCATGGCGTCGCGCACGAGTCGCCCGATGCCGATGCCTGCGGCCCCGGAGCCGAGGTAGACGAGGCGCTGGTCGCTGAGGCGCTCGCCCGTCCGGCGCAGCGCCGCCAGGATGCCGCCGAGCGCGACCGCGGCCGTGCCCTGGATGTCATCATTGAAACTCGTGAGGCGCAGCCGGTAGCGGTCGAGGACCTGGAAGGCGATGTTCTTGTGGAAGTCCTCCCATTGCAGCAGCGCGCGCGGGAAGACCTCCGCCACCGCCTCGACGAAGGCCTCGATGAACTCCTCGTACGGCGCGCCGCGCAGGCGGCGATGACGCCACCCTCGGTAGTAGGGATCATTGAGCAGTTCGGCATTGTCAGTCCCCACGTCGAGGCTGATGGGCAGGCAATGGCAAGGGTGGATGCCCGCAGCGGCGGTGTAGAGCGAGAGTTTGCCCACGGGAATGCCCATGCCTCCGGCACCCTGGTCGCCCAGACCGAGGATGCGCTCGTTGTCCGTCGCCACGATGAGGCGGATGTGCTCGTCGGGCGCGTTGCGCAGCACGTCGGCGATCCGATCGATGTGTTCCGGGGTGATCCACAGGCCGCGCGGCTGGCGCATGATGTGGCTGTAGCGCTGGCACGCCAGACCCACCACCGGCGTGTACACGATCGGCATGAGTTCCGGCAGGTGCTCGATGAGCAGGCGGTAGAAGAGCGTCTCGTTGCGCTCGCGCAGCGCATCGAGGCCGATGAACTTCTCGAGGTCATCGCGCTTCGCACGGAGGTGCTCAAGTTCGAGGGCGAGTTGCTCCTCCATCGTCTGCACGGCGGGCGGAAGCAGGCCATCAAGATGGAAAGCCGCTCGCTCCTCGGGAGTAAAGGCGCAATCCTTGTTGAAGCGCGGATGGCGCAGGAGGTCCTGTCCAACGAGGTGAGGGGTTCGAACGTCGCGACGCGGCCGGGTCTGGGTGAGAGTCATGGGAGTGTCCTTCCGGCGGCCGTGGAGGGCGCCCCGGCGGGGTGCAGCCTGCGGCACGGCGACCGAAGTACTCTCCGCGCGTCGCGCCTCAAGACCAGAGAGAAACCCACCCCGATTCGACCCGCCGCCGCGCCTGCCCTGCCTCCACCTCCCTCCCCGCCTCGGGCGGCGAGGACCCCGGCCATCCCCGCAACCCCATCAGCCGCGGCCGACCGGAGCGTTGCGGTCAGTGGCGGCCTCGGCGATCCGTCTATAAAGTCTCCGCGGCCGGGAAGACCTTTCCGGCGCACCCCCGACCGCCGGGAGACGGCCGTGCCCATCGACATCCGCCAGATCATCCGCGACCACCAGGGCCGCAACTACGACCTGCTGCGCGAGCACCTCAACCCCCAACTCGCCCGCGTCCTGCGGACGATCGGTTTTGACCGCTGCTACGTCCGCGCTCAGGGGGCGTACCTCTGGGACATCGAAGGCAAGAAGTACCTCGACATGCTCGGCGGGTACGCGGTCTTCAACTTCGGCCGCAACAACCCCGACATCCGGCGCGCCATCATCGACGCCCTCGAAGCCGACCTTCCCAGTTGGGTGCAGATGGATGCGCCCCTGCTCGCCGGCGTGCTGGCCGCCGAACTCAAGAAGCGCATCCCCTATGGCCTCGAGCGCGTCTTCTTCACCAACTCGGGCACGGAAGGGATCGAGGCGGCGATCAAGTTCGCCCGCTGCGCCACCGGCCGGCCCGGCATCGTCCACTGCGAGAAGGGGTTTCACGGCCTGACGACCGGCGCGCTCTCGCTCAACGGTTGCGAGAGTTTCCGCAACGGCTTTGAGCCTTTCCTCCCGCACTCCCGCCAGATTCCCTTCGACAACCTCGCCGCGCTTGAGCAGGCTCTGTCCAGCCGCGACGTGGCCGCCTTCATCGTCGAGCCGATCCAGGGCAAGGGCGTCAACATTCCCGCAGAGGGCTACCTCACCGAGGCGATGCGTCTGTGCCGCAAGTACGGCACGCTGTTCGTCGTCGATGAAGTGCAGACGGGCGTGGGGCGCACCGGCCGGTTCCTCGCCACGCAGTGGGATGAAGGCTGCGAGCCGGACATGGTCGTCCTCTCCAAGGCCCTCTCGGGCGGCTACGTGCCGGTGGGGGCGGTGCTGCTGCGCCAGTCGATCTTCGACCGCGTCTACTCCTCGATGGATCGCGCGATCGTGCATTCTTCGACGTTCCACGAAGGTGTGCCGGCGATGGCGGCGGCGCTCGCCTCCCTCGCCGCGCTCCACGACACCGATGCGATGAACAACGCCAACCGCATCGGCGCCATGATCCGCGACGGCGTGCAGGCGATGATGCCGCGCTTCGAGTTCCTCCACGGAGTGCGGCAGCGCGGCCTGATGATCGGCATCCAGTTCGGCCGGCCCAGGTCGATGGGGCTGCGCACCGCGTGGTCGCTCATCAACCGCATGGATGAAAACCTCTTCCCGCAGGCGGTGACGATGCCGCTGCTCGACCGCCACCGCGTGCTGACCCAGGTCGCGGGCCACAGGACCAACGTCGTCAAACTCATCCCGCCGCTGATCATCACCGAACAGGATGCGAAGTGGTTCCTCGACGCGTTCGAGCAGGTGATGGTGGATGTGCACAAGTTCCCCGGCCCGGTGTGGGGCGTGCTCAAAGACCTCGGCACGATGGCGATCACGCACCGCGCCCGCAGCACCGGCGCCGCGCCCGTGCGAACGTGAGGGCCCACCTTCGGTTAGCCGCGACGCGGAGGCTCTGCGCAGCGGAGCGCGGCGAACGTGCAGCGGCGCCTGCACCACGCTGACGCGTGCGAGCTGCGCGCGTCATCGTGAACGCTGCATCGCATCGGCGTAGGATCGTTGGCGCAAGGCGTTGTGGTCGCGGGTTGGCGCGTGGGAACGCGCTCCGCTCCGAAGCCATCGCGTCGCGGCCAACCGCAATCCTCGTCGCCTTCCCCCATGCCTTCTCCGGACTCTCTTTCATGCTCGAACGCTGGCTGCGATGGGTAGCGACATTCGCGTGCAGGCGGGCATTTGCGGTCGCGGCGCTCGGGATCGTCAGCGCCCTTCTCTGCGGCCTCTATGCCGCGACGTCGCTGCAACTCAACGCCGATACCGATGACCTCATCGGAGCCGACCGGCCCTACAAAGAGAAGTATGACGCCTTTCTGAGCGAGTTCGGCGACCTCGAATACCTCTACGTCGTCGTTGCCGACAACGGCCACACATCGCGGGCCGAGGAGTGCGTCGAGTTCATCGCGGCGCGGCTGAGCGCCATCGAGGGCCTGCCCGCCGTTCACTGGTCGATCACGCCGCGCGAGCAGTTGCTTCTCGCCGGCCGGTCGATGAGCGATCAAGACGCGGCGGCGCTCGATGCACTCAGCGACGGCATCGCGCCGCTGCTGCTCAAACGCGACGCCGCCGACCTCATGGAAGAGACGACGAGCCTGCTCAACCGCGTGATGCGCGAGGGGGCGCTCATGCCCACCGATCAGCGCGAGCGTCTCGGCGCTTCAGCGGTGTGGCTGGCGCGGCTCATCACCTCGCCCGGCGCGTGGGGGCCGCCGGAGGCGCCGCTCCACCCCGGCGACGGCCTCAAGCCGCAGTACCTCACATCAAGTTCCGGCGAACTGCACTTCATCCTCATCATGCCCGTAAAGGACTACGGCACGATGGCGGTCATCGCCGAGCCGGTGCGCCGCATCCGCGGCGTGCTTGACGAAGCGCGCATGAAGTTCCCCGGCCTCGACATGGGACTGACGGGCAAACCCGTCCTTCAGGCCGATGAGATGGCCACGACGGAGCGCGACATGATCCGCGCTTCGATCATCGCGGTCGTCCTCGTCGCGGTTCTCTTCATCACCGTCATCGGCGGCGTGTGGCGATCGCTGCTCGCGCTGCTCGCGCTGGGCGTCGGCATCGGGTGGACTTTCGGCCTGACCACGCTGGTCATCGGCCAGCTCAACCTGCTGAGCATCGTCTTCACCCTCGTGCTCGTCGGCGTCGGTATCGACTTCGGCGTCCACCTCATCGCGCGCTACAAGGAGTTCCTGCGCAACGAAAGCGTCGAGAGCGCCATCGAGCACGCCGTGGGCACCACGGGTCGCGGCAACGTGACCGGGGCCGTCACCTCGAGCGCCGCGTTTCTCATGTCGCTCTTCACCGAGTTTCAGGGCCTGCGCGAACTGGGCTTCATCGCCGGCAGCGGACTCATTCTGTGCCTGATCTCGATGACCGTCGTGCTGCCGGCGCTTCTGATGATCTACGAACGCGGCTGGGGAAAGGGGCGGCCCGCGGCAACGCTCGTCGAGGCCATTCCCGCCGCCGGCGGGCGCGTGTGGGCGTCGATCACGACGCGGCCGGGCTGGGTGCTCGGCGCGTGCGCGGCGCTGTCGCTGGCCTTCCTGCCCTTCGCACGCCGCGTGCGCTTCGACGGCAACCTGCTCGATCTCCAGGCGCGGGGGCTTGAGTCGGTTGAGTGGGAGCATCGCATCCTCGATGACTCCGCCGAAACGTGGTTCGCCGCGGTGATGGTCGATGACGTGGAGGAGGCGCGCGACGTGGCCGGCCGCGCAGCGCGAAGCGAGGCCATCGGGCGCGTCGGCAGCGTCCTCGACGTCGTCCGGCGCGTGGATCCCATCACGTTCGAGTGGAGCGCCCGGCTCGACGAAGAAACGACCCGAAGGGCGCACGAGGCGCTCGTCGAACCGTCATTCTTCTCCGAGCCGAACCTCGAGCGCATGAGAGCACAAGCCGTGCAACTCGACGAAGCGATTGAGCGCCTTGGCGCGTTGACGGCCTCGGCGGCGCCGCAGGAGTCGGAGATGATGTTCCACCTCGCCACGGCCGGGGCGCAGATGCGCGATGCGCTGCACGGCACGCAGGAGGAAGCCCGCGAGATGGCGCAGCGCGTGCAGGGGGTGATCGACGAGGCGCGGCAGGCGCTGCTGTGGATTCACCTCGGCGCGAAGATGCCGCTGCGCGAGGCGATCCCCGCGGCGCTGCGCGACCGGCTCGTCTCGCTTCGCGGAACGCTGCTCGTCACGCTGCATCCGCGCGAGAACGTCTGGGAGTTCGCGCCCATGGAGCGGTTCGTCGAGGCGGTGCGCGCCGTCGAGCCGGACGCGACCGGCGTGCCGATGACGCAGTTCGAGTCGCTCAGGGAGATGCGGCGGGCGTTCGTGAAGGCGGCGCTGCTGGCGCTGGCGGCGGTCTTCGTCCTCATCCTCATTGACCTTCGGCGGCTGGGCGAGGCGCTGCTGGCCATGGCGCCGCTGCTGGTCGGCATGGTGTGGATGGTCGAGGCGATGGGGGCGATGGGCGTCGCGTTCAACCTCGCCAACTTCTTCGCCGTGCCCATCCTCATCGGCATCGGCGTGGACAGCGGCATCCACCTCATCCGCCGCTACCGCGAAGAAGCGAAACGCTCCCAGGGGAAAACGTACCAGGTACGTTTTGCAGAGAAGGCAGTTGCTGTGTCTTGTGATGTGCTCGACCTCGGCTCGACGCGACGCGCCGTCTTCGTTACCGCGATGACGACGATGATCGGCTTCGGCTCGCTCCTGACCGCCTCGCACCGCGGCCTGGCCAGCCTGGGAGTGCTGATGCTCCTTGGCAGTGCGGCTGGGCTGCTCGCTTCGCTCGTTGTTCTGCCCGCCCTGCTTGCGTGGCGCTGCGACCGCTCGCCACGAATCTAAGCGGCCATCCCCTCGACTGCCAGGCGGCTCACATCGGTCCGCTCGCTGGCATGCTCGAAGGTGATCCCGCACACGTTCCCATCCGCATCAAGTTCGAGAATCGTGTTCTCATCGAGATCACGCGACTCAACAACCTCATCGGCGCGGAACTCGATGCAGAGTGTATCTGTCTCGGCGAAGTACTTGACTTTCATGGCGTGAACCCGCGATCAAAGAGCGCGTTGTGAACCGTTTCGCCGTCCGGGAGCAGCACGACGCGCAAGGAGCGGCCATTCATCTCGTCGATGGGCGCCCACAGCCGGAATCGTCCATCTTCCTGTACTTCCCGGCGAAGCGGGGAGACCATGACGCGGAGAATCCACTCGTCCCTGATGATATCGCGATCGGGACGCATTCGAACGGCTCGGAAGCAGGCGGTTGTCTTCATGCGCCTTGCTGTTCACGATGCGGGATTCACCCCATCCGACCACAAACTGGCGGGGGTGTCTCGTGGGCGGCATCAGTGTTCCCGCTCTGCACCGCCGATCCCCCCTCAGCCCGATCGCTCGACTATCCTTGCCCGTTGTGCCGATGCTCACGGCTGAGGGCGGCCGCGCATCGGACATCCGGGCCAACCCGCAAGCCACGGAGGGCTTGATTCATGACTTCACTCTTCGCCGCCACCCCCCTCGACACCGACATGCCACCGAAAAAGTCCACCAGGCCGCCGCGATTGCGACTGGCGAAGGAGTCTGACCCGGATCAGCTCCCCGCACAGAGCCCCGAACGCGCGGCGAGAGGCGGAAAGAGCCGGAACAAGGGCAAGCGCCCGCCCGCCGATTCGCCGTCAGATTTACAGTCTGACCCGATTGACGCTTCCTCTGCGATCTCCGCGGCCTCTGCGGTCAACCCCTCTTCAAAGGGCAAGACCCGCCAGCGCGCCACTGCCGAGTCGATGGCCGCCAAGCAGCGCGAGATCTCCGTCTCCGAGTTCTTCGCCAAGAACCGTCACCTGCTCGGCTTCGACAACCCGCGCAAGGCCCTGCTCACCACCGTCAAGGAGGCCGTGGACAACTCACTCGACGCCTGCGAAGAGGCGGGCATCCTCCCCGACATTCACGTCGAGATCCTTCAGACCGACGAGAACCGCTTCAAGGTCACCATCCGCGACAACGGGCCGGGCATCGTCCGCAAGCAGATCGACAACATCTTCGGCAAACTCCTCTACGGCTCCAAGTTCCACCGTCTCAAGATGAGTCGCGGCCAGCAGGGCATCGGCATCTCCGCCGCGGGGATGTACGGCCTGATGACCACCGGCAAGCCCGTGCTCATCATCAGCAAGACGAAGAAGAACAGGCCCGCCCACGAAGTTCTGCTCAAGATGGACACGAGCAAGAACAAGGCCGACGTCGTGAGCGAGACGGAGCACCCCGAGGATGACCCCCTTTTCGCCGAGGGCCACGGCACGCAGGTCACCATCGAACTCGAAGGCAAGTACCTCAAGGGCCGCCAGAGCATCGACGAGTATCTTGAGCAGACCGCCATCGCCAATCCGCACGCGCGTATTACTTACATCGCGCCGACGAATGAACGCTTTGAATACGCCCGCACCGTCGATGAACTTCCACCCGACGCCGAGGAGATCAAGCCGCATCCGCGCGGCATCGAACTGGGCACACTGATTCAGATGCTCGAGCGCACCGAGACGACGCAACTGGGGGCGTTCTTCAAGAAGGAGTTCTGCCGCGTCGGGCCGAGCGTGGCCAAGGAGATCTGCACGAAGGCGGGGCTGACGGACCGCACCTGGATCAAGGCGGTCGGCCACGCCGACGCCGAACGCCTCTACAAGGCAATCCAGGATGTGAAGATCATGGCCCCGCCGACCAGTTGCGTGCAGCCGATCGGCACGCGCACGCTCCTTGCCGGCCTGCTCAAGGAGGTGAAGGCGGAGTTTTACGCGGCGAGCACGCGACCGGCGGCCGTCTATCGCGGCCGACCGTTTGTGATCGAAGCGGCCGTCGCCTTCGGCGGCGACCTGCCCGCCGAGGAGCCGGCCCGTGTCATCCGCTTCGCCAACCGCGTGCCCCTGCTCTATCAGCAGTCGGCGTGCTCATCCTTCAAGGCCGTCGTCGAAACGAACTGGCGCAACTATGGATTGACCCAGCCGAAGAACTCCCTGCCCGTCGGCCCGCTCGTGGTGATGATCCACATGGCCTCGGTCTGGGTGCCCTTCACCAGCGAGAGCAAGGAGGCCGTCGCCGACTACGATGAGATCCGCAAAGAGATGCGCCTGGCGCTCCAGGAGTGCGGGCGCAAGATGCAGACGTACCTGAACCGCCGGCGCAAGATGCGCCGCGAAGGCGAACGGCGCGGCGCCTTCCTGCGCTACATCGGCGAGATCAGCAAGGCGTGCGAAGCGATCACGGGAACCGACGGCAAGGCGCTCTACGACGCGCTGATGAAGCAGGCGCAGCGCCGCACCGCCGAGGCGGACTACGTCCTCGACGACTCCGGCAACGTGGTCGATGACGGCGGCCGACTCGCCGACGACGACGGCGTGATCATCTGCGAAGACCGCCGCGCGCCGATCAATCTCAATGGTGAGGATGAGGGCGGCGAAGACGCGAGCGCCGACGACGCGACCGAGTCTTCAGCCGACAATCTGTTCGACCGGGCAACCCCGCCGACTGCGAGGGGCAAGTCTCGCAGGAAGCGATCGAAGAAGTGATCGAGAGCGATGTGAGCCTCAGTCCACAATGGTTCGCTTCACAACCTCCGACGTGTTCTGATACTCGGCCGCCTGCGCCCACACATCGCCCAGAGGGAAATCAAAGGGCATGGTAAAGTTCTTGACGGCGATCCCTTCACTATCCGCCAGCGCCTGCGCCAGGAACACCGCATCAGCAATCTCGAGAGTCACCTCAAGTGCCGGGATCATCGTCGAGCCGCACCCGGCGGTGGAGTAGAACCACCTGACCAGGCCCCCGGGCGCGACGCCGTGGGTTTCCAGATGAACGGCCGACACTCCCCGCTGAATCGTATCTTCCGGGGTGATCTCGAACGTGAGCGATTTGTTGAGGGCCGTCCGCACGACGGATGTTCGCCTCCTTTCGATGAGGTCGGGGGTGACGGCGTTGATGCCGTACCACATGAGGTGGCTCCACATCACGCCGGGAAACGCTGGGTCTTCGTCCATGTGGCTGTAGTCCGCCCAGGCGAAGTTCGGTGGAGACGCGGTGCTGTCCCGCACTGTGATCGGGGCGCGAGTTGTCCCGGCCGGGTCATAGTGCTTTCGGATCGTGCGCCGGATGGCGATGTGCTGCGTCGGCGAGCATTCGTTGTAGGTGATCGCCACGTTGCCGGCGTCATCGACGTGGATCGCCGGAAAGAAGGCGCTCGCGGCAACGTCCTCCGGATTGATGGTTCCCGACTGCACGAGCGTCGGGAAGTTGCCGCTCAGCGGCCAGCCATTCATGGCGATCTCATGCCAGCGGACATTGGCGGTGGCCGGCTCGTCATCGCCGATGGCGTGGGCCACCCATGCCGATCCATTGCGATACACCGGGAACTTGAAATAAGGCATGCAGTTGATCGTTCCCCCGGGCCTGTTGATGCCCCAAGGCGCCGTCTTGTAGTAGGGTACCGTGAGATCGAAGTGCGGGTAAAGCGTGTTTGAGGCGGCGTCAAGGGCGTAGAGGCGCACCCAGTTGTTCTCGCCAGTGATCGAGTGCGAATCCGTGATGAAGTAACCCATCGACGGCGAGACCTGCTCGTACATTTTGAAGCAGCCGATGGCGCGCCAGTAGTTGCCGTTGTTGTCCTGGTTTGGAATCTGGTCGATGAAATGCCGCTGCACCGGCGGTAGTTGGCCGTTGAGCAGTGCTGCTTTGTCCGCCCAGGCAATCTCCGCTGTGCCTTTCGTCGGAATCTGAGCGCGCTGCCAACTGAAGAAGACATGCTCGGTGCCGATGCTCATGTGTGGGTAATCGGGAAGGAACGGAAGCGGCGGGGGCTGGTGGAAGTCCCAGTTGATGCGGTCCACGGGGTTGGAAGTGCGCGAAACTGCGAGTGCCAATGAGTCGACCGTGTTCCGCATGACGAGCACAAAGTAGCGAGACGAGGCTGAATCAAATGCCGCAACGGGATCGGAGTAGACGGAGAATCCGAAGAACACGGGAAGTGACTCGGACACCAGCATACCGCCATTGCGGTCCCACACGCGCCGGCCCCAATTCGTGGTGGTGAGAATGTGGTCGGGACCGATTGCGATGCCGCAATCTGGCTGATTGCTCTCGCTCGTCGAGTGGGCTTCAAACTCGAAGTCCACTTTGCGCCCGCATTCCTGACCGAGCACGGCGGGGGCGGGCCAGGTTGAGGCCAGAATGCTCGCCAGAGTGAAGCGAACACCAACACGACAATCAATCGTAGTCCTTTGCGTCGCATACTCCTTCCGTCGGAAGCCACCGGCTGATTGATTGGAAACCACTGACAGACGGCAGCAACTCGCTTCACGCTCATTCAATTCTGACGACGTTGCTGGTTCGGCAGGTGTTGGTGAGCACTTGGAGATAGCCGCCGCAGGCAGCCGGTCCTCCAGTGCCCTCGAAGAATGCGAAGCCAGTTGGGTCAATCACGGCTGATCCGACTTGGCGAAGTCCCTGAGAACTGAGCCCCAGAGTTGTGCCCCAGCAGCCGCCATGTCGGATAACAAAACTCCCCGTGGAGCGGGCGAAGAGAAGGAAGGCGGCCTGGTTGGGAGGAGCGCCCCGCACCTCGGCCCGCATCGGCCCGGGGCACGAGCCTTCCAGCGTGAGCACCGGCTGCGCCGAGGCGACGGAGGACGCCGCCAAGGTCATCATTACAGAAATCACGGCGAAAAGCAACCTTATGGGTCTCGTCATGACGAATCTCTGCATGTCTCACCCGCCTTTCGTCGGACGATGAGAACCCAACCTCACCCTACCAACCGTCCGACCAGCCTA
>JBDIVQ010000057.1:0-21441 GCA_039794345.1 Phycisphaerae bacterium | reverse complement strand
TTGGCGTAGTGCAGCCAGGTGCCCTGGGTGCGGCCGACGTTGAACCAGCCGTGAACGTAGGACTGCTCGACGGCGAGTTGATACCAGTCGTCCACGAGGTCTTCATGGAGGAAGGGCGCCTTGGCCTGGCCCCAGCCCCAGTCCCAGCCATTGCCGAGGTTCCAGACGCCGTAGGCGTCGAGGAGGACGGTGCCGCCGCTCTCGTTCCACTCCCACTGGACCATGTAGGTCAGGTCGGGAGAGCCGGCATGGCCGTCGAGGGAGATGCGGGTGCGCTTGTTCTCCCAGCCGAAGGTGCCTTCGTCGGCGGAGTCCTTGTTGTTGTAGACGCCGCGGAACTGGGTGCGGATGCCGATGTTGACGTCGAAGGACCCGTCCTCATTGGAGAGGAAGAAGCCTCGGCCTTCGCGGTAGCCGGCGGTGCCGCCTTCGCGGAGGAGGCTGGCGCGGGACTCGCTGTCGACGATGGCGTCGCGGACGAGGGCGCGGGTCTGCTCGGCGTTGAGCCAGGAGGCGCTCTCACTGCGGAGTTGCGCGATCTGGGCTTCGAGTGCGGCGATTCGAGCATCAGTACTGCCTGGGGTGGAACCGCCGTAGCACACGCCGGCCACCATGGCCGACGCCGCACCCGCAAGCACTCCAACCTTCTTGTTGAGACTCATGTCTACTCCTTCAACGATTCGGGGCTGGGTTTCGTGAGTGCCCCTTAGGTCATCCACCCGTCCGACGGCGCTGAAACCTACAAGGTCCAGCCGGACGTGTTCACTTTCCAACCTTCCAACCTGTCGCGTTTACCGTGCCGACGTCGGAACGGGAGATCCGCGACGAAAAGTCCATGAGCAAGGCAGCCGGTGTCGCCCCGGCGGGATGGTCGTTGAGTCGCGCCAACCCGCCTCGTTCAGATGCGATGCGGTCCTGTGTCAGTTGTCACGCGGAGGACGGAATCCATCATCGGCCGACACATCGCACCCCGGCGTACAGTCGAACCGAATCACCCTTGTGAAGACGCTCTCAGAACGCTAACTGTTCCGTGACTTCCGTATATTCTGGCCGCCTCCCGCGGGCCGTCAAGTCAAACCGGGGAAAGAATTCCAAACCCGGTAACTCCCACTATTTTCGACCCACTCAGACGCCTCACTCTTGTTTTTCTGCCGAAAAATCCTTCGCATTGTCCGTAACTCATTGATCATCAGCAACTTGCGCTGCGAGACGCCACCGCCCCCAATTGCCGATAACCGACTCCGGGACTCACAACTCCGCCACCTGCAGCATTCGGCACGCCGACTGAATGATGTCCGTCGCGTGCAACCCGCACATCTTCAGAACCTCGTCCGCCGTCCGTGCCGACTTGGGAATCCGACGCACGAACATCTGCTGGAGGGTAAAGGAGCCGCCATCCTCCGTCAGAGCATCGGCTACCGCCGAGCCGATTCCCCCTCCGTAATTGTCCTCAATCGTCAGGATCATCCCGTTGTTCGCGTTCGCGAGGTCCAGCAGTTTGTCCGTGTCGAAGGGGATCGAGTAGAGGTCCACGAGGGTCGCATCGATGCCCGCCTTGTCGAGCGCATCGAGGCACTTGTTCGCCTCGTGCACCATGTACCCCGAGGCGACGATCAGCAGGTCGCGGCCCTGCGTGAGCACCTCGAAGCCGCCGAGATTGAAGACCGTGCTGTCGTCGTAGAGAAACTCTGTGTCGTTGCGCAGCGTCCGCATGTAGCAGGCGCCCTCGTACTCGGCCATGACCATCGTCAGGGCATAGGCGGCGTAGGCGTCGCTCGGCTGGAGGACGTAGCAGCCGGGGTTGCCCCGATGGTCCTTCATCGTCGCCAGGCTGCGGAACCACGCCACGTCCGGCAGGCTCATCTGGCTCGGGCCATCCGCCGCGAGCGAAATGCCCGCGTGCGATCCGACGATCTTCAGATTCGCCCCGGAATTGATCGCCATTTCGATCTGGTCGTACGCCCGGGTGACGAACTTTGCGAAGGTCGAGCAGAAGGGGATCTTCCCCGCCGCGCTCAGACCAGCTGCGACGGAGAACATGTTCTGTTCGGCGATGCGGCACTCGAAGTAACGGCTCGCCAGTTCCGAGTCCTTGGCGAAAGTCTCGGCGAAGGTCGAGTTCTTCACGTCCGCATCAAGGACGACGACCTCGGGATTCGCGTGGCCGAGCGTCCGCAGCGCCACGCCGTAGGCCTTGCGCGTCGCCCACGTGCCCTTCTGAACGATTGTCGCCATGTCATAGCGGCGCATCGCCTCGGTGAAGGTCGGGGTATCGCCCGACTCGACCGGGTGCGGCACCGGACCGGCCGGCGGCCTGATCTTGAAGTAGCTGTCTCCGACGCCCAGGCTCTTGACGAGTTCGACGCGCTTCTCGTCGAGTTCAGCCTTGGCCTTGTTGAGGGCTTCGCCGACGGCGGGCTTGCCGTGCCAGTTGCCGGCCGTCATCGTGGCCGAGCCCCAGCCCTTGACCGTCCGCGCGACGATCGCCATCGGCCTGTCGTCGTCGCCATGCTCGCTGAACTGATCGAGGCTCCGGCGGATCGCTTCGGGGTCGTGGCCGTCGATCATCGCGACGTCGAAGCCCGCGGCTTCGAGTTTTTTCCGCAGCGTCTCGGCGCTCTGCTGGGGGGAAACCTTGTCGGACTGCCCCGCCCCGTTGCAGTTGAAGATCGGGCAGACGTTGGTGAGTTTGTGGTCGGCGATGAAGTCGATCGCTTCCCAGATCTGCCCCTCGCGGGACTCGCCGTCGCCGATGAGGCAGTAGATTCGACGGTCGAGCCCGTCGGCCCGGGCGGCCAGACCGAGGCCGGCCGCGACGCTCAGCCCCTGCCCGAGTGAACCGGTCGCGGCGTCGAAGAAGGGAAAGCCCTCCATCGGGTTCGGGTGCCCGTCCAGTTCGCACGCGGCGGCGCGGAGGAGTTTGAGATCGTCGATCGTCACCGGCCTGAGGTTGTCGGGCTTGCCGAAGCAGCCGCCGAGGTCGGCGAAAGCGGCGTAGATGATGGGAACGGCGTGGCCCTCGCTGAGCACGAGGCGGTCAGAGCGCCCATCGCCCGGGTTCTTCGGATCCCAGCGCATCGTGTGGTACATCAGGACCGTAACGAGGTGCCCCAGGCTCATGGCGCTGCTCGGATGGCCGCTGCCGGCCGCGGCCGTCATGTCCAGCGAGAGCTTGTCAAGTTGAATGGCCTTGGAATGGACGGCGGCTTCAAACGACATCGGGTCTTCCCTTCAGGAACGGGCGGGCAGCCGCGGAGGGCGCGGGTGCGGGCGGTGAAAACGGCAGGCGGGACGCAAGCGGGCCACGCGGCGCGGCGCCCGGATCGCAACAGTATCGCCGCCGGCAGCGCGGCGGCAACACCAATTCTCCCGATTCACGCAATTCCGCAGCACTTTGCGGGCTTTGACCCATCCGGACCGCAAACGAAAAGCCATCGGCGGTCGCCGATGGCGGTGTGATCGCTCCCGAGGGCGTGGTGCGATGGGTCGAGACTCAGTTCACCCACGTCCCGACGACCGTGCTGGCGTTCTCCGTCTGGAGCACCTGGAACCAGACGTCGCGGCCGCGCGCATTGACGGGAATGGGAAGTCGCCACGACACCGCCCCTTGCGCATCGGTGTGGCGCGGCGTGCCGGCCAGGACCGGGCTGCGGATCCCCGCCGTCACGTTCAGTTGGGGAATGTACACCTGGCCCAGCCCGACAAGGCTGTAGATGAGGTACGACCGTGTGTTCGGCCGACCTCCGACGGCGGAAAAGTCGCCCGTCTGCCCGCCGACGAGTTGGCCGACCGTCAGTTTGAAGGGATTGGGGCGCGTCGTGGAAAGGGCGAAGTCGTAGTCCACCTCCTCCCCATGCGGCCCGCGGTAGCCGGGGATGCGGATGGTCCCCAGCGCCGGCTCGCCGCTGGCCAGGCCGACGAAGGCGCCGATGAGGACATCGTCGCCCGGTCCGCTCTTCCAGAACTCGACCTTGTCGATGGGAATCTCCGAGACCCAGCCCTGGCCGACGGCGAAGACGCCGTCGAGACTGCCGCCGTAGCGCATCACCGTCCCGATCAACTCGCCGCCGCGGTAGAGTTTCATCGCCGTGTTGGAGGAGACGGCCAGTGAGCCGAAGTAGACGTAGAGCGAATGGATGGGCGTGGAGAACTGCCATGTTGAGCCGGGGCCGCTCGCCGCGTAGAGCGGCGCATCCGACACCCAGCCGAAGGGAATGCTCGCGTCGCGCAGCGCCCCGCCCCCGTCGTTGCGGGTGATCGTGACGCGCGTGAGGCCGAGATCGAGCGTCACGGTCTGGGGCGTGAGATCGCCCTTGTCATCGACTCCGGGGTAGAAGGAGTCGAACGCAAAGCGCTGCGCGCCCTCCGCGTTGTAGAGCCAGTTGGCGAGGTCGCTCGAGTAGGAGTTCACCTGCGCGCCGGCCGTCGCAACGAGGGAAAGTCCGACCGCGGCGGCGAACAGCGCGGGGATAAGACGCATGGCGGCATCCTCTCTGAAGAAGGACAGAACGTGGCGGCCGCGCCGGCAAACGCCAGTGCACCGCCTCAAGCGTGCCACCACCTGCCGCCGACGCCACCCCCGCCGTGGCGCCGGGCGATTGCTGGTTCCGCCTGTAACGATGGCGCCGTTCGCGCCGCCGACTTCGCGGACCGGGCCGCCGCGGAGGGCCGCGCCGCCGGTGGTCCGAGTGCTCCAGAGCAGTTTCACGTCAGGTGCGGCGGGCGCCAGGGCCCGCTCGCGGCCTTGAGCGGGAGTTTCGCGCCGCTGCCATGATGATCCACCACACCTGCACCCTCGCCATTGAACTCCGCCCGGAGCGGCGGCGTTCGATCCTGCTCAGCGGCGATACGTCTGATGCGGAAGCGATCTGGCCGCCTCACACGATCCCGAGCATCTGAAGGCTCACCCAGAGCACGAGGAGCAGGAACGCGGCGCGGAGGAGTCGCTCGGGCAGGGCGTGCGTCAGCCCGGCGCCGAGGAAGGCGCCGATCATCGCCGTCGGCGCCAGGAAGAAGGCGATGGTCATGCTCTCGCCGTAGTCGAGGTTGAGCGGCTCGCCCTGCTCGCCGACGAGCGAAGCGAGGGCCATGTTCTTCTGGATCGCGCCGATGATGGAGGTGAGTCCCATGACGGCGCTGCTGGCGGCGATCGCCTGCCGCACCGGCAGATTGCACAGGCGCTGGAGCATGGGCACGGCGATCGGCCCGCCGCCGATGCCCAGCAGCCCCCCGAAGAACCCCATCAGCGCGCCGACCGCGCCGACCGGCAGCCAGCCGACGGAAGGATCGCGCGGCTCGGTGCGGTGGCGATCCTGGAACATCCGCAGCGCGTAGACGACGAGCACGACGAGCAGGAACAGGCCGAAGAGCCGCTTGAGCGTCGTCCCGTCCAACTGGTTGCCCAGCAGCACGCCGCCGATCATGCACACCACCCCCGCCGGCAGCATCCGCCCCATCACGTCCCAGCGCACCACCCGGGCGCGGTGGTGGCGCGAAAGGGCGAGGACGGCGACGAGGACGTTGACGATCATCGCCGCCGCCTGCGACGTGTGCTGGTCGTGCCCGAGCGCGAGGGTGAGGATGGGGATCATGATGATCGACCCGCCCACGCCCATCAGGCCGCCGATCGTTCCGGCAAAGAGGCCGGCAAAGACGAGTTGCCAGATTTCCGAAACCTCCACGCCGGGCATCGCAGAGTCTATCCGGTGAAACGCCCACCGGAAATGCAGCGCGCCCGGCCCCGCCGCGGCCGCAGCCAAGGACTCACGCCCGGGTGCGGTTGACTTCGCGGCGATAAGCCGTATGGTCCGTTTTGAGGCCGCCGCCGCAACTCGCACCGATTCAACCGGCGTTGCGCGCAGGTCGCCGACTTTTATCGACATCTCAGTTCTGCAAGGGAGCACGACGATGCCCGCAACGTCAACGTTCGTTCATCGTCTGACCGACCAGGTCGCGCAGTTCCACCTGCGCTTCCCCATCGAGTCCGACGATCTCGACCAGGATCAGGAGTGGTGCGAGGTGCGCACCGAAGGCGAGCGCGACTGGAAGCGCATCCGCTTTCATGATTATCACGAGGTCTACGCGGTGCCGGGACTGTACGAAGCGCTCTTCTATCAGTGTCTCAAGTGCTGCTCGCCCTACCGCGTGGTGCACCTGCTCGACGACGTGCTGCGCGACGATCCGCGCAGCGTCGAGGAACTGCGCGTGCTCGACCTCGGCGCCGGCAACGGCATGGTCGGGCAGGAACTGCGCAACATCGGCGTGCAGCGAATCGTCGGCGCTGACATCATCCCCGAGGCGATGGAGGCGACGTATCGCGACCGCCCCGGCGTCTACGACGACTACATCATCGCCGACCTGACCGATCTCGACGAGGCGACGCGCTCGCGGCTGCGCGACGCCGAACCGAACGGCCTCACCACCGTCGCCGCGCTGGGCTACGGCGACATCCCGACCGAGGCGTTCGTCGAGGCGTACAACCTCATCGACACCCCCGGCTGGCTCGCCTTCAACATCAAGGAGAACTTCCTCGACGACATGGAGGATGACACCGGATTCGCCGGGCTCATCCGCAAACTGATGCGCAAGCGATTCATCGAGGTGCAGGCGTACCGCCGCTACTGCCACCGCCTGAGCATCCACGGCGAGCCGCTCTTCTACGTCGCGATGGTGGCGCGGAAACTCAGGGCGATCTAAGGCCGCTTGCGGCTTCGCGATCGCCGCTAGACTTCACCATGGCGAGTGACGCACATGCGCATCATGATTCAACTGACGCCTCCACCGTCCGCCTCGCCGTTGACGGCATGCACTGCGCCGGCTGCGTGGGCAGCGTCGAGAAGGCGCTCCAATCGGTCCCCGGCGTCGCCTCCGCCAGCGTCAGCCTCGCCCACGCCTCGGCCGACGTCGCCGGCTCGCACCTTGATGTCGATGCGCTGGTGAGCGCGGTGGACCGCGCGGGCTACAAGGCCCGCCCCGTCGCGGCCCGCACCTCCGTCGCCGAGCAGCGCAGCGACATTGAGCAGCGCCAGACCCGACAGGCCATTGCGTGGAGACGCCGCGCCCTCGTCGGCATCGTCGCCTCGATTCCGATGATCCCCATGCACCTGCCCGCCTCGTGGACGGGCATCGAGCACCTGCACGGCGAACTCAACTGGTACACCTGGCTCAGCGTCGTGCTCTCCACGATCGTGCAGGTCTACGTCGGCAGCGCGTTCTACACATCCGCCTGGCACGCCGCGACGAAACGCACGACCAACATGGACACCCTCATCGCCATCGGCTCCACCGCCGCGTTCGGCTTCTCCGTCGTCGTGCTCTTCGGCCACCTCCTCGGCTACGAGCCGCAGCAGCCCTTCTACTTCAGCGAGGCCGCCGGCCTGCTCACGCTCATCTCCATCGGACACTGGCTCGAAGCCCGCACCACCGCCGCGGCCGGCTCGGCCATCCGCGAACTCCTCTCCCTGCAGCCCGATGAAGTCACGCGCCTGGCGGATGAGAACGATGCGTCGGGGCAGACCGTGCGCTCCGCCGACATCGTGCCGGGCGATTTCATGCTCGTGCGCCCCGGCGAGCGCATCGCTGTGGACGGCCAGATCGTGAACGGCTCATCGAGCGTCGATGAATCGATCGTCACGGGTGAGTCGATGCCTGTGCAGCGCGAGGCGGACTCGAAGGTCATCGCCGGTTCGCTCAACCAGACGGGGCGGCTGATCGTCCGCGCCGAGACGAGCGGCCTGGACACGACCGTCTCGCGCATCGCCGAGATGGTTCGCAGCGCGCAGTCGAGCAAGGCGGAGATTCAGCGACTGGCCGATTACATCAGTTCGATCTTCGTTCCCTCGGTGCTGGGGATCGCCGCGGTCACCTTTCTGGGATGGCTTCTCTTCGCCGATGCCGACAATCTGACGCACGCGCTGGTGAACGCGACGACGGTGCTGGTGATTTCGTGCCCCTGCGCGCTGGGGCTGGCGACGCCGACGGCAGTGATGGTCGGCAGCGGGGCGGCGAGCCGGCGCGGCATCCTCGTCAAAAGTGCCGCCACGCTCGAACGCTGCGCTTCGGTCAATCTCATCATGTTCGACAAGACGGGCACGCTGACCGAGGGCAAGCCCGCGGTGCAGGAGGCCGACGATGAGCCGCTCCGCCTCGCCGCCGCGCTCGCCGGCGCTTCGACGCATCCGCTGAGCAAGGCGATCGTCGCCGCGGCGCAGCAGCGCTCGCTCAACGTGCCGCGCGCCGATCACGTCGATGAATCAAGCGGCAAGGGGCTTTCGGGCCGTGTGGAGGAGCGCGAGGTGCATGTCCTATCGCCGAGCGCGGCGAACGAGGCGGGCTATGAATCCGCGTCGAACGAAAACGACGACGCCACGCGCAGCGTCGTCGTCGTGGATGGCAAGACCATCGGCTCGATCACCTTCGTCGATCAGATGCGCCCGCAGACGAGGGAACTCATTGAGTCGCTGCGCACGCGCGGCGTCGAGGCGATGCTCCTGACGGGCGATCGAAAGGCGGTTGCCGAGCGAATCGGCGCCGCCGCGGGGCTGCGGCCGGAGATGATTCGCGCCGACCTGCGTCCGGAGGACAAGGTTGCGGCGGTGCGCGAGGCGACGCAGCAGGGGCGCATCGTCGCGATGGTCGGCGACGGGATCAACGACGCGGCCGCGCTCGCCGAGGCAAGCAGTCGCGGCGGCGTGGGCATCGCCATCGGTTCGGGCGCCAACATCGCCATCGAAGCGGCGGATGTCGTCATCCCCGGCGAGAGTCTCGATCGCCTCGTCGATCTTCTCCGCATCAGCGGCGAATCGCTGCGGACGATCAAGCAGAACCTCTTCATGTCCTTCATCTACAACACGCTGGCGATCCCCGTGGCGGCGCTGGGTCTGCTGGGAATGCAGGGTCCGCTCCTCGCCGCCGCCGCGATGGGGCTGAGCGACCTGAGCGTCATCGGCAACTCGCTGCGCCTCAAGTGGCGCCTGTCGCGGCGACGATGACGGCCGTTGAGCCGCAACAAAAACGGGACAGGTACATTTTATATCCTTTTCTGACAAGGTGTTACGATCAGAAATAAATGTACCTGTCCCGTTTTTTTTTCTTCATCTACAACACACTGGCGATTCCCGTCGCAGCGCTGGGCTATCTGGGAATGCAGGGTCCGCTCCTCGCCGCCGCCGCGATGGGGTTGAGCGACCTCTCCGTCATCGGCAACTCGTTGCGCCTCAAGTGGCGCCTGTCGCGGCGATGAGGATCGTCGTTCAGCCGCGACCCGGAGGCTCGGCGCCGGGAATCGCGATCAGCGCCGCATCGAGTCGCCCGCGGGGCTGCTCAAGAAGGCGCTCCGCGGCGATTAAAAAAACGGGACAGGGACATTTTATGTCATTCTCTGACAACGAGTTATGCAACCATTTCGATCAGAAATAAACGTACCTGTCCCGTTTATTCTCCGGCCCTTCTCGCACGCCATGACGCCATGAGCGCGAGGCCGTGCCGCCCGGAGTCAATCATCTGCGCTCGCCGAGCGCCGCATCGAGTCGCCCGCCGTGCCTCGCGAGAAGCGACTCCGCCGCGGCCCGATCGAGAGCGCCTCGCTGCATGACGATCGCCGTCTTCACCGCCCCGCCCGCCTCATCGAGCAGCGCCAGCGCTGCGCCTCGCTCAAGACTCGTCAGCGTCATGATGATGCGCGCAGCGCGGTCGCGCAGTTTCGCGTTGCTCGCGCGGAGGTCGACCATGAGATTCTCATAGACGCGCCCGGTGCGGATCATCAGCGTCGTCGAGATCGTATTGAGGGCGAGTTTGGTCGCCGTCCCCGCCTTGAGGCGCGTCGAACCTGTCAGCACCTCGGGCCCCGTCTCGATCACAATCAGATGATCGACACACGTCGGGCGCGCCATCGGCGCGCACGTGAGCAGACCCGTAATCGGCGCTCCCGCGCGCCCGCCCCCGCTTGCGTCTTCGCTTCCGAGCGACTTGACGTATTCGAGCGCCCCGAGGACATAAGGCGTCGTCCCCCCCGCGGCGATGCCCAGCACGGCATCATCGCGCGTCAGGCGCAGCGCCGCAAGTTCCGCCTCGGCGCCGCGCGGATCATCCTCGCGCCCTTCGCTCGACTTGCGCAGCGCCGCGTCGCCGCCCGCAATGATCGCGATGATCCGATCGGGCGGAACCTGAAAGGTCGGCGGCGCTTCGGAGGCGTCGAGCACGCCGAGGCGACCCGAAGTGCCCGCGCCGATGTAGATAAGCCGCCCCCCGCTCGCAAAGCCCGGCTCGACCGCCTCGATAAAGGCCGTCAGCGCCGGCGCTGCTTGCTCCATCGCGTCGAACACGGCCCGGTCTTCCCGCTGCATCGCCGCCACGCACTGCGCGATATTCAACTCGTGCAGGTTTATCGTGCGCTCGTTGCGGTGCTCGGTGCGCACGTGGCCACGGTCGGGAGGATGATCGGGCGCGGAAGCGTTCACGGGTACACCCACGAGCCGGCCACGGGCGCGGGGCCGGGCACTTTCGTCACCTGCGGCAGTGTGATCGGCACGCGCTCCTCGCACAGCGCTCCGAGCACCGCCATGGCGATCGCCTCGCGATAGGGCGCCGGCACGCCGAGATCGTCGCTGCGGTTCACCGGGCACCGGGCGCGCTTCTGAAACTCGCCGAGCAGGGCCTTGTTGAGCACGCCTCCGCCCGCGAGGATGAGCCGATCCACGGCGCCGATGCGATTGAGCGCCACCGTCGCAACGGCCGCGCACGCCGATCGCAGGATATTGAAGCGCTGGTCGGTGGTCACGGCCGCGCCGCGAGCGGCCGTACGCGCCACCTGCGCCAGATCCTGCGCCAGGTCGTCGTCCGTGCCCAGCGAGCGGCCCAGGCCCGTCTGCTTCTCGAAGAGATCGACGAGTTCGGCCAGGCACGTCTCATCCACGCGCCCCAGCAGCGCCTGTGAACCGCCTTCATCGAAGGGCAGATTGATGAGCAGGCGGCTCAGGCCGTCGAGCACGTGGTTGCACGCGCAGATGTCCCCCGCCTCAATGCCGTCGAGGGTCTTGAAGTGATCGGCCCGCGCGCCGCCCGGCGGCAGGGTGGTGTGATTGCAGAATCCGCCGAGGTTGAGGATCGCCCGCCGCTCCTTGGCGTCGCGGAAGAGGATGTAGTCCGCCAGCGGAGTGATCGGCGCGCCCTGCCCTCCCGCGGCGACATCGGCGGCGCGCAGATTGCTCACCACCGGCACGCACAGCCGCCGCGCGATGATCGCCGGCTCGAGAAGTTGCCACGTCAGCGGCGGCGCGTGATAGACCGTCTGGCCGTGCACCGCGATCAGATCCGCCACCTCCCGCCCGACGATCTCCGCGATCGCGTCCGCGTGCAGCGTGCTGAACTCGCAGTTGAGCGCCGCAATCGCGCCGGCGGAGAGCGGCTCCTGCCCGGCGAAGCGGCGCAGCGCCTCGCCCATCGCGCCCAGCGGCCGGCTGACCGTCCGCACCAGGCGCACGCTCATCTCCAAGGCGCGGCCGGTCACTTCGACGAGCGCGGCGTCGAGAGCATCGAGGCTCGTTCCCGTCATGCACCCGACGACGAGGCGCGTTTCCATTTTCCGACGTGCCGCCATCTTCTTATCCGCTCCGGCAGGCGCCGCTACCGCTCCAGTTCCTCGGCGATCCTCTGATAGTATCGGCAGGAGTCCTCCAGACCCCCGACGCGGCTGCGCCGCAGCCAGAGGCGGCGATGTTCGTCGATGATGCGCCGGGCCGTCTCCGCCAGGTCGCCCCGCTTCAGGTCGCTCTCGCCACGGCGCATCCGGGCGCGGTCCACCGCCAGGCGGCAGAGATCAAGCGTGTGCGTCAGTTCATCGCGCGCCTGCCCGTCGCGGATCACCGGCAGGCGCTCGCCGAGGGTGCGCAGCCGTTCGCCCAGGTCACGCCACGCGGGCAGACCGCCGCCGAAGTGCGGCTCGACGCTCAGCGGCTCGTGCAGATCGCTGTACATGGCGCCGGCGTTGAGGATGCGCTCGCCGCTTGAACCGTCGCGCAGGGCGAGGTCGAGGTCGCCGAGTTCGTCAAGCCAGGGTCCGACGAGGCCGCTCGCATCCCCCATGAGGTGAAAGGACGCAGCGCTCGCATCGAAGCGATCGGCGGCTCCGGCATTCCAAGCGACGCTCGCGCCGTCGGCCAGGGCGTGGAGGGCGATGGGCCACTGCTGCCGGTGGCCGTGATCGCCCCACTCGGTGATGAGGTATCCCGTGGCGCCGTGGATGAGGCCGGCGCGTGCGGCGGCGATGAGGTTGCCTCGACGTTCGCTCGTGCGTCCCGTGATGCTGCGCCACGCGCTCGTGCCGGGGCACATCCACACCTCGCGCGCCTCGCCGCTTGCGGCTTCGCGGATCGCTCTGCACCACCCGTCAAAAGGCGCATCGGGTTCATACCCCCACACCAGTGCCGTGAGAGCATCATCGAGAAGATCAAGCGCCCGCGGCTCGCGCAGCGCGATGTCCGCCCAGAACATCGGCGTCCGGCCGTGCCTGCGCGCGATCGCCGCGACCGCGTTGACGTGGTCCGCGTAGACCGCCGCCCGGCCGCGCTGCTCGACCGCGGCGCGGCTGCGGCCCGTCCCCACGTCAAAGGTCTCATCGCAGCCGATGTTCACGCGCGCGCAGGTGAAGCACGGCAGGAGTTGCCCCAGCCAGTCGCTGACGAGTTCGAGCGACCGCGGATCGACGGGGCAGAGACTGAACGGCCCGCGGCGCGGCACGCGCACCTGCCCGTTGTCGAAGACCCAGTCGCCGTGCGTCTCCGCGAGCGGCGCATAGCGGGAATGAGTGAGCCAGCGCGTCAGGTGGCCGAAGCAGTTCTGATTCGCGCTCAGCTCGATGCCGTGCAGGCGGGCATAGGCATCGACTTCGCGGATCTCGCTCGCAGTCATGGGCGAGGCGTTGCGCCAGACTTCCTCGTGCCCTTCGTACGCGAAGGTGTGCTCCATGTAGAGTTGAAAGTGATTGATCTTTAGCGCCGCCAGATGATCGACGATCTCAAAGAGCATCTCCATCGTCGGCACGCGGTCGCGCGAGATGTCGAGCATCACGCCGCGAATCGCAAAGGATGGTTCATCTTCAAGAATCGCGGCGGAAAGCGCACGCGCCGCATGCGCCCCCAAAGCCCCTCCTCGCCCGAGGGGTGAAGGAGCGCAGCGCGCCCACCGCACGATCTGCGCCAGCGTGCGCAGCGCATAGCGCGCTCCGATCCACGCATGCGCCTCGATGCGCACAAAGCATTTGCTCCCGTCCCCGGGCGATGCGATGCTGAGCCGAAACCACTGCCCGCGCGTCGAACATGCATCAACAACCTCGCCGGTGAGACGCACGGAAATGTGCGCCTGACTCGCATCTTCCGTGCGCTGCGCCCCAAGTTGCTCCACCTCCGGCCACGCGCCGACGCCGCATATCTTCAGCGCCCCTTCGGGCAGCGGCACGAGCCCACCGGTGCAGTGCACGGACCGCGGCGGCGGAATGAGCAGCGGCGATTCACTCATGATGAAGCGCCGCTCAGTGCAGATTCAGCCTTCGGCCGACCCGCGACGCACACCATCAGCGCCAGCGCCGTGCAGTAGAGCAGCCGCCAGGGAAACGCGGGCTTGAGATCGATGAGATACTGCGGCTTGATCTGATCGAACCACCCCGGCGTGAGGTAGATCGCCGTGCCCGAGCCGATGATCAGCGCCGCAACCGCGCTGATGCCGTTGCCCTGCCTCGTGAAGATCGCCGTGAGGAAGACGGCCAAAAGTCCGGGATACGCATAGGTCATCACGCCGAGGGCGAAGTCGATGAGCGTCTGCCCGCTGCCCTGATGCCACGACATGCACAGTCCGGCGAAGAGCGCCAGCACCACGCCCCAGCCCATCACCGCGAGGCGGCCGATGAGCAGGTAGTGCCTTTCCTCCGCGACCGGAACGAGGCGCTTGTAGACGTCGTTGGTGAACGCCGAAGCCATCGCGTTGAGCGAAGAGTTGACGGTCGAGAGACCCGCGGCGAAAAGCCCCGCCATCATCAGACCCGGCAGACCCGCGGGCAGTTCGTTGATGATGAAACTCAGAAACACCTCGCGCGAGGCGTCCGGCGCGGCGTGCGGCCCGGATGCGCCCATCACATCCGCCCGCTGATAGAACACGAACAGCAGCAGCCCGATGAGCATGAACAGCAGCGTCACCGGCAGGCCGATGAGAATCGCACCGATCACGCTTCGGCTGCCCTTGAGCGCCGATTTGCACGTGAGCGTGCGCTGCGCGAGATCGTGGTCCGTGCCGTACGCTGCCACGTTGAAGAGGACAAAGCCGAGCAGCGCCGTCCAGAGCGTGTAGGTCGTTGAGGGATTCGTGGAGAGGTCGATGATCGTGAGTTTCGAGGCCGCGCCCGGAGCCGGCTCGCGCAGCACATCGGCGATCTCGCCGACGCCGATCGGGATGCGGTCGAGGAGGATCGCGCCGGCAATCAGCACCGCCCCGACGAAGACGATCGTCTGAATGACATCGGTCCAGATCACGCTCGCCACGCCGCCCACAAACGTGTAGCCCACGCCCGCGACCATGAAGAGAACGATGGCCAGCCAGAGATGCCCCGGCTCGGTGTCGCGAAAGAGAATGAGGGAGGCGGGGATCGCGGCGATGTAGATGCGCGACCCGCTCGCCAGCACGCGCCCGGCCATGTACATGAGGCTCGAACACGTCCGCGCCGTCGGCCCGAAGCGCGCTTCGAGCAGCTCATACACCGTGCTGACGTTGCCGCGGTAGAAGGCGGGAATGAAGAACGCGGCGACGAAGAGCACCGCGATGATCGCGCCGAGGTTGGCCGAGAGATAGGTCAGGTTGCCCTTGTAGGACTGCTCCGGCCCGCCGATGAAGGTCGCCGCCGAGAGCGAGGTCGCCAGTACGGAGATCGCCACCGCCCACGCCGGCACGTTGCGCCCGCCGAGGAAGTAGTCCCCCGTGCTTGTGCGCTTGCGCCGCGCGACGAGCCAGCCGGTGATGACGAGCAGCAGCCCGTATCCGCCAAGGACGGTCCAGTCGAGCGCGGCGAAGCTGCCGCCCTGAGCCATCGACGGTTGTGCACCGAGTGTTGACACGGCCGCGCTCGCCGCCTTCTGCACCTGATTCGCTTTACGTACAAGCCGCGGCACATTCTAACCGATCACGGCCGCCGGACTCCCGGCCGCCACGCGATGCCGTGCTCCCGAATCCACCACAACGCAGGATGCGCATGCGGGCGCCCGCCAACGGGACTCAACTTCGCGCCGCCACCCGCGCCGCCGCCCGCGTTGCCGTCCGCGCCGCCGTCACGCCCCGAGCCTGGACCGGGCCGTTGCATGGCGCCGCCGGACGGACACCCTTGCGAATCCCCGACTCGATTCACCTCCACGCGCCTCTACGATCTTCGCCTTGGCGGACTGCGGGTGCGCGGGAGAATTCAACTCATGTCCAGAACGGTGTGTCTGCTGCCCGGCGACGGGATCGGGCCGGAGGTGACGGGCGCGGCTCGGCGCGTCATCGACGCGGCCGGGGCGGGTGTTGACTGGCTCGAACTCGACGCGGGAGCGGGAGCGCTGCAGCGCACCGGCGATGTCCTGCCCGCCGCGACTATCGCCGCGATCGAGAAGCACCGCATCGCCCTCAAGGGGCCGCTCACCACGCCGATCGGCAAGGGCTTCGCCAGCGTCAACGTGCAACTCCGCAAGCGATTCGACCTCTACGCCGCCGTCCGGCCCGTGCGCTCCATGCCCGGCATCCGCACGCGCTTCGAGAACGTCGAGATCGTGGTCATCCGCGAGAACACGGAGGGGCTGTACTCGGGCATCGAGCACGAAGTCGTGCCGGGCGTGGTCGAGAGCCTCAAGATCGCGACGCGGGCCGGGTGCGAGCGCATCGCGCGCTTCGCATTCAACTATGCAAGGGAGCGCGGCCGCCGGAAGGTGACGGTCTTCCACAAGGCGAACATCATGAAGATGTCCGACGGCCTGTTCATCGAATGCGCCCGCCGGTTGCACGAGCAGTGCGGCGACGGGATCGAGTACCAGGAACTCATCATCGACAACGGCTGCATGCAACTCGTCCAGAACCCGGCGCAGTTTGACGTGCTGCTGCTCGAAAACCTCTACGGCGACGTGATCAGCGACCTCTGCGCGGGGCTGGTGGGGGGCCTGGGCGTCGTGCCGGGGGCGAACTTCGGACTCGACTGCGCCATCTTCGAGGCGGTGCACGGCAGCGCGCCGACCATCGCCGGGCAGAACATCGCCAACCCGCTCGCCGTCATCATGAGCGGCGTCATGATGCTGCGGCATCTCGGCCTGCACGAACCCGCCCTGCGGATCAAGAACGCCTACAACGCCCTCCTCACCGAGGGCCGGCCCGACGAACTCACCCGCGACATCGGCGGGCAGGCGGGAACGAGCGACTTCGCCGACGCGGTGATTCGCAGGTTGTGATCGCCGGGAGGGGCGTGAAGCGGACCCCATCGTCGGGCAACCGTCGGCTTCCGCCGACGGCTGTTCATCCGCTGACATTGAAGAAAATGGGGCTGGCGTATCGATTTTGCCTTGTGCCCGACCCGATCGTGTGGTATGTTCTATGATGCTGACGTCCCAGCCGGAGGTTTGTCCGCATGCCGCTCAGGACTGAAACCGAGATCGAAGCCCTCGCCCCCCTCTTCGAGTACCTCGAATCGCTCACCGGCCGCGCTTCGATCCGCGACCTCGACGCCGCCATGCGCTCCATCAGCGTGACGGCCGCAGACGTGGCTGAGTACATTCGCTACTGCGACCAGCACTACAAGCGCAACTTGATTCGCGAGGGTCGCTGGTACCAGGCGTATGCCCTGTGCTGGAAGAGCGGGCAGCGCAGCCCCATCCACGACCACACGAACACGACCTGCGGCGTGCGCGTGCTCCTCGGCCAGGGCGTCGAGACGATCTACGAGCCTTCCCCCTGCGGGCAGATGGTGGCGGTGCGCTCGCGGCCGCTGAACGTCGGAGAGATCTGCGCCAGCCAGGACAGCGACACGCACCAGATTTCCAACCTCCAGCCGGCGGGCCAGAACCTCGTGACGCTGCACATCTACTCGCCGCCGCTGCGCGAGTTCCACACCTACAGCGCCACCGACGGCACGGTGAACCGGGTGCGCGACGTGGGCGACGGCTGCTGCGAAGTCGTCGAGACGATGGACATCGCGGCGTTTCTCAAGCGCTGATCGCCGCGCACTGACGACACTCATCGACGATTCGACGCGGCGTATCGCGCACTGAGTTTTTCCGCGCTGCGCACCAGGGCGATGAACTCGGCGCGGTGGCCGGTCTCGTCCAGGCCGCGGGCCCGGCTCGCCAGGTCGAGCGCGAGGTCGAAGTCGGCTTCGCCGCGGTCCGGCGAGTCGCGCAGCGTCAGGCCGAAGGCCGCTACCGCCGCCGCCCAGCGGAAGTCCATCGACGCGTCGCGCCAGCCGCGAGCGTCGTCGCGCACCGCCGTCTCCAGAAAGCGGCTCGTCGCCCCATCCGGCTCCTTGTAGCGCACCTTGACGGTGCAGAGTTCGCCGGAGGCCTCTCCGTACTCCGAGGTGACCATCTCGCGCTCGCGGGCGGTCTGCTGGTAGCGGAGCGGATCGACGCCGCCAGGCACCGCTCGACCCGCGGGGATGATCTCGTACAGCGCCGTCACGCTGTGGCCCGCGCCGACGTCGCCGGCATCCTTGCGGTCGTCGTTGAAATCGCGGTCCGCCAGCGCCCGGTTCTCGTAGCCGACCAGTCGGTACCCTGCGACGAGCGCCGGGTTGAACTCGACCTGGATCTTCACGTCCCTGGCGACGGTTTCGAGGGTGCGGCTCGCCTGCTCGCCGAGGACGCGGCGGGCTTCGTGGAAGGAGTCGAGATAGGCGTAGACGCCGTTGCCGCAGTCGGCGATCTGCTCCATCATCGCTTCGTTGAGGTTGCCGCGACCGACGCCGAGCACGGTCAGGAAGATGCCGCTTCGAGCCTTGCACTCAATGAGATCGACGAGCGCGCGGTCGCTCGTCATGCCGACGTTGAAGTCGCCGTCGGTCGCGAGCAGGACGCGGTTGATGCCGCCCTCGATGAAGTTGCATTCGGCGAGGTCATAGGCGAGTTGAATCCCCGAGGCGCCGTTCGTGCTCCCGCCGGCGCGAAGGTGGTCGATGACGTGGAGAATCTCGCCGCGGTGCTTCACGCTCGTCGAGCGCAGCGCCACGCCGCTCGTGCCTGCATAGGTGACGATCGCGACGCGGTCATCGGCGCGGAGTTCATCCACGAGCACGCGCATCGCCTTGCGGATGAGGGGAAGGCGGTCTTCCGGCTCCATCGAGCCGGAGACGTCGAGAAGGAAGACGAGGTTGGCCGGCGGCCGCTCAGCGCCGTCGCTCGGCCGCGCCGTGAGGTGGATGCGCGCGAGTCGATGGTCCGGCCGCCAGGGGCAGGAGGCGACTTCAACGTCCACGCCGACCGGGTGCTCGCCGCGAGGCGGCTGCGGCTCATAGTCGAAGTAGTTGATCATCTCCTCGATGCGCACAGCCTCGGGGGGCGGCAGATGCCCGTCGCTGATGAACCGCCGCACATTGCTGTACGAGCCGGTGTCCACGTCCACGGCAAAGGTCGAGAGCGGCTCAGAGGTCGCCCGGCTGAAGGGTTGCTCGCGGATCTCCCCGTAGCGGTCGCCGCCTTCGGGCCGGACGTAGGGCGAGGGGTGGTGCATCCGCCCGGGGGAGGCGTATCGCAGCGACTCGCTCGGACTCCACGACGCCCCCAGCCCGGGCGCCGCAAGGAGGCTCGATTGACTCGACGCCGGCGCGTAACTCTTTGTGGAAGTGGAGTTGCAGCCCGCGGGCAGGACGGCGGCCGCGAGCAGGAGCGGAAGCGACGCGAGGCGGAGAGGGTTCGGAGCGGGGCGGTGTCTCATCGGGAATCTCCTTCGCCGGGAAAAAAGCACAGGGCCGCGCCAGGCGAACATCGCCTCGCCGGCCCGGATTCGGCCTCAATGCTGACGCACCGCGGAGCGGAGTATTCCATTGCGGCCGCAGAATCGCCCTCCCCCCGGTCCGCTGACGAAGCCCCGGGGGGGATTCGACCCAGGCGGTTGAGGCGCGGAGAATAGAGCGGGGGTCAGCGCAGGATTCTCGCAGATGATTCGCCGCAAGTCCCGTTGGAACATCCTTGTCCCGCTCGTCGTGTTCGCGATCGTCAGCGGCCTGTTCGCCGTTCTGTGGAGCGTGGTGGAGAAGCGCGAGGAGGCGGAAGCGGCCCGCCGCGCCGATCTGACCACTGAACAGGTGGCGACTCGCATCGTCGAGCAGGTGACATTCCGCATCAACCTGCTGGAGAGAATCCGCTACGACTGGCGCCGCGGACACATCACTTCCCCCGAGTTGCTCCGCGAGCACGTGGAGTCCACGCTCGACGTGACGGTCGCGCTCTCCTCGATCACCTGGATCGACGAAACGGGAATCGTCCGCTGGACGGTGCCGCAGACGCGCCAGTCAGCCGTCGGGCAGAGCATCTTCGCTCACGTCGTCGCCGGTCCGATCCTCAATCAGGCGTTGAAGACGGGTGAGTGGCGCCTCACGCCCCTGCTCAACCTCACCTCGCGCGAGCAGGGCGTGGTGGTCTATCTGCCGATCGGTTCAGCGGAGAGAAATCAGGGCGCGCTCAGCGCCTCGCTCGACGTCGCCTCGCTCGTTGATTCGTGCCTCGATGCGCGGGTGCGCGAGAACTTCGACTGCGTGGTCTGGGACGGCGGAGACCGGCTCTTCGGATCGGAGGAGGCGAGCGCCCCGCGGCCGCGCTCGCGGTCGCGCGAGGTAGAGCTGGGCGGGCGCACGTGGCGGGTGGTGCTCGCGCCGCGCTCTGATCTCGCGGCCGGAACGACGGTCGATGACACGCTGCCGATCATGATTGCGGGCCTGCTGGCGGCGGCGGGTCTGGCCTTTGTCTCCGCGCGGCTGCTCATGAGCCAGTCCCTGCTTCGCGAGAACGAAGAGCGGCTGCGCGCCGTGGCCGAGCACATCCCCGGCGTCATCTACTCCTACGAGGCGGCGCCCGGCAAGCCGCGCACACTCATCTACCTCGGGCCGGGGCTGGAGGACATCATCGGGCCCAAGTCCGCCGCCCGGGTGGAGGCGGATTTCGACCTGCTCTTCGAGTTGCTGCATCCCGAGGATCGCGCGGTGGTGAAGGCGGCTGCGGAGCGCGGCCTGCGCGACGGTGGAACCGTGGACTGCGAAGCGCGACTGCGGACCGACGACGGGTCGTGGCGCTGGGTCCGGTCGCTCAGCCGTCCCCTTCGCCTTGACAGAGAGCGGACCCGCTGGCACATCGTTCTCATCGACATCACCGAGCATCGCCGCGCCGTCGATGCCCTGCGCGAGAGCGAGGAGCGGTACCGCCGCCTCGTCGAATCAAGCCCCATCGGCGTGCTCATCCACCGCGAGGATCGCTTCCAGTTCGCCAACCCGGCGGCGGTGCGCCTGCTCGGCTACGACCGCCCCGAGGAGATCGTCGGCCGCAGCGTGTACGACGTCGTCCCCGTCGATCACCACGAGACGGTTCGTCAGCGCATCGCGCGTCTCGACGGCCTGACCGAGGCGGTTCGCTACGCCGATGAACGCCTCGTGCGCCGCGACGGGACGGAACTGAACGTCGAGATCATCGCCAACGCCATCCAGTTCGCCGGCGGGACGGCGCGCCAGATTCTCTTCCTCGACATGACGGAGCAGCGCCAGTCTGAGAGGCGCCAGCAACTGCTCACGCACGAACTCGACCACCGCGTCAAGAACAACCTGGCCAGCGTCCTCGCCCTGCTCGATCAGACCGCCGCGAGCACGAACGACATCGGCGAGTTCCGCACCAAGTTCGCCTCCCGCGTCAAGGCCATGGCCCGCACGCACGAAATGCTCGCCAAGGCGAAATGGACCGGCGTCGATCTCGCCGACCTCATCCGACTCTCCATCGCGCCGTACATCGTCGATCAGAGCCACCGCATCTCCATCGAAGGCTGCGCCGTGACGGTCCGTCCGCGTCCCGCGCTGCCCCTGGCGCTGGCCTTTCACGAACTCGCCACCAACGCGCTCAGGCACGGCTCGCTCTCGACGACCGACGGCCGCATCGCCGTCGCCTGGGCACGCGCGGGAAGCCGCGTGAACATCGAGTGGTCCGAGACCGACGGACCTTCGTCAATCCCGCCCGACCAGTTCGGAACCGGCCTGCGGCTCGTACGCGGACTGATCGAGTTCGAACTCAGCGGGACGGTGAGTTTCCGCTTCACCCCCTCCGGGATGATCTGCACCCTCTCGATTGAGGCGGCCACGCTCACGGGCGACTCGAACTGATCGCCGCAGACCAGACCTTGCCGATCGATTCGCCGATCATCGCGCTCAGACCTCCGCCTTCGCAGCACACCCCGATCACTCCACATCCA
>JBDIVQ010000056.1:0-21554 GCA_039794345.1 Phycisphaerae bacterium | reverse complement strand
GGCACTAGGCACTAGGCACTAGGCACTAGGCACTAGGCACTAGGCACTAGGCACTAGGCACTAGGCACTAGGCACTAGGCATTGGGCGCTAGGCATCAGGTTTAGCCGCGACCCGGAGGCTTTGCGAAGGGGAGCGCGTCGAGGGTGTGGAAGGACACGAATCGTCAGTGAGTCAACGAGACGTCAGAAAATCACTCGTCAAGCCGC
Organism: Phycisphaerae bacterium; assembly: GCA_039794345.1. GTDB lineage: Bacteria > Planctomycetota > Phycisphaerae > Phycisphaerales > UBA5793 > UBA5793. The sequence goes on along the minus strand of JBDIVQ010000056.1, from coordinate 21,347 downwards.
AAGCGGCGCCCGAGTCATGACAGCGACATCGAACAACGCCATGCTCATCACCGCAACCATCCCGACGTCGATTCCCACGTGGGTGAGCATGTCGCAGGACATTGCCTACCTCGTCGCGGCCATCCTCTTCATCTTCGGCATCAAGCAGTTGAGTTCGCCGCGCACCGCCCGGCGGGGGAACACGACCGCGGCGGTGGGCATGCTCATCGCCATTGTCGCGACGCTCTACGTGCAGAACTACCTCAGCCTCGTGTGGATCGCGATTGCGCTGGTCATCGGCTCGGCCATCGGCGCCGTGCTGGCGATCCGCATTCAGATGACGGCCATGCCGCAACTCGTCGCCCTTTTCAACGGCTTCGGCGGTCTGGCGTCGGTCCTCGTCGTGGGCAGCGAGTACCTCCGCCGCAGCGACGACATCAACCTCCCCATCACCACGGACCAGGGCCTGACGATGGGGCTGAGCATCCTCGTCGGCTCGGTCACGTTCACCGGCAGCATGGTCGCCTACGGCAAGTTGCAGGGCCTCATCGCCGGCCGGCCGCGGCAGTGGACGGGGCAACTGCTCGGCAACGCGCTCATGACGCTCCTCTCCGTCGCCGCCTCCATCTGGATCGCGGCTGACGTGGACGCCGGCTGGACGCTGCTGGTCATCGCTTTTCTCGGCTCGATCCTCGGCGTGACGCTCACGATCGCCATCGGCGGAGCGGACATGCCCGTCATGGTGGCCCTGCTCAACAGTTACTCGGGCATCGCCGCCTGCGCGACGGGCTTCATTCTCGATCCGCCCAACAAGGCGCTGATCGTCTCGGGCGCGCTCGTCGGCGCCAGCGGAATCATCCTCACCTCAATCATGTGCAAGGCGATGAACCGCAGCCTCGCCAACGTCCTCTTCGGAGGCGTCGGGACCGACGACAGCACCGGCGCCGCGAGCGCCCACCACGACGATCGCCCGGTGCGCACCATCGATGCCGAAGAACTCGCCCTCACGCTCGACGGCGTGCGCAAGGTCATCATCGTGCCGGGCTACGGCATGGCGGTGGCGCAGGCGCAGCACGCGGTGCGCGACCTCTTCAATCTCCTGCGCGGGCGCGAGACGGAGGTCTACTTCGGCATCCATCCTGTCGCCGGCCGCATGCCGGGCCACATGAACGTCCTCCTTGCCGAGGTGGACATCCCCTACGACCGCCTGCTCGATCTCGATGCGTGCAATCCGGAGTTCGAGACGGCGGAGGTGGCGATCGTCCTCGGCGCCAACGACGTCGTCAACCCCGCGGCGAGGCATGACAAGTCCAGCCCGATCTACGGCATGCCCATCCTCGACGTGGACAAGGCCCAGACCGTCATCGTCTGCAAGCGCTCTCTCGCCGCCGGCTACGCGGGCGTCGAGAACGAACTCTTCGTCGCCCCGAACACCCTCATGTACTTCGGCGACGCGAAGAAGAGCATGAGCGAACTGTGCAAGGCGATCGGGGAGTTGAACTGACGCCGGTGCGATCGCGCGGCTTCCGCGCGTACACGCCGAAGCCCACGTTCATTGAACGTGGGCTTCGGTGTGGATCGTTCGGTGGTGCGTCAGTGGAACTGGGGATGAAAGATTCGAACTTTCACTAACTGATCCAGAGTCAGTCGTGCTACCGTTACACCAATCCCCAAACGGCGGGCGTCCTTCACCGGCCCCTGAAATGTATCACGTTTCGGCGGCGAGGCAAGTTCGTTTTTCCCGCCCGGGCCGGCGAACCTCGCGGAAAAGGGGGAAAAGGCGGACGTCGACCCCACCCGGTCGCCGACGTCCGCTCACCGTCCGCCCGAGGCGTCCGGCGTGCCCCCTTGTCCACTTCCCGGGCCGGTTTGGGGCGTTCAACCGGCCTCAGCCCGAGGGTGCGCGTCGTCGTAGGCCTCCCGCAGGCGCTGCGTCGTGAGGTGCGTGTAGATCTGAGTCGTCGAGAGCGACTGGTGGCCGAGCAGTTCCTGGACGCTGCGCAGGTCCGCCCCGTTGCCGAGCAGGTGCGTGGCGAAACTGTGCCGCAGCGTGTGCGGACTGATCGTCGGGTCCAGCCCCGCCTCGCGGAGGTACTTGTCGAGTTTGCGGCGGACCGAGCGCGAACTGAGCCGACCGCCGTGCTTGTTGATGAACAGGGGCAGGCGCTTGCCGGCAGCCTCCGCCTGCCTGAAGCGCGGATCCTGATGGAGCATGGCGAGGTAGTGCCGGATCGCGGCCAGCGCGTGCGACCCGAGGGGCACGAGGCGCTCCTTCTTCCCCTTGCCGCGGATGTGCAGCGCCTCGCCGTACTCGTCGAGGTCGGCCGCATCAAGATCGACGAGTTCGCTCACGCGCACTCCCGTCGAGTAGAGCGTTTCGAGGATGGCCCGGTCGCGGGCGCCGAGGAGTTCGCGGTCGTCGGGGGCGCTGAGAAGGCGTTCAATCTCCTCGACGGTGATGGCCTTGGGCAGGCGTTTGGCCTGCTTGGGCGTGCGGATCATCACCATGGGATTGCCCTTGACCACGCCCGTGCGGTCCGCCCACTTGTAGAAGGAGCGGAGGGTGGCGATCTTGCGCGCCATCGTGGAGGCGGAGTAGTTCTGCTCGCTGAGGTGGGCGAGGAAGGCGCGGATGACGTTGACGTCCGCCTGCATGATGTTGCCGGTGACGGTCGGAGCCGCGGCGTGGCCGGCGCCCGTCCCGTTGGCGCTGCTGAGCCGCGCCGCCTGGAGCGCCCGCCCCTCCTGTTCGACGTTAACGCTGATGTCGAACTCGTCGGCCAGGTAATCGCAGAACTGCCGCAGGTCGGCGCCGTAGCACTTTGCGGTGTAGGCGCTGAAGTGGCGCTCGTGCAGGAGGTAGTTCAGGAACGACTCGATGATCTGCAGATTGGCCATGGGTGTGGTTCCGTGGGTTGAAGAGGCACTAGGGACTAGGCATCAGGCATGAGGGGAGATCGGCACGAGTGCCTGGTGCCTGGTGCCTAGTCCCTCATTGCACTTGCGCGCAACAACGACTCCGGGGTGTCCGGACATTCCAAACGCGTTCTTCGGTAGATGCTGCTTCTTTCGGCTTCCATGCCGGTTCCGCCTGTCCCTTTCGCGGCCGCCCTCTCAGCCGCGCGGGTCAGCGGACCCGGGCGCCTAGGAGGCCGGTCGTTTGCTCGCTCTCGCGAGCCGATCCGCTGCCCGCCACCGCTCTTCCCTGAGCAGATCGCGGAGCAGACGATCAACGACGTACTGCGTATACAGATCCATAACGACCAGATAACGCTGCCAGTTGAGCGCCGAATTGGTTTCCGTTCGGCCGCGCGCGAATCGCTCGACGTCGATGCGCACGCCGTTGTCGGAGGCGTCGGCGACGATCGCCACGCTCGAAGCGGGGCGATCCTCCGCCGCGAATCCCCGGAGCATCGTGTCCGAGGGAGCCCGGCCGATGTTCTCGATCGCATCGTCGCCCATCGGGGCGGGAGAGGCGGCGTACAACTGAAGGGTCAGCCCGAGGATCGGCGGGTTGTACGGATCCCACGCCGTGATCGAACCGACGATGATCCCGTCCACGCCGATGAGCCGCGCCACCGACCGCGCCGTCGTGGGCGAATCGATCGACCCGATGTCCATCGCCCGCATCGCTTCCAGCACGCGCTGCACCGGCACCGCGTCGATCCCCTCGATCTTCTGCACCTCGCGGGCAATGATGTCGGCGACGTTGACGCCGTCCACCACGCTCACGGCCGATTCGTTGGCGAGCGGAGCGACGGCCCAGGTAACAGGCTCATCGTAAGGACTGATGAGCCTCGGGTTGATGACCGGCCGCTCCGGCCGCGCACAACCGCCCAGAGCGGCGACAAGAACGGCCGCGAGAACCGCCCGCAGGCGCCTGTTCGTCATGATCTGCATACTTGTCATGGCGTCCTGCCATCCTCGACGGACTCCGCCCGCCGGCACACGCTGAGAATCTCAGGCCATCATTCCTTTTTCGGACCGATCACCCGCCGGACTTGCAAGGTCCGCTAAGGTTGCGTCTCCACTTCCGCCATGCCGGCGTTGGACGCGTTCATCGCCGGTCCCCGCGCGGTCTGGATCGTGCGATCCGGGCCGATCGCCCAGACGTTCTCGATCCCCGCGCGGTTGGAGACGAAGAGGATGCGGCCGTCGGGGCTCCAGGTCGGCTCGACGTTGGTGTACTGTCCGTTGGTCAGGTTGACCTTGTTGGCGCCGTCGAGATTGACGACCCAGATGTCCGCCCAGGTCTCGCGCTCAGTGACGAGGTGCTGCCCCGGCCTGCCCGGTTCGAGGACGGTGGTGAAGCAGAGCATCTTGCCGTCCGGGCTCCACGAGGGATTGATCGCCGCGGCGTTGGCGGCGCTGACGATCTCCGTCTGTTTCATCCCTTCGCCGTTGACGAACTCCAGCGTCCAGATGCTGAAGAGGCGGCTGCCGCGCTCGCGCGGCTTCTGGAACGCGATGAGATTCGACCCCGGATCGGGGTTCCATTCCGGGCACAGGCCGTACCCGATGAAGCGGCGCGAGTTGAAGTTGTCCGTCTCAGTGACCCACAACTCCCACCGGCCGGACTGCTCGCTCAGACGGCAGTAGACAAGGTGCTTACCGTCGGGCGACCACGACGGATGAATCTCATGCGCCGTATCGCTGGTCACCTGCACCGCCTGCCCGCCGCTGGCCGCATCCATGATGTAGATGTCGTAGTTGCCGCCGCGGTCCGAGCAGAAGGCGATCTGCGAGTTGTCCGGGCTGAACTTGGGCATGCGATCGCTCGCCGGATCGCTCGTGAGTTGCTGCACCGTCAGGCCGTCAACCTTCTTCGTGTAGATGTCCGGCGCGCGGTTGTGCTGCGTGCTCGAGTAGACGATGTACGCACCGGTCTTGTCGGCGTCGGGTTCGGCGTCGCGCCCTTCGCTTGCGAAGGTCACCTGCGTGATGTTCTCGATGGCGGGGGTCTGCGTCGGTCGGCCGCCGAGGCCGTCGATCTCGCCGAACAGCCCCAGCCATGGGTCGAAACGCGATCCGTCCGCAGGGCCCTCGGTCAGGCGCTCGCGCGACTCGAAGGGGTTCTCGCCGGCGCTCAGCGCTGCGTCGAGAGTCACGTAGGCGCTCGATGTGGAGGGGTTCTGCTCGTCGGCGGCGCCGGACGTGCCCGAGCCGGTCTCGACGCGCGCGGGCGGCGGGGCGGGCGCTCCGGTAGCCGCGGACTTCGATCCCGGGCCGGCGCACCCGTGCGCCGAAATCAGCACCGCGGCAAGAAGCACAACACAGGCCGTTGATCTGTGCGTAGTCATGACACCACTCTCTTCCGGGGGCGGGTGGCCTTCCCGCCTCTCGCGCCGCACGCAGGTGCGGACGCAAGGCCCTTATCGGACGACTTTCCAGGCCGACTTCACGATTCACCGCCCACGCGGTGAGGCAGTTATCGACCGGGGCGCGCCGCCGCGTGAGCGCGAAGGTCCGATTTCGTGAAAGTCCCGGGCGAGCACCGGGCGAAAAGACAGGAAGGCCGGCACTCCCCTTCTAGATGCCGGCCTTCGTCTGCGCCCACCCTTGCGGGCGGGCATTGTCGGTCTCAGGTGTCGAGGCGCGCTCTCGCGGCCGGCCCAGTCGGTCCGGCACCCACGTTGCGCACACGCCGCAGGTAAAACCTGACGCCGTTTGGTTCAGTTTCGCTTCACCGGCCCGGCAACGCGACGCGTCTCGCGAATCGGTCGCTTCCAGGCCCGACTCGCCCACCAGACTCGTTCGCGGAAGGCGCCATGCCTTCGGAGCCGCTCGGGCAACGTGGCCCGGGTTCTTGACTAGTCTAGCCCCTTCTCCCGCGATTGCCAGCAAAAGCCGGAATTATCCGGCAAAATCGCCGATTCCTCACGCCTCCCCTCATTCAAGTTGCGGCCGCGGGGGGACCGGCCACGAAGAGTTCCGCGTTCTCCAGGATGCTCCGCGCCACGTCCGCCAGCGTCCGCCGGTTGTCGCGCGCCTGCTTCTGGAGCCGCTTCATGGCGACCTCTTCGGTGATCTGCAGGCGCTCGACGAGGATCCACTTCGCCCGCTCGATGATCTTCCGGTCTTCGAGGCGGCGGCTGAGTTGGGCGATTTCCTCCCGCGCCACCTTGTGCTCCTGAAAGCGCGCCCAGGCGATGGTCATCGCCGCTTCGAGGTCGTCGCGTGTGACCGGCTTGAGCAGGTAGCCGAACACCCCCACGCCCGCACCCGTGCGCAGGTACTCCGCGTCGGAGAACGCGCTGATGATGATGACGGGAACGCCCATCTCGCCGTAGATGATCCGCGCCGCATCCAGGCCGTTCATCTTCGGCATCTGGATGTCGAGGAGCACGAGATCGGGGCGATCATCGCGGCAGCACTGCACCGCCTCCTCGCCGTTCTTGCAACTCCCGGTGACGGTGTAGTTGAGGTCCACGAGGTTGCGCGTCAACCCCTCGACCACGAGATGCTCATCGTCGGCGATGAGCACCCGCCGAAGCCGGACCGGACTGGTGTTCGCTGTTGGCATGGTGATGCTGCTCCACGTCTGAAGTCGTCCGTCTCTCCCCGCGCGACGCTTCCGACCGGGCGCAACAGAGGCGCGACAGTTCCGCGGATCGCCGGGACACACTCCATCCATCCCTGAAGGCAAGGTCAGCCGCTCCCCCGGGCCGGGCGGCGCACACCGCGCGGCTGACGTTCTCAGGAGGTCAGTTTACCATTCTCCCCGACAGGATACAAGCGGAGTCCGCCCTGGTTGCAGGGGTTTGCTCGCCGCGCCCCTTCACACGCCGCCGCGCTCAGTCCAGCCAGTCCTGCGCCTTGAGGCGGTCGGGCACGTAGACCTCCGTCACATACGAGATGTCCTTCGTGATCAGCGACTCGACCTCCATCTTGAAGCCGTTGCGCAGCAGGGCCGCGATCTCCTTCTGCCACGGCTTTTTGTCCGCGAACCAGGGGTATTCGGCGATCTGCCTGGCCCGCGTGCGGTCGCGATCCGTCAAGGCGATCTGGACATCATCCGTCAGGTCGTAGCGCTCGTAGTCCATGGCCCGGATTCCGAGGAACCTCGCCTCGGGAACCGCCATGCGGCGCGACTCGAAGGCGAGGGAGATCGATCCCTGTTTGATGACGCTGTAGATGTAGTGCCCCCAGGGATCGCAGTCGAGCAAACAGTAGATAGGGAGCCCCAATTCCTGATTGAGGCGCTGGAGCAGGCGGCGCACGCCGCGCGGCGGCTGGCCGTTGCCGTGCGTGAGAATGCAGTTGTGCTTCCGCCAGAACTTGTCCTCGTTGAAGCGCTGCCAGACGGTGTTCTTCTCGACGTGGAGGACAAACTCCGCTTCGCATTTCTTGAACTGGATCACGCGCGGCTCGGTGATGCTCGGAATGCCGTAGCCTCCCGAGCCCATGCGGCGGCAGTCGATTTCATCGCCGTTGTCGATGAGGGTGATGTTGCCGACCATGTCGCCGCGCTTGTCGGCGTAGACGTGCAGTTCCTCGCGCAGGGCTTCGAGGGTCACTTCGAGGTCTTCGAGGATCGCGTCCGACTCGCTCTGGTCGTCGAAGGTCTTTTCCTTCGTCCCTTCGATGGTGTGCAGGCCGGCGTAGAACATGCCGCGGAGGCTGGCGGTCTTGCCGCGCTCGATGAGATCCTTGCACCCCTTGGCGAGAAGCATCGTCTGCATGAACTTCTTCGCCTGGCCGAGGTTGAAGAGGTTGCGCCGCTGGCTGGCGCTGCCCATCTCGAGAATGCGCTTGCTCTTGTTGAAACTCGTGTTCGCCAGGCTGCGCGTGGGGATGTCCACGAACGGATCGCGCCCGGCGAGGGAGGACTTCACGACCGACTGCGCGACCTCATCAATCCGCCGGAGCGTGGCCGCGGACTTGACGGGCTCCGTGCGGGGCGCACTCTTCGTTGTCGCGCTGCCGCCGCCGCGCCGCGCCCCCGCCGCAACCTTCCCGCCGCCCGCTTTGCCCTTGGCCATGCCGATCACCTCCGTGTGACGCCTCGTCAACCCTGCGGCCTCGATGCCGCGGGCGATTGTAGTGGCCTGCCCGCGCCGTCTCATCGCTCTCGACGCCGTCCGCGCGGGGACGAACAACCAGGCCGATGCGCCGGAGAGGACTCACACGAGCCGCGCAGCGCGATAGAGCAGCGCTGGCCTGAGATCGGCAACGACGACGCCGCGGCCGAGAATCGCCTCTGCGGCCGCATATCCGCTCCGCGCTGCCCCCTCCATCGTCGCCGGCCAGCCGGTGGCGCCGTAGTCGCCCGCGAGAAAGAGATTCCCGATCGATCCGCGGGTCGGCGGACGGTGCGCCTCGGCGCCCGGGACGGCCGCGAAGGTCGCCCGCTTCTCCTTCACGACGCGGCGGCTGAGCAGCGCGTTGCCGCTCATTTCCGCCGCCTCGGAGAAGTGAATCGCAAGGTCGGCCCGCACGCGCGCGACAATCTCATCGGCGCTGCGCGCCATCCACGCGTCCGCCGCGCTGATCACGGCATGGGCCGTCCGCCCCTCCTCCTTGAAGAACACCCACTGCACGTCCGCATCGAGCAGCACCGCATGCGGCAGATCGCTCACCGGCCGCTCGAAGCGCAGGTGGACGCCGAGAATCGGGCTGTGCGTCAGGCCGCGCGGCTGGGCCAGCCGTCCATCGCGCTGCCTCATCGCCTCGTCGGCCACCGCTTCGATCTGCTCGAAGGGCAGGGCCAGCACGTACGCGTCCGCATCGAGCGCCGAGCCGTCGTCGAGCACGACTCGCTCGACGCGCTCCCCGCCTTCCAGGCGGACGACGCGCGTGGAGAGGCGGAGGTCGTCAATGAACCGGGCCGCGCCGTCGTAAAGATCGACCAGCGGGCAGCGCGGCACGCCGAGACGCCAGGCGCGGCGATGCGCGAGGAACCCTTCCTGAAACACCTGCAGCGCCGGTTCGGCGGAGACGCGATCGCAGGGCAGGTTGCACGCGCTGATGATCACGACGTCCCAGAAGCGCCGGATCAGGCGCTCCGGCTGGCGGCGCTCCGTGAGCCAGCGAGCAAAGGTCTGATGGGCGACGCGGCCTCGATCGGCCGCGGCAATCGCCTTCATCCCGCGCGCCAGCGCCACCTTCTCCGACCGGCTGTAGGCGCCGAAGCGCAGCAGCGCCGGGGCGAGGTGCAAGGGCGCCGGCAGCGGCGACGCCCGCAGCACATCGATGCGCCCGTCCGACGACGCAAAGTACATCTCCTCGTACCACTCGATGCGGTCGGCGACACCCAGGCGCTCGTAGAAATCGACCAGGTTGGTGCAGCAGCCGAGCACAACGTGCTGGCAGTTGTCGATGCGCTCGCCGGTGGCGGGATCGGTGAAACTCGTCGCGCGTCCGCCGAGGCGGTTGCGCGCTTCGACGAGCGTGACATGCCTTCCGGCCTGGTGAAGGGAGAGGGCGGCCGCGAGCCCCGCCACGCCCCCGCCGAGGACCGCGACGCGCCCGGATGCGCTCACGACCCGTTCCGCCGCCTGGCCCACGCGGCCCGCAGGCCGATCATGATCTTGCGCGAGGTCGCGACGCGGATGCGCGCCGTGCCCGCTGCGGCCCGCTTCGGGGCGACGGCGATGAGATCGAGCAGGCGGCGGTAGATGCGCGTCATCGCCGCCAGCGCCGCACGCCCGTCTTCGTGAACCAGCGCATCGAGGGGCGCCGAGCGGTCATAGTACTCCCCCGCCCGCTTGATCTGGAAGCGCATGAACTCAAGGCAGGCCTGCGGCCTCGACCAGTGCCGCAACTCCGAAGGCGACAGGCCGAAGCGGGCGAAGTCGTCCGCGGGCAGGTAGACCCGCCCGGCGTCGTAGTCCTCCGCATAGTCGCGGAGGATGTTGGTGAGTTGGAACGCCACGCCGCGCCACTCCGCCAGCCGCCGCGCCCGCTCGCTCCCGTCGTAACCCCAGATGGCGATGCACACGAGGCCGACCGTCGAGGCGACGTGACGGCAGTAGTTGATCAGGTCGTCCACGGTCTGGTACCGCGCCCCGTGGAGATCGCTCAGTTGCCCCTCGATCATCTCGCGGAACTCGGTTTCGCGCAGGCGGAAGCGCTGGACGGTGTCGGCAAAGGCGAGCCACATGTCCCGGTGGCCGTTCACTTCGTCGGCGTGCCGGGCGTCGCGGTGCGGCCGCCAGGCGCCGCGGAAGACCCGGCCGGTCCGCTCGCGGAACTCCGTCAGGGCCGCTTCATCCCCGGCGCTGTCGTCCACGAGGTCGTCCGCCAGGCGCATCCACGAGTAGATCGCGTAGAGGGAGGATCGCTTCGGCTCAGGGGTGAGGCGCAGGCCGAAGTAGAAGTTCCGGGCGTTGGCGCGGGTGATCTGCCGGCACTGTTCGTAGGCGTCGCGAAGGTCCGGCGCATTGGCCGCGATCGGGGCGCTTGGCTCCCCCGAAAGGGTCGAGGCGCTCATGGCTGAGGCGGCGGTTCGGCTCATCATCACCCGCTTCTGTCAGAAAACGTCCACGCCGAGCCGAAGCCCGATCCACGCCCGCGCCGCCAGGGACGCCTTGCCCCACCGCGTCAGCGTCGGCCGGCGCACGAGCACATCATAGCGCTGCCTCTCGATCGCGCGGAGGATCGCCTCGCCCCCGGCGGTGAACAACTGGATCGCGGGCCGAACAGAACCCTTCACCCGCGGCCAGAGTGCCCGGCCATGCTCGAACAGCGGCCGCGTCCGCGCCACGAGGTCCGCCTCGAGGCGCAGAAAGGCCTCGCCAGCCCGTCCGGCCTCGACCATCGATCGCAGGTCCGCCTCGGTCAGGCCGTGTCGCCGCATCATCTCCTCCGGAATGTAGATGCGGTCGCGATCAAGCAGGTCACGGGCCACATCCTGCCAGAAGTTCGTCAGTTGCAGGGCGGTGCAGGTCGCGTCGCTGAAGCGGAACATCTCCTCAATCTCGGGGTGATTCCCGTGGCCGGTGATAAGCAGGACGATACGCCCGACGGGATCGGCGCTGCCGGTGCAATACGTGAGCAGGTCCTCCCACGTCTCGTAGCGGCTCTGGCGCTGATCGCGCTCGAAGGCGGCGAGGAGACGGTGGAGAAGCTCGGCGGGAACGTGGTGCCGGCGCATCACCGCCGCAAGTGCCGGGAAGTAAGGTCCGTCCACCGGCAGATCGGCGGCGCAGCGATCGACCTGCCGATGCATCCCGGCCAGTTCGGCGAGCGAAACCGCCTTGTCCCCTCGCTCGTCGGCGGCGTCATCGGCCGTGCGGCAGAAGGCGTAGACGGCGGCGAAGTCCGCCTCATGCTCGCGCGGCAACAGGCGGCTGATGACCGAGAAGTTCTCATAGTGGCTCAGCGCCAGGTCCAGGCAGGCGCGGAAGGAGTCCGCGACGGCGGTTCCTGCATTGGAGTTCGGGACATCGACGGACATGGTGCAAAGTCTAGCGGCATGGATCGCGATGCCGGTCAGCGGCATTCACACCGCTCACCCTCCTTCACAGCCGTATCATTCACACGATGAAGGTCATTCTTGCCAACCCCCGCGGATTCTGCGCCGGCGTTTACATGGCCGTCGATGTCGTCGATCAGATCCTCGCCCTGTGTCCCGATGAGCCGATCTACGTCTACCACGAGATCGTCCACAACAAGCACGTGGTGCGGCGTTTCGAGGAGCGCGGCGTGACCTTCATCGACCACATCGACGAGGTCCCCCCCGATTCCATCGTCGTCTTCTCGGCGCACGGCATCAGCCCGGCCGTCCGCCAGGCGGCCCGGCAGCGGCGCCTCACCGCCATCGACGCCACCTGCCCGCTCGTCACCAAGGTCCACATGGAGGCCATCCGCTACGCGCGCGACGGCTACCAGATTCTCCTCATCGGCCACAGCGGGCACGATGAGGTCGTCGGCACGGTCGGCGAGGCGCCGGATTCGATCCTCGTCGTCGAGTCTCCCGCCGACATTCCCCAACTCAAGATTCGCAACCCGAATCGCCTCGTCTACCTGACGCAGACGACGCTGAGCCTCGACGACGCCGAGGTGATCATCCGCGCGCTCAAGGAGGCGTTTCCGAAGATCAAGGCCCCGCCGAGCGATGACATCTGCTACGCGACGACGAACCGGCAGACGGCGGTGCGCTGCATCGCGCCGGAGTGCGATCTCGTGCTCGTCGTCGGCAGCCGCAACAGTTCCAACTCGGTGCGCCTCACCGAGATCGCCGAGGCGGCGGGGACGCGGGCCTACCTTCTCGACGACATGTCGGAACTGAAGACGGAGTGGTTTGAAGGGGTGGAGACGGTGCTCATCACCTCCGGCGCTTCGGCCCCGGAAGATCTCGTGCGCGAAATCCTCGCCGAACTCATCGAGCGCTACGACGCGGTGGTGCAGCAGTACGACGTGTACGACGAGCAAGTGGAGTTCGGCCTGCCGCAGAGCCTCAAGGAACTGATGCGGCGTCGCGGCGTCGATCCGACGGGACGCACGATCACGCTCGATCACAGCAGCGGGATCGTGGACTGGCTCCACGAGCGCGGCGGGGCGGTCGAGCCGGTGCGCATCACCATTTCCGCCCCGGCCCGCGCGGGGGCGTGAGGGCGTCGCAGCCTCGATGCTCTCTGCGGCGCCCACCCAGCGGCCGCGCCGCTTGAAAAGCAGGCCGCTCCCCGGATGATCCGTCGATCTGATGCTTGTCGGACCACATGCGCTCCGGCAGAAAGGTCGAATCATGTCCTTGACTTGTCTTGCGAAGGTTCGCTATCTACGTGCCGAACAACGCGGCCCGGCCGCGGGGAGGCGTCTGAAGATGCTCAGCCGTACTTTGCTTCTCGCCTTCGTCTGCGTCTCGCTGCTGGCGCACGCCTCGGCCGTGGCGCCGCCCTACCACTCGGTCCGCGAGCCGGATGACGGCTACGTCTGGCTCACCGTCGGCGACGTGGACAACATCAAGTTCGAGGGATACTTCGGCTGGTTCGCCGGTCGCGGTAGCGTGCCCTACGAGTATCGCATCGCGCAGTCAGAAGTCCTCACGTCTCAGCACCTCGAATTCGTGCAGGCGTACTGGCCCTTTTACGACGGCGATCCCCTCTCCGAGCACTTCACCGGCATGTTCATCACCGGCCGGCGGCAGGGCAACGGTTACGTCTACGAATCCATGCCCGGCTGGGAGGACGCCCCGAACACCATGTCCCTTCGCATGGCGGCGCGGTTCTGCAACTGGCTGCACAACGGCAAGGTCAACGAGCAGTGGGCCTTCGACAAGGGCGTCTACGACACGAGCACCTTCACCCGAAACCCCGACGGCTCCTACAACGACGATTACACGCGATCGCCAGACGCCCGCTACTGGATTCCCACGGCCGATGAGTGGCTCAAGGCGGTGTACTACGACCCGAATCGCGACGGCCCAGGCAAGGGGGGCTGGTGGATTCACCCCGGAAGTTCAGATGAGCGCTTGCGCATCGAGTATCCCGAGAATGGCGGGCAGACCAACGGAGGTCTGTGGGAGTGGTATAACAGCCGCCTGCCGGCGGGCATGTATCCCGACGTGCGGACGCCTTGGGGGTTGCTCGACGCGTCCGGCGGTGCGTCGGAACACACCACCGACGGGTACTCCTTTGGGTCGAGTTGCCTTGATGACATGCTCTTCGTTCACCACTACGATCGCGCGGGGCAACCGCACAACTCGACGGGAAGAAGGCCGGAGACCGGCTATCTCGACGGGCTGCGCCTCGCAAGGCCGGCGCGGGCAGTTGGAGTGAAGGCTCACGGTCGTTGAACCTGAATCGCCACGAGGCAGTAGGAGAGGAGATCATGCGTAATGGAATGGTGACGGTGCTCGTGCTGTGTCTCCTGCTTGGCAGGCATGCGTTCTCAGACATCATCGTCTTCGCCGATGTCAACGAAGGTGAGTATCCAGAGTTCAGTGTTACCTTCGTCGACGGCGAATGGAATGTTGTTCTCCTTTCGACGGGGGAGAACAACCTTGGCGGTGACTTCAGGATTCGCAGCACAAGCAACGCGACGGACACCATTCGATACATCATCTGCGACTTGGATGATCCGAGCGGTGTCGGGGTCATTGTCGAGCCAAACCCGAATGCAAACGGCGCACTCGTCAGAACCGTGCGCAGCATCGTTTCAACCGGAGACGCCGATATCACTCTGTACGAGTGCGAAGTTTCGCATGACGTCGGCAGCATTGCCTTATACGCTATCGGGACCGTGGTCGCCGACGGCAACTTGACCGCTTCAATCACGAGTGGGTTGAATGTGACTCAGCTCGATTTCGGAGGCGCCGTGACGGGCAACGTCAGCGCCGCCAACGGACTCATCAAGAACATCGAAGCAGGCGGCACCATTGGCTCGGTCGGAACGCCCATCTCAATCACCGCCCACGACTACGTCCGGCGCGTCATGGGCGCCTCCGTCCACGCGGTCATCAACGCCACGGGCACCGGCGTGCCATACGGCGCCGTCGCTCGCCTTGTCACCACCGCCGGCGACTTCACCGGAAGCCTGACCTGCGAACGCATCGTCCCCATCGACCAGGGGCAGTACAACATCGACTGGAACATCGCGGGCGATCTTGTCGCCGACGTGACCTGTGAGTGGTACCTGCACAGCGACTTCACGATCTATGTGGACGGCAGTCTCGAAGGGGACGTCACCTTCGACCTCGACGACGGCTTGCGGGGCCAGATCATCATCAACGCCGCTGACGACGGGGGGCAGTGGAACGGCACGATCACCGTCGATGACATGACGCTCTCCGCCCCCAACTACACGCAGACCTCGGCGCAGATCGGCGGCGGCGCCGTCGGTCTGGCCCCTTTCAACTTCCACGCCACCAACTGCGTCCCCGCCGACAACGCGACCGTGACCTCCGAAACCGAATCCGTTACGCTCAGCCACTACGGGCCGGTTGAAAAGTACGGCCAGACGACGGTCGCCGAACTGAAGATTGTCCGCCATCCACTCGTCCACTTCTGCGCCGAGTGTGACGAGACCGTGACGGGGCACTTCACCTGGCAGTACGCCGCCAACGGACGCGACATCGTCATCACCCCCGGCCAGGGCTACGCCTTCGAAGATGGGTATGAGTATTACATCACGCCCGTCATCACGGGTGAGACGGTCCTGCGCTGCCAGGGCGTTGCCGGCAGCCCGGTCGTGCAGTCCTACGACTACAACCTCAAGGTGGATGTGCAGTAGAGCCTCAGGGACTTGATGCGCCGTCGCGGCGTCGATCCGACGGGGCGGACGATCACGCTCGATCACAGCAGCGGGATCGTGGACTGGCTCCACGAGCGCGGCGGGGCGGTCGAGCCGGTGCGCATCACCATCTCCGCCCCGGCCCGCGCGGGCGGGTAGGCATCGCGGCCTGCCGGAGTTCCGATAACGTGGGCAGTCATTTATCGGACTATACTTTTCCTGAATTTTACTCGATTATCCGGAAATGTTCTTGCCTCCCACCCAGTTGCCTTCATAATGCAATCCGGTGGATGGGGGCCGAATCTCCAAGGTCTCCGCGGGGCAGCCCGGCGCCGTCGCGCTTCGCTGTCGGGAGTGAGAGAAGGATCTGCGGCTCGTTGGCTTGTGTGTCTTTCGTGATTCGCCGGAGGCGTGCTTCGGCGGATGTCTGCGTATTCGCGCGGCCATGGCGCTTCGAGGCGCGTGGCTGAACTTGATCGAGCCTTCAACACAAGGAGAGCAGGGGATGAAGAAAGCCATTCTTTCGGCAGTCGCGGCTATCGCGCTCGCGCCAGCGGCGGCGCTGGCGCAGTGGTCCGACGGCTTCGAAACCTACGACAACGGGCAGTTGCTCGACAACGTCGGCGGCTGGGCCGGCTGGGACAACTCCAGCGGCGCGGCCGGCACCGCCACCAACGCCCAGGCCCACTCCGGCAGCCAGTCAATCTACGTCGGTCCCGCGGGCGATGCGGTCCATCCCTTCTCCGGCTACACCTCCGGACAGTGGAGCCTCAGCGCCTGGATGCTCCTCTTCCAGAACAACCACAGCGCCGACACCTACTTCATCGTCAACAACACCTACAACCACGGCGGGCCTTACCAGTGGGCCATCCAGATGCAGTTCGATCTCGCCAGCGGTCGCGTCCTCGATGACTACAGGAGCGAGAACGCGGTGAACATCGCCTACGACCGCTGGGCCGAGATTCGCATCGACATCGACCTCGATACCAACACCCAGTCCACGTACTACGACGGCCAACTTCTCTCGACCGGCACCTGGGCCGTTCGCGGCGGCGACGTGGCGATCGCCAACATCGATCTCTACACCAACGGCGCCACCGTCTACTACGACGACTTCAACCTCGTCCCCGCCCCGGGCGCCCTCGCCCTGCTGGGCCTGGGAGGCATCGGCCTCGCCGGCCGGCGCCGTCGCCGCATCTGAGGTCGTCCGACCACGGAGCGTCGGCTCCAAAACGTTGATTCGATGGCCGCGCCCGGCGCTCGACGCCGGGCGCGGCTCCTTTCTGGCGGCGCCCGCGCGGGGCTGCCGGGGACACCGCCGCTTATGATTGCCGATGCCATCGACGGCCCGGCCGCACATCTTCGATCTCGACCCCGCGTCGCTGCGCGACCTGGTGAAGCAGTGGGGCTGGCCGGCGTTCCGGGCGGACCAGGTTCTCGAGTGGGTCTACCGGCATGCCGTCGCCGATCCCGCCGCGATGACCAATCTCGCCGCGCGCGACCGCACCGTACTCGCCGAGCGAATTGACTTCCTCACCGGCGAGACCATCGCCGACCTCACGGGCAGCGACGGCACGCGCAAACTGCTCATCCGCTGGAAGACCGCGCCCGCGGCTTCACAAACTGAGTCTTCGATCGCACTCCCACTGGCCGGGGGCGCGGAAAGCCCGTCGGAGACCGAGTGCGTCATGATCCCCGCCGACGATCGGCGCACCGCCTGCATCTCCTCGCAGGTCGGCTGCCCGGTCGGCTGCACCTTCTGCGCCTCGGGGATCGGCGGGCTTGACGGCAACCTCACCGCCGGCCGCATCGTCGAGCAGGTCTGGCTGCTCAACCGCGATCTCCACGCCATTGGCGAGCGCATCAGCAACGTCGTCTTCATGGGCATGGGCGAGCCGCTGGCGAACTATGCCGCGGTGATGCACGCGGTGCGCACGCTCATGGCCCCGTGGGGTCTGCACATCGGTGCAAGACGCATCACCATTTCGACCGTCGGCCTGCCGCGCGCCATCGTGCGCCTCGCCGATGAAGACCTGCCGGTGACCCTGGCGATCAGTCTGCATGCGCCCAACGACGCCCTGCGCCGCGAGTTGATCCCCTGGGCCGAGTACACCACCATCGCCGATCTCATGGATGCGGGGCGGTATTACTTTCAGCAGACGGGGCGCGAGGTCACGCTCGAGTACATCCTGCTCGGCGGCGTGAACGACCAGCCGGACCACGCCGGGCAACTCGCGTCGGTGGCGAAGACGCTGCGTGCGAACGTGAATCTTATCCGCTACAACGAGGTGGCCGGATTGCCGTACGCGCGGCCGGGCGACGCCGCGGTGCGCACCTTCCAGGAGGTGCTGCGGCAGCGCGGCGTCAACGCGCACATCCGCGCCAGCCGCGGCCGCGACATCGCGGCCGCCTGCGGCCAGTTGCGCCACGAGCATCGCGCCGCCCGCGCGACGTAGTCAACGCCTCGCCGCCGAGCGCAAGCGCAACCGAGGAAGCGTCTCAGAGGCGCGACGATTTCCGGGCGACGCGATCGTCCTCGCCGGCGCGTCGGCGTGGTCTCGCCTCTTGCGGCGTTGTGTGGCCCGTTGCAGCCGTGCCCCGCCTTTCGCCGGAGCGCCGGGCCGGTCATCGTCACGGGTTGGGACTACGCCGCCCGCTCCGCGAGAACCTCGAAGACCGCCTGCGAGCGGAGGATCAGTCCGCATCCCGCGTCGAGGTGCCAGGACTGCGCGTGCGCCTCGCACGGATAGCACTGCACATCAAGCACGCTCAGGCTGTCGGTGCGGCAGTCGTCCTCGCGCCAGCGGTGCATGAGCGAGCCGTTCTCGATCGCATGCTCGTGCATCTCCTTGAGGGTGGCGAGATAGAGATTCTCCGAGACGATCTCGGTCTGGACGCTGGTGATGTAGTTGAGCCGCGCGCCGAAGCGCGACTCGAAGTCGCGCTCTCCGGCGCAGGGGAACTCGTGAATCCGCCCGCGCCCGGGCATGGCGCCGGGCCGGGGCGTGAGCACCTCGACGACGCACTCATCCGCCTTGCGGAAGGTGATGATGTGCGCGCCGCGCGACAGCCAGGTGTCGAGGTCATACTGCGCGTTGCGCGACGAACGCTGCCTGCGGATGTCGAAGAACTCCGGGTGCAGCGTGCGCGAAAAGAGCATGAGCCGATACGCCTGAAGGGAGGCGAGCGCCCGGGGGGAGAGTGTGCTCATGTCCGATCCTTCCGTCTGCTCTTTCCAATCGGTCTCGCGAGACTTTGATTCCGGCTTTCTTCCTTCCCCGTCGATGGCGGATGATTCACGGCGTGGCCGGCCCCCGCAGGCCGGAGGCCCTCCTGATCTCCCGCACAATGGTAACCGCCAACTCTTGCAGCGGTTGCACCCGACGTGCCGATGCTTGTTCCTGGGCGACGACGCGAGCGGCCGCGCGCCGCGCTCAACCCTTGCCCCGCCGCGACTTGCGCGGACTCGACATGCCTTCACTCGCCCAACGGCTTCGACTCGTCGATCGTCTCGCACCCGACGTCGCCGCCTCCATCCTGGCCGAGGCCCTCGCGTTCGCCCTGCCCGAGGAGTGCCCGACCCTCGTCGCCGCGGTTCTCGAACGACCCTGCGAGGCGGTCTTCACCGTCGTCGTGCGCCGCTGGAGTGATCTGGACGACGCGACGCGATCTCGCGTCGGCGCCGCCGCCGCCCGCCTTCCCGCCGTCATCAGCGCCTGCGCCCGCTCGACGGACCGCCTCGAACGGCGCAGCGCCCTCGAACTCATCGGCCGCGCGGCGATCGTGCGGTGCGCCGACTCCCTGGCCGCCGCGCTCGACGAGGAAGACGCGGACCTCGCCGCCGTCGCCGCCGGTGCGCTCGATCGGCTCGCCGCCGCGGACTCGCCCTCCCTCGAAGCGCCCGACCGTGATCGTCTTGACGAGGCTGTTGCCCGCGCGCTTGACACCTGGCCGCGCCACCGGCAGCACGGCGTGCTCGTGGCCGCCGCCCGGATGCTCGCCGCCCCAGGGCCGGCCCTGAGCCGGTGGCTCGCCGACCGCGACCACCCGACCCACCTCGCGCTTCGCGGCTTCATGAAGCGCCTGCCCGAGGCGCAACTCGCCCCCCTCCTGCTGGCCTGGCTGGGAATCGATCCCCTGGCCGGGCAGGCGCTCGAGCACATCGAGCGCCTCGCGCTGACGCCGCACATCGCCGCGCTCCTCGTCAGCCGCGAGCACCTGCTCCTGCGACCCGAGCAGGCGTCGCGCCTGGGCCGACTTGATCCGCGCCGGCCGGCCGTTCCCCCTTCGTCCGTCGTTGGCCAACTCGACGACGACGCTCAGGCCGCACTCCCCGCCTGGCTCGCCGCCATCCCCATGTCCGTCGAGGAGCGCGTCCTGCACCTCGCGGAAGGACTCTCGTTCCGAACGCCGCGCGCCCGCCTCGCCGCGCTTCGCGGCCTCATCGCGCTGGATGACGCCCGGGCCGATGAGGTGATCGCGCGCTTCTGCGCCGACGATGATGAGCGTCTCGCCTCGCTCGCGGCCCACCACTGCCTTCGACGCCGCATCGCGGGGCTTTCGGCCCTGCTCAGCCGCCTGCTTGCCTCGCCCCATGGCTCCCTTCGCGCGATCGCCGCGGCGCACGCGGACGCGAGCGACTTCGAGACGCTCTGGTCGCACTGGTCCGGCCGCCGGCCGGCGGATGCCGTTCGTCTCGCGGCCCGCCTCGCCGCGCGCGACGACCGCCCCTCGCTCGCGGCCAACCTGCGCCGCCGCCTCCGCGACTCCCGTCGCGAGACGGCCCTTCGCGCCCTGCGCATGGCCGAGGATCTCGACCTGCTGCCCGACGTTGAACTCGAACTGCTCGCGCTCGCGGCGTGCGATGATTCCCGTCTCGCGGCCACGGCTGTCAAGGCGCTGGGGCACGTCGAGAGCGAGTCCGCCCGGCAGGCGGTCCTCGCGGCGCTCCGCCACCACGATGTCCGCATTCGCGCCAACGCGATTGAAGTGCTCGCGCCCGCGCTCATCGAGCGGCACCGGCCGATGATCGAATCGCTCACCGACGAACCCGAGAACCGCCCGCGCGCCAACGCCATCGCCGCGCTGGCGCGCATCGATCGGGACGCGGCGGCCACGCGCCTCGACGCCATGCTCGATGATCAGCGCCCCTTGCACCGGCTCAGCGCCCTCTGGGCGGCCGAGTCCGCCGCCCTCACCCCCTGCGCCTCGCGCGTCGCCCGACTCGCCCGGCACGACCCCAGCCCGCCCATCCGCGATCGCGCGCGGCGCACGGCTCGGCGCCTTCTCGCGGCCATGACGCGCCACGACCCGCTGACCCGCCGCACCTCGCCCCAGCATGCGGATCCTCGGCCGGACGCTGCATCGCACCCCGCGGAGGTTCGCCGTCCCGCGCTCGCGCCCGCGGTGCCTTCGACCGCACGCCCCGGCCTCTCGATGCTCTCCATCGCGCCGATCACGCTTGGCGCCTGGCCCGGTCTCTCGTGGGAGTGGATGGCCCCGTCGCTCGCGGCGCTGGCCGTCGTCGGCGCGACCGTCGGCGCGCTGCGCTGGAGCCTCGCTGACGCCAGCCGCCTCGGCCCCGCGTATCGCACGCTTTCACGCGGCCTGGGGCTGACCATGCGCGAGCGCCGCCTTCTGCATGCCGTCGCGGTGCGCGCCGGCCGCCCGCACGCCTCGGGCATGCTCCTCAGCCGCGGCGCGTTCGATCAGCACGTCGCAACCTGGCGACAGCGCGCCGACGATGACGATGAGACCACGCGCGAGCGCCTCGCCGCCATCCGCGCCCGCCTCTTTGACTGATGCGCCGCGATCGCCGCGCCGGAAAGACCGCTGTCCCGCGCCGCGGGAACCCGCCCCGCGACCCCTCCGCCCAGGCGCCGGGCCATCGCGGAACGATACGTTTCAAACGGAATCCTGAGGCGGTTTCACGAAACGGACCGTTTTTCTCTTGCACCCCGCCCGATCGTCGGGTACACTTGGGTGTTCTGGCGGAGTTTCGAGGGAGAGTCGCATGAGCCGGCCCGCTGTGCCCGTTGTGGCCCCGGTGGACACGTCTCTCGACACGACCACCATCAGCGGCGACGCGACGGAGGTCATCCTCCGCGCCCGCTCATCCAACATCCAGGCGATCAGCCTCAACGTCTCGACCTCCACCGAGTCCAATCCCAGCAGCGCAGGCGCAAGTGCCATGA
>JBDIVQ010000055.1:0-21600 GCA_039794345.1 Phycisphaerae bacterium | reverse complement strand
GTCTCTCAAGCGTTCTTGAACGTCGAGCGCGCCCGCCCTTTCGCCATGCTTCGCTCAGAGCCGCGAAGCATGGCACCGCGCGCCGTCTGAAAGCGGCGAGGTCAAACGATGGTGCCATGCATCGACCCACTCTGAGGTCGATGCATGGCGTGCGCACGGAACTTCTCTCAAGCGTTCTTCAACGTCGAGCGCGCCCGCCCTTTCGCCATGCTTCGCTCAGAGCCGCGAAGCATGACACCGCGCGCCGTCTGAAAGCGGCGAGGTCAAACGATGGTGCCATGCATCGACCCGCTCTGAGGTCGATGCATGGCGTGCGCGCGGAACTTCTCTCAAGCGTTCTTCAACATCGAGCGCGCCCGCCCTTTCGCCATGCTTCGCTCAGAGCCGCGAAGCATGGCACCTGAGCACTCCCCATGCCGATGAATGACTCGACCAAGTTGCGTGCGCATCCGGCCCGGGCGATGGATGCCGAGCCGATCGGCTCCCACCAGCCGGCGCTGTCGCCCTATGCCGAACTCTCCGTCACGAGCAACTTCACGTTTCTCCGCGGCGCCAGTCATCCGGAGGAGATGGTGAAGCGCGCGGCCGAACTGGGCTACCGATGCGTCGCCATCACCGACACGAACACGCTGGCCGGCATCGTTCGCGCGCATGTCGCATCGAAGCAGTGCGGCCTGTCCCTGGCGGTCGGCTGCCGCATCGCGTGCGAAGACGGGCCGGCCGTGCTCGTCTATCCGACCAGCCGCGGCGCGTACGCGCGGCTGTGCCGGCTGCTCACACTGGGCAAGCGGCGGGCGCCCAAGGGGGAGTGCCACCTCTGCCTGCACGATCTCATTGAGCACGGCGCCGGGATGCTGGCCGTGATCGAGCCGCCCGAAGTCATCGAGGCGCGCTTCGTCGAGGCGGTTGAGACGCTCCGCCGCGCCTTTGATGATGATCGCCTCTCGATCGCAGCGGCCATGACGTATGACGGCGACGACGATGCCCGGCTGCGCACCCTCATCGCGCTGGGCGAAGCGCAGGGCGTCCCCCTCGCGGCGACGAACCGCGTGCTCTACCACCATCGCGACCGCCGCCCCCTGCAGGATGTGCTCACCTGCATCCGCTGCGGCTGCACGATCGATGAGGCGGGTTTTCGCCTTCACGCCAACGCCGAGCGTCACCTCAAGGGGCCCGAGGAGATGGCCCGTCTCTTTGCGGCGCACCCGCAGGCGATCCACCGCGCCGTCGAGGTCGCCGAGCGGGCGGCCGCGTTCAGCCTTGATGAGTTGAAGTACGAGTACCCGGTGGAGCCGTGCCCGCCGGGCCTGTCGCCGACGGAGTATCTGCGGCGCGAGGCGCTGGCCGGCGCGGCGCGGCGCTATCCGCGTGGCGTGCCGGCGAAGACGCTCGAATCGCTCGAATACGAGATCTGTCTCATTGCGGAACTCGGCTACGAGCCGTACTTCCTCACCTGCTACGACATCGTGAACTTCGCGCGCGACCGGGGGATTCTCTGCCAGGGGCGCGGCGGGGCGGCGAACTCGGCGGTGTGCTACTGCCTGGGCATCACCGAGGTCGATCCCGCGCGCTTCAGCCTGCTCTTCGAGCGATTCGTCAGCCGCGCGCGTGGCGAGCCGCCCGACATCGACATCGACTTCGAGCACGAGCGGCGCGAGGAGGTGATTCAGTATCTTTACAACAAGTACGGTCGTGATCGGGCCGCCCTCACCGCCGAGGTCATCAGTTACCGCGGCCGCAGCGCCGTGCGCGACGTCGCCAAGGCGATGGGCCTTTCGCCCGATGGCGTCGATGCCCTCGCGAAAAACCTCAATCACTGGGGCGAGGCGACGAGCGACGAGCGCGTGCGCGAGATCGGCCTCAACCCCGAGGAGCCGACCATCCGCCGCATCATCGACCTCTCGCGCGAACTGGTCGGCTTCCCGCGCCACCTCTCGCAGCACGTCGGCGGATTCGTCATCACCCGCACCCCGCTGTGCGAACTCGTCCCCATCGAAAACGCGGCGATGGAGGATCGCACCGTCATCGAGTGGGACAAGGACGACATCGACGCCATGGGCATGCTCAAGGTCGATTGCCTCGGGCTGGGCATGCTCACGTGCATCCGCAAGTCCTTCGAGTTCATCCAGCGCCACGAGAACGAGACCATGACCATTCCGCGCGTGCTCGGGGAGTTCGGCGAGGATCCGGCCGTCTACGAGATGATCCAGCACGCGGATACCGTGGGCGTCTTCCAGATCGAGTCGCGGGCGCAGATGTCGATGCTGCCGCGCCTTCGCCCGGAGAACTTCTACGACCTTGTGATCGAGGTGGCGATCGTGCGGCCGGGCCCGATCCAGGGCGGCATGGTGCATCCGTATCTGCGCCGCCGTGCGAGGCAGGAGCAGGTCGTCTATCCGACGAAGGAGGTGGAGGAAGTGCTCGGGCGCACCCTCGGCGTGCCGATCTTCCAGGAGCAGGCGATGCGGCTGGCGATCGTGGCCGCGGGCTTCACCCCCGACGAGGCGGACGGCCTGCGGCGCGCCATGGCCGCGTGGAAGCGCAAGGGCGACGCCATCTTCCGCTACGGCAAGCGCCTCGTCGAAGGCATGATCGCGCGCGGCTATCCGACCGAGTTCGCCAACCGCTGCTTCGAGCAGATCAAGGGCTTCAGCGAGTACGGCTTTCCGGAGTCGCACGCGGCGAGTTTCGCCCTGCTCGTCTACGTCTCGGCGTGGCTGAAGCGCTACCGCCCCGCCACCTTTGCCGCCGCCCTCATCAACAGCCTGCCCATGGGCTTCTACGCGCCGGCGCAGATCATCCGCGATGCCCGCGAGCACGGCGTCGCGGTGCGCGGCGTGGATGTGAACCACAGCCGGTGGGACTGCACGCTCGAAGAAGCAGGGGAAGCAGGCGGCGGCCCGGCCCTCCGTCTCGGCATGCGGCTGGTCAAGGGACTCGTCGAGAAGGAGGCGAAGCAGATCGCCGCGGCCGTCGAGGCGGTCGGCCGCTTCGACACCGTCGAGTCGCTCTGGCGAACCAGCGGCGTGCCGGTGCGGGCGCTGCGGGCGCTGGCGCGGGCCGATGCGTTTCAGTCGATGGGCCTCGACCGCCAGGCGGCGCGATGGCGCCTCGCGCCGCTGCGCGACCATCCCATGCCGCTCTTCGAGTCGGTCGATGCGGAGCGCGCCACGGAGCCGCAGGGCGTTCTCCTGCCCGCCGTGCCTCTGAGCAGCGAGGTGCTGACCGACTACGGCTCGGTCGGCCTTTCGCTCAAGGCCCATCCGATCTCCTTCATCCGCGAACATCTCGATCGGCGCGGCGTGGCGCCCTGCGCAGAGTTGCGCGACGCCCTCCGCCGGCCGCAGGGGCATCGCGTCTCCGTCGCCGGCATCGTGCTGGTGCGCCAGCGGCCGAGCACCGCCTCGGGCGTCGTCTTCTTCACCCTCGAAGATGAAACGGGCATCGCCAACCTCGTCGTGTGGGCCTCGACCTTTGAGCGCTACCGGCGCATCGCGCGCCTCAGCCACGTCCTGCTGGCACGCGGCCGCATCGAGCGGCAGGGCGAGGTCGTGCACCTGCACGCGCAGCACCTCGAGAGTCTCGACAGCCGCCTGCCGACTCTGAGCGCCGCCTCGCGCGACTTTCACTGAGAACCCGCATCAGGACCGCAGGGTGTCGTGGTCGAAGCGACGCCTTGGGAGCGCCGGCCCAGCGTCGATCTCACTGCGGTCCGCAGGCGACTACACTCCACTCTCGTGTCGTCTGCAGCCTTCTTCGCCTGAGAGGTGTCCGTTGACTCCCTTCGCGATCGCCGGCCTTCAGTTGAACATTCACGCTGACCGGCCGAACTTCGACGCCATCCGCGGCAAGATCGACCTGCTCATGCACCTCTTCCCCTGGGTGCAGATGGTGGTGGTGAGCGAACTGGCGACGTACGGTCCGCTGACGAATCACGCCGTCACCCTGCCCGGCCCGCCGGAGACGGCATACCAGGAGATCGCGGCGCGGCACCGCATCTGGCTCCTGCCCGGCTCGATGTTCGAGCGCCTCGGCTCGACGATCTACAACACCGCGCCGGTGATCAACCCCGAGGGGGAGGTCATCGCCCGACACCGCAAAATGTTTCCCTTCCTGCCCTACGAAGCCGGCGTCGAAGGCGGAACGGAGTTCGTCGTCTTCGACGTCCCCGAGGTGGGGCGCTTCGGCCTGTCGATCTGCTACGACATGTGGTTTCCGGAGACGTCGCGCACGCTGGCTGTGATGGGCGCTGAAGTGATTCTGCATCCGACGCTGACGGGGACGATCGACCGCGAAGTGGAGACGATGATCGCGCGGGCGACGGCCGCGTGCAATCAGTGCTTCGTCATCGACATCAACGGCTGCGCGGATGGGGGCAATGGCCGCTCCGTCTTCGTCGGCCCGGTGGGCGATCTGCTCTACGAAGCGGGCACGGGTGAGGAGATGATCCCCATCGAGATCGATCTGGACCGCGTCCGGCGGACGCGCGAGGTGGGGCTGCGCGGCCTGGGGCAGCCGCTCAAGAGTTTCCGCGACCGCAAGGTGGACTTTACCATCTACGACCGCTCGAAGGCGAACCTCACCTATCTCGACACGCTGGGCCCGCTGGTGAAGGCGACGCGCGGCTCGCGCGCCGGGATCGCCGCGCAGAAGGGCCAGCCGGCGGCGCCCCCGCCGCCGGCGCCGCCTCAGGACGTACAGTAAGGCATGGCGCGCGACGAGGATCGATCCGGCGACGTTGAGAAGAGGCGGGCGGCCCGGCACCTGCCCTTTGACGCCGCCACCCTGCGCGGGGACACGTGGAACGATCTCAAGTACTGCGCCCACTGGCTTACCGACGCCGTGCGCCTTGGCCTCGACGAAGCCGAGCCGCGCGCCCGCATCCGCAGCGCGCTGGAGTTGCTGCTCATCCTGGAGTCCTACTGGTGCTGGCCGGGACGGCAGACGGTGGCGGAACTCACGGCGCTGCACGAGCAGGCGCAGCACGAGTCGCTGGATCGACGGTGTGCGCAGATCGTTCGGCACCTGACGGCGCAGGGGGTGCCGGCGATCGCAGAGGAGCCGGAGGAGGCCGCGACGGCCGCCGACGCCCCCGCCCCCGCCGCCGCGGCGCGGCCGGCGGCGCCGCCCCCCGATCGTCGGCCGCGCTTCACCCTGCTCGTGGTCGATCGCCTGAGTGAGGCGGATCAGCGTGAACTTCGCGCTGGTCTGCTGGGGGCGCGCCGCGACGACGATCCGTTTATCTACGACGTGCTCGTGGCGCCGACGTTTGAGGACGCCGTCATCGCCGTGCTCTTCAACCCCACGGTGCAGTCGTGCGTCATTCGCGGCAACTTCCCGTTCCTCTCCGAGAACCGTCACGAGGCGCTGGAGCACTACCTGCAACTGATGCGCGCGCTCGACCCGCCCCGCACCTACGGGGTGGCGAGATCCTTCACGCTGGCGCAGGTCGTGAGGCAGTTGCGGCCGGAGGTTGACCGGTTCCTCGTCACCGACGCGCCGCTCGAGGAAGTTTCGACGCACGGCAGCGCGGAGTTTCAGCGCGTCTTCCACCGGCTCGACAACTACCTCGAACTGCACCTGAGCGTGATCAAGGGCGTGGCGAGCCGATATGACACGCCATTCTTTACCGCCCTGCGCGAGTACAGCAAGCGGCCGACGGGTGTCTTTCACGCCCTGCCCATCTCGCGCGGCAAGTCGATCGTCAACTCGCGCTGGATCCGCGACATGGGCGAGTTCTACGGCATGAACATCTTCCTCGCCGAGACGTCGGCGACGAGCGGCGGTCTGGACTCGCTCCTCCAGCCCCTCGGCCCGCTCAAGCGGGCGCAGCAGTTCGCCGCGCGCGCCTTCGGCGGACGGCGCTCCTTCTTCGTCACCAACGGCACTTCGACAGCCAACAAGATCGTGATGCAGGCGCTCATCCGCCCCGGCGACGTCGTCCTCGTCTCGCGCGACTGCCACAAGTCCATTCACTACGCCATCGTCACGGCCGGCGCCCATGTCGTCTACCTCGATCCCTATCCGCTGCGCGACTACTCGATGTACGGCGCGGTGCCGCTCGAAGAGATTCTCCGGCATCTTCGACTCTTCAAGGAGGCGGGAACGCTCGATCGCGTGCGCATGATCGTGCTCACCAACTGCACCTTCGACGGCGTGACCTACGACCCGCTGCGCATCATGCGCGAGGTGCTGGCCGTCAAGCCGGACATGATCTTCCACTGGGACGAGGCGTGGTTCGCCTTTGCGGCGTTCGATCCGCTGCTGCGGCAGCGCACGGGCATGGCGGCGGCGGCGCGGCTGCGGTCAATGCTCCGAGGCGAGTCCAGCCGGCAGGAGTACGAGCGGGACCGGTCGCCGGGCGAGGCGGCGGCGATGCCCGATCCCGGCGCCGCGCGGGTGCGCGTCTACGTCACCCAGTCCACCCACAAGACGCTCACCGCGCTGCGGCAGGGGTCGATGATTCACGTCTACGACGAGGACTTCGATCAGAAGGCGAGCGAGTCCTTCAGCGAAGCGTACCTGACGCACACCTCCACCTCGCCGAACTACCAGATTCTCGCGTCGCTCGACCTCGGCCGGCGCCAGGTCGAACTCGAGGGCTACGAACTCGTGCAGCGCAGCATCGGTCTGGCGATGGCGCTGCGGAGGCGCATCTACGAGCATCCCGTGCTGCGCCAGTTCTTTCAGGTGCTGCGCCCGGCGGATCTCATTCCGGAGGCGTATCGGCCTTCGGGCATCGAGTTCTACTTCGATCCCGACGAGGGATGGGCGCGCATGGACCGCGCCTGGGCGCTCGATGAGTTCGTTCTCGACCCGACGCGCGTGAACGTGCAGGTGGGGCTGACGGGGATGGACGGCGACACCTTCAAGAACCTGCTCATGGACCGCTTCCAGATTCAGATCAACAAGACCTCGCGCAATTCGGCGCTGTTCATGACGAACATCGGGATGACGCGCGGAGACGTCGCCTACCTCGTCGAGTGCCTCATCGCCATCGCGCGCGACGTGTCGGAGCGCGTGGCGGAATCGAGCGCCCTCGACCGCCGCACCCACGAGGCGCGCGTCGCCTCGCTCATTCATGCCTGCCCGCCGCTGCCCAACTTCAGCCGCTTCCACGGCGCCTTCCGCCGCGACGACGGAGCCCCGACGACGGAAGGGGACATGCGCAAGGCCTTCTTCCTCGCCTACGACGAGCGGGCCTGCGAGTTTGTGAAGATGGATGCGGCGCTGCTCGCCGCGGTGGAGGGAGGCGCCGAGTACGTCTCAGCCGGGTTCGTGACGCCCTATCCGCCCGGCTTTCCCGTGCTCGCACCGGGGCAGGTGATCAGTTGGGAGATCCTCCGCTACCTGATGATGCTGGACGTCAAGGAGATTCACGGCTATCAGCCGCACTACGGGCTGCGGGTTTTCCGTCCCGAGGCGCTCAGGGCCGCGGCGCCGCTGAGCATTGCCGAACTGCCGATGCTGAACCTGGAAGGCTGAGACATGGCTGGCAAGAAGCGAACCACGACGAAGACCGGGGTGAATCGCACATCCGCCGTCCGCCGCCCGCCGCCGCAGGCCAGGCGGCCGAAACTCCACGGCCTCTCCGACATCCGGCGCTTCTTCCATCGCAACCGCGATCCGATCTTCTTCATCAGCGCGACGAACTTCAACCTGCTCGGCATCGACGAGTGGGTGCGGAACTTCTGGTACATCAACTTCATGGACTGCTTCGACGGGCAGCACCCGAGCGTCTTCGTGCCGCGCGAAGCGCCGCACCGCCCCTTCACCTGCATCGAGGACATCAACAACTATCTCCTTTCGCACAAGGAGGTCATCGACTTCATCCGGAGCAAAGGCCGGCGGCCCAAGGCGGTCTTTCTCATGTTCAACGAGGAGACGGAGCGGCTGTGCCGCGAGATCGGCATGGAGGTGTGCTTTCCGCCGGCGGCGATGCGCACGGAGGTGGATGACAAGATCAGCACGAACCGCATCGCGAAGCGCGCCGATGTGCCCTGCGTGCCGCACGTGCTGGCGAAGGCGGACAGTTACGCCGAACTCCGCCGCGTCGCCCGCCGCCTCGGCCCCGATCTCGTCGTGCAGACTTCCTTCGGGGACTCGGGACACACGACCTTCTTCATCTCCAGCGAGCGCGACTGGAAGCGCCACGCCGCGGAAATCGCCGGCGCCGGCGATCTCAAGATCATGAAGCGCATCCGCTGCCGCGGCTCGGCCCTCGAAGCGTGCGTGACGAAGCACGGGACGATTGTCGGCCCGCTCATGACTGAACTCGTCGGGTTCAGGGAACTCACGCCCTATCGCGGCGGGTGGTGCGGCAACGAGGTGTTCGCCGGCGCCTTCGACCGGCGTATCCGCGAGCGGGCCCGGCGCTCGGCGGTGAGGTTCGGCGACGAACTGCGGCGCATGGGGTACCGGGGCTACTTCGAGATCGACTTCCTCACCGACCTCGACACCGGTCACGTCTACCTCGGCGAGGTCAATCCGCGGATCACGGGCGCGAGTTCGATGACGAATCTCGCCGCCTTCGCCCACGCCGATGCGCCGCTGTTTCTCTTTCACCTGCTCGAATGGATGGACGTCGATTACGAGTTCGACATCGACGCCCTCAACGCCCGCTGGGCGGATCCGGCGAACATCGACACCTGGTCGCAACTGGTCATCAAGTTCACTCCGGACCGCGTCGAGCGCGTCAGCGCTGCGCCGCGCAGCGGCATCTGGCAGCTCCGGCCCGACGGCAGCGCCGCCTACGTGCGCATGCAGACGCACCGCCGCACGGTGCAGCAGGAGGACCAGGCCTTTTTCCTGCGCATCACGGGGCCGGGCGACTGGTTCTACCAGGGCGCGGACCTTGGGATTCTGGTCAGCCGCGGCCGGTTCATGACCGGGAACTTTCGCCTGAGCGCGCGGGCCCGCGCGTGGATCCGCGCCATGCGCGCCCACTTTGTTTCGGCGTCGGAGGCTCCCGAGGCCGGGTCCGCCGCCGCGGTGCGCGCCGAGGTCGGCGGGTTTAAACTCTCCTGACGATGCACGCCTCCCCGCCCCAGCCCACGGCCTCGCTTGCCTTCCGAGCCGCGCGCGCCGATTCCGTCACCCATCGCCTGCCCGACCTCTTCGCCGAGTTCTGGCCGGCGTACCGCGCGTGGTTTCTCCGGCAGGGCGATCAGGCGCGGCCGACCTACGCCCACTCCCGGCGCATGCTGCGGCGATACATGCCCGAACTCCTCGCGCTCTACGACGAACTGGTCGAAGCAGTCGGCGGCGGGGACGCCCAGGCGCGTCTGCTGGCGCTCTATTGCCCGACGCCCTATCTCTCCGGCTGCTCTCAGGCCGTGTCGCGATCGGGCGAGCCTGTGCTCCTGCGCAACTACGACTACCGCCCCGACCTCTGCGAGGGGCTGCTGCTGCGCACGCAGTGGCTCGACCGCGCCGTGCTGGGCATGTCTGACTGTCTCTGGGGGGTGCTCGACGGCGTGAACGAAGCGGGACTGGCGCTGGCGCTGTCCTTCGGCGGGCGGCCCGTGGTGGGGGAGGGGTTCGGCATCCCGCTCGTGCTGCGCTACCTCCTCCAGACCTGTGAGGGCGCGGAGGAGGCGGCCAGAACCCTGTGCCGCATCCCGGTGCACATGGCCTACAACATCACCCTGCTCGATGCGCGCGGCGAGGTGCGCACCGTGCAGGTCGCCCCCGATCGCCCGCCGGAGGTTACCGACCGGCCCGTCGCGACGAACCACCAGGGCGCCGGCGACTGGCCACGCTACGCGCTCCTCACGTCGAGTCAGGAGCGAGAGTGCTTCCTGCTCGACCGCGTGAACGATGCGCACGAATCGGCCGCGGCGCTGGAGGAGCGATTCCTCCATCCGCCGCTGTACTCGCGCAACTTCCATCGCGGCTGGGGCACCCTCTACACCGCCGCCTACCGGCCGCGCGAGCGCGCGGTGCGCCTGCGCTGGCCCGGGCTGGAGTGGCGCCGAACCATCGACGCCTTCGAGGAAGCACGCCTCGACGTGGCGATTGCGTGGTAGAAGACCCTGCCGCCGTCACGCGCCAGGCGGGCGCCGCACGTCGGTCCGCGTGCGCGAGGCGCGGCGGCGCCCTTTTCCCGGCCGGCGCGCCTGCACGTTCACCATGTCTGGCGCAGGGCCGCGAGCATGGCCCTGTGCGTGCGAGGCGCACGGGGTTCAATGGCGCTCAGGGGATGCGCTCGAAGCCCTCGGCGACGCGGCTGCGCAATTCGGCGAGCCCGGCGGGAGGATGGAGCGGAAAGGCCCAGTCGCGATCGTTCAACAGCGAGCGTTCCGAGAGCCGCCGTGCGGTGAGGCGCACGGTGCGTTCGGCTTCGTCGAGGATGCGTCCGTGGCGGCGCGCCAGGTCGCGCTGCAGCGTGCGCATGCGCTCGTAGGCCTCGCGTCGCGCCGCGCTTCGGCGCGGCAGCGATCCGATGGTGCGGAGCATCTCCTCGCGCTGCTTTCGCGGCCGGGGGTCGTTGAGGAAGCGATCGATGTTGAAGGGGAGGTGATGGGCCATCCACTTCGCCCGCGCCAGTTC
This sequence comes from Phycisphaerae bacterium, assembly GCA_039794345.1. GTDB lineage: Bacteria > Planctomycetota > Phycisphaerae > Phycisphaerales > UBA5793 > UBA5793. The sequence continues at coordinate 11,049 of JBDIVQ010000055.1, read as the reverse complement.
GTGCTCCGACGCCGCTTCGCGATTGAAGTCCAGCGTCATCGTCGCCGTGGCCATCGCCTGCGGCGCGAGGCGCACGCCGAGCCATTCCGCGAACCAGGTCTCGGTGACGCGGTCGTACTCCGCCCCGCCGGCGCCGTGAATGAAGAGGTCGCACAGCGCCAGGCGGACGAAGCCGGTCATGAGCAGCGCCCGCGGCCAGAGTCGGGCGTCGCGGCGCTGCAGGTCGTGCTCGAAGGCGCGGTGGCGCAGGCCGTCGGGGGTGATGAGCCAGCAGGGGATCTCGCAGCCGCCGCTGACGCGCCGTTCGAGGGGGGCGACGCCGGCTTGCGGGCGGGCCGCAGCGGCGTGGTTGTAGGTCTGGCGCGCTCGGGCCGGGTCGGCCCGGAGGTGTTCCACCAGCGCCGCCCAGAGCGTCGTCGCGACGAGGGCCGAGGCGGGAACGAGCAGTCGCGGCGCCTCCGCCGGCCCGGGCGGCGGACCCGCCAGCGGCATCGGGCGATTCGCGAAGCGCACATCGCGCAGCAGCGCCGCCGCGAGGCACGCCTGTTCGGCGCGGCTGGCGGCGCGGCGCATCAGCATCAGCGCCTGCCCCATCACCCGGCAGCGGCCCTCCAGGCCCGGAAGCGCAAAGCGCTCGCCCTCGCCCAGCCGCCATGCGTGCGGATCGACGAGCATGGGCGGTTGCGCGCCTGTCGGCCCCTGGCTCTCCTCGTCGGGCCATTGGGACCAATGCACGAGGCGCGCCGCGAGAAGGTCCTCTGCGTCGATGACGGGCGCGCGAAGCACGTGCAGATCGCCGACGTCCTGATCGGCGATGATCTCGACGAGCGCCTCGGCGTCCAGGGCCGCCCCCGCCGCGTCGAGCGCGAAATACTTTGCGAGAATGCCGGGATGCCAGAATCCCGCCTGGTGCCCGGTGGCGATGACGACTCGCGGCTCGCCTCCGAGCAGTTCGCTGCGGGTCAGACGCCGCCATTGTTCCAGCGGGCGCCCGAGAAGCATCGAATCGTCGTGAGAAGCGGTCATGAGGTCGCGCCAGGCGGGCGGGGGCGGGTCGATCCTCACCGATTGGAGCATGACGCCGATCCTCTCCGCGGTGAAGCGGCTTCAGTGACCGCAGCCGCAGCAGGTCGGCTCATCCACCTTCAGATCGCTCCACGCCGACTCGGGCAGGAGGCGCCGGCAGCGAAGCAACTCGCGGTGCAGCGTCTGGCGATACTGCGCCAGCCGCGCCGTCGGGTTGTCCAGCGGGCCCCCGAACGTCCGGTTCGGGTCGTTGTAGATCAGTCGGATCGGCAATTCGCGAATGCGCAGCCGCTGGGCCACCGCCTGCACCCAGAACTGCATCGGAAAGTCGTACCCGTCCACGTCGAGATTCAGACGCCTCACGGCGGAGACGCGGTATGCCTTGAACCCGCAGAACCCGTCGGTGAGATTCAAGCCGAGTCGGCGGTTGATCTCCTCGGTGATCTCGCGGTTGATCGCGCGCCGGTCGGAGGGGGGCTCGGAGTTGCCGTTGAGAGGCGCGAGGTAGCGGCTGCCCGAGATCACGTCCGCATCCTCCTGCTCGATGGCGTGGAGGAAGTCGGGGATCGACTCCGGCTCGTGCTGCTCGTCGCAGTCCATGGTGATGACCCACTCGTGCCGGTCCACTGCCGCCCAGCGGAACGCGTCGAGCATCGAACGGCCGTAGCCGCGGTTCACCGCGTGGCGGATGACTTCGACGGGATGCATGGCCAGGAGAGTGGGGGTGTGGTCTGTCGAACCGTCGTCGATGGCGAGGACGTTGGGGGCGAAGCGCCGCACCTTGCCCAGCACATCGCCCACGTGCTTCTGCTCGTTGTAGATCGGGATCGCCACGAGCGTGCGGTCGAGGATCGACCGCTGCGACGCGGTGCAGGAGCGGATGTCGGGCGTCATGCCCGATGTTACTCGCGTGCAAGCGAGGCGGCCAACAGGGCGGCACCCCCCTTGAGCGAGGCCGTCAGGTCGTGGCGAACCCGGGCCGGCACCGTAGAATCGAGGACATGAACGCCGTCTCGGACAGCACCGGCGCCTCGGCGCGCCTCGACGAACAACCCTTCATCGTCCCCCTCTGCGCCGTCTTCCGCAAACACCTCAAGGCGGACGGGCAGAAGTTCACCGCCGAGCGGGCGCGGGTGCTCGACACGGTGATCCGCATGGAGCGGGTCTTCGAGGCGGAGGATCTGCTCGACGAACTGCGCCGCCGCCGCATGCGCGTTTCAAAAGCCACGATCTACCGGACGCTCAAACTCCTGCAGGACGCGGGCATCATCGAGCCGGTCCTCTTCGACCAGAAGCAGACCCACTACCAGTTGGCGTACGGCCAGCCGCCGCGCGACCAGATGATCTGCGTCGAGACGGGCAAGGTCATCGAGATCACCGTGCCGGAGATCCTCAACCTGCGCGACCGGATCGCCGCGCGGCACGGATGGTCGCCCGTCGGACACCGTCTGCAGATTTTCGCCGTCTCCCCCGATGCGGCCGACGAATCGACGGAAGACGTCTGAGCCGCGCCACCGTCTCTTACGGGCTCTTCTCAGTCCAGTAGCGGGTCACCTTGCCGTCCACGACTTCGAAACACGTCGTGGTCGTCTCCTCCTTGTGCTGCCAGCCGTCGTAGAGGAAGAGGAACTCTCCGCTGCTGCTCTCGCTGCGGCGGTACTCGTAGCGCCAGATCTCGCCGTGCGTGTCGTCGCGCGTGAAGGCCTTGCGCGAGGTCGGGGCGCCGAAAGCGGCTTCAAGCCAGTCGGAGGTCGTCCTGCCCTCGCGCACCTGCGAGAGGCTCGCGGAGGTGATGCGCCGGCCCTGCACGCTCACCGTCTTGTTGCCGCTGATGATGTTGCACCCGCCAAGGAGCAGGGCGAGCGCGGCCAGCGCGGAAAGGAATCGGCACCGGGTGAGAAGGCTGGGAGACATCGAGGAAACTCCTTTCGTCGTCGCGACGGGTCGCACCGCCGCCGGCCGGGTGGTCCGCCTGGGCGATCATCGGCTCTCGGGTGCACGAGCCTGCATCGCATGATAGGACGCGGCGCCGGCGCGACTATTCGCCGCCAGATGGCGGGGCGGGAGGTCGGGCCGGCGGACGGGGCAGGGCCTCCCACCGACTCAGGTCGAGCCGGAGTCGGCCGGGATCGCAGCGCCAGGGCAGCGCCGGCCGTGGAAAGCAATCCGCCACATCCTCGCCTTCGTGCATGCGCAGGACCCCGATCTCGAGCACGCCCTCGGACGCGAGCGACTCGGGCAGCGCGACGATCGCGGTCCAGGAGTCCGCGCGGCGCCGGAGGCGCACATCCGACTCGCGGAGGAGACTCGATCGCGCCCAGTCGCGCATCGATCCGTCGGGCCGGATGGTGGCGGCGACAACGGGATGCTCGTGCGGGCCGAGCAGGAGAGTGATCGACTCGTACCCGGCCAGTTCGCGCCAGTGCCCCAGGTCGCGCAGCGGATCCGCGACATCTCCGCCCTCGCGGTCGAGGGCGCGACGGAGCGCGCAGGTGATGATGGCCTCCCAGTGCCCGTGCTCGGGGGAGCGCTGGATGCGGATGGTCGTGGCGGCGGCGGCTTCGGTCGGCGGGGGTTGGCCGTCGAGCCAGGACTCCAGCGTCCAGTGCCGCCAGGGGATCGAGAACGTCCGGCCCGGCGGGAGCACGACGACCTGGGCGTCCAGAAGCGGAAGCGCATGCACCTCGTCGCCGACGGCGACGGCCAGGCGCGGTGTCGGGGACTCCGGCGGGCGGGCGAGCACGTGGCGGGAAACGCTCAGCGGCGCGAGCGGCGCCCGGGTAACCTCGCGCGGCCGGCCAGTGAAGTTGAAGCGGCCTTCGCGCTGCTCGGTCGCGAGGTTGGCGAGGGCGAGATGCGCCGTCTCGCCGGCGTCCTGATCGAGCCATGCCGCCGACTCGCTCTGCCGCGCCGCCCATGACCGCAGGCGCATCGCCCACTCCTCATCGCCGGCGCGATCAAGCGTGCGGGAGAAGAGAATCGCTTCCAGATCCGCGAGTTGCCGGGGCGCGGCGGGCCAGGCCGCGAAGCGCGTCGGGCCGTCCCACGCCGTGCGGACCAGCAGTCGCTCGATTCCCGACGCGAGGGCCGGGTCGATCAGTCTCAGGTCGCGCAGGGCCGCCAGCCAGCGACCGGCCGTCTGCCGCGCCAGAAGGGCGGGAAGGGAGTCGCCGGCGTGCGGTGCCGCGGGCGCTTCGGGGTTGACGTGGCGCCGCCACAGGGCGCGGCGGACCGCATCCATCGGAGCCGAGGACTCGGGCGCGTCGAATCCCCAGCCCGGCGGCAGGGGGGCGCACGTCGGCTCGTCCGGGTCGGACTCGATGGGCACGAGCGACACGCGCGTCGTTCCGACGTGCAGACCCGAGCCCGGCCAGCTTCTGGGATCATCGAGGACCAGGAAGTGCCGCACCGACTCGCCGGGCGCCCCATCGCCTTCGACGTCCTCCGTCCACTCGAACGGCGGCGCCGCCCAGCGCCAGCGGGCGAAGCGCAGCGCCCGCGCGGCATCCAGTGAGGGGAGACGAAGAGCAAGGCGGCGCACCGGCAGGACGATCGTCCGCCCCTCGTCGGTCCGCGCGGCGAATGTGGCCGGCGCATCACCTGAATCGCCTGACCACGCCATCGCCACCAGCAGGGGGCGGTCGGGCAGGACGGGCGCGAAGGTCTCGAGCGGCGCGTACTGACCTTCCCGGGCGATCGCCGCCGCGTCGGCGCGCGGTGAATTCCCTGATTGCTTCGATTTGCACCCGCAAAGCACCAGGCAGGCTAAGGCTGCCGCGCCGGCGACCGATATGCGAAGGGGCCGGCCGAAGCGATGATCGCCCCGCCGATGCTCAAGCATCATCACATTGCTGGCGCGCCTCGTCATGGCGATGTTGGTGCAAGCGTTTCCGGTTTGGAGTGTAGGGCTGATCGAAGCGCGAGGAGAGGACTGCGACATGGTGACGCCGCGACCCGATGGCACGTACCGGTTCGAGATTCACTTCCCCAGCGCCCGCAGCGTGGCCATCGCCGGAACCTTCTGCGACTGGTCCATGACGCGCTGCCCGATGCGGCGCGGCGAGGGCGGGTGGTGGGTCGCCGACCTCGAAATCGAGCCGGGCGATCACTCCTTTCAATACGTCGTCGATGCCCGCGAGTGGATCGCCGATTTCGCCGCCTCCGGCGTCGAGCGCAACGGCTTTGGGTGCTGGGTGAGCCGCCTGTGCGTCAAGCCTCGCTCCTCGCGCCCTATGCTCGACCGCGAACTCGAAGCCATCGTCGAACTGGTGCGCGAGGCCGGCGATCGCCTGCGCGACGCCTCCCCGCGGCCGCTCGTCTTTCCGCGATCCGCAGAGGTCGAGGACGCCCGCAAAGTCGCCTGAACGCCGGCGAGGAAGAGGGATCGGCAACCCGCTCCGCCGCCCACGCGCGGTTCGAGGGAGCGGATCGGCCGCGCCGCGGTCCTGCATGGGTAGTATTCTCCGCCGGCGCACGCCCATCGCCCCGCCCGATAGCGGAGAGATCCCATGTCCCGCGAGATGGCCCAGTCTTCCGGTTCCCCCGAGCGCAGCCTCGACGATCTGGTCTTCGTCGGCTTCAACTCGCGCGTCGTCGCGCTCGATCGCTACACCGGGGATCTCGTCTGGCAGTGGAAGAGTCCGAAGGGCTCGGGGTTCGTCGCCCTGCTGCTCGATGGCGATCGGCTCATCGCCTCGGTGCAGGGCTACACCTACTGCATCGAGCCGCTTTTCGGCCAGCAGGTCTGGACCAATCCGCTCAAGGGAATGGGAGTGGGGGTGCCTTCGATCACGAGCGTGCGCGGCGCCTCGTCTTCGCCGCACGGTCTCGGCGGCGCGGCGCGCCAGCAGCAGGCGGCGCAGGCCGCGGCAGCGGGGTAGCGGCTTCGCATTCCCAGCGCGCCCGCGGCGCTCAGAGGAGACGATCCATGGCTGAGTCGGACATCCCCAACTTCGAGCCGATGGCCCCTCCGGTCGCGACCGTCCCGCCCTCGCTCCGGCCCGCGGCCGACCCCCTTCGAACGACAACCTGGCCGATGGTGCTGGGCATCATCTGCATCGTCTTCGGCGTTCTCGGCGCGCTCGGCGGCGCGTGCGGCGTGGCCGGCCAGTTCATACAGGACGTATTTTTCGGCTCGATGAGCCAGCCTGACGAGTCAGAAGCGATGCTCGAGGCGATGAGCCGGTATCGAGTTCACACGATCGTGGTGCTGATCGCCTCGATGATCGTCGCCGCCCTTCTCGCCAGCGGGGGCATCGGCCTGACGAGCCGGCGTTCCTGGAGCCGCCGCGTCCTGCTCCACTGGTCGTGGATCCGCATGCTCGTCGCCGTGGCGTCCCTGGTCGTGCAGTACCTGGCGCAGCAGGCGATGATGCAGGCGCTCGCGGAGAACCCCGAGGCCCAGATGCCCCCGCAGTTCGGATACATGATGGGCGCGGTCGGCGGGGTGATGTTCCTGTTCGGCCTGGCCTGGGCGTGGGCGCTGCCCGTGTTCTGTCTCGTGTGGTTCAATCGCGAGCCGATCCGGAGGGAGATGAGCCAGTGGGCGTGATGAGCCCGGGGGTGGGAGCCGACGCATGAGGTGCCGCACCTGCGACTACGCGCTGTGGAACCTCCGCGCCCGCGTGTGCCCGGAGTGCGGCTCGCCGTTCAGCGTGGTCGATTACGAGTTCGTTCCCGGCAGCGTGCGCTTCTGCTGTGCGCACTGCAATCAACCATACTACGGAACGGATGCGAAGGGCCACCTCGAGCCGCGCGAGTTTGAGTGCGTCAGTTGCGGGCGGCCGGTCACAATGGAGGAAATGGTCCTCCTGCCCGCGGAAGGCGTGCGCGATCAGGACACCGCCGCGACTCTCCCGTGGATGATGCGGGGCGAGCGCGGGTTCTTCTCCAGCTGGTTCCGGACCATCGGCTGGGGCTTCGCGTACGGGCCGCAGGTCGGCCGTGCGCTCGCCGTCGCCGAGCCTGGCCGCGGCTCCTACTTCTTTGCGTTCGGGACGATCGCGCTGACGGCCCTGCTGGCGTTTTCGCCGACGGTGTGCTTCGTCGCGCCGGCGATGATGGGCGCCGGGGGCGGGGGAGGCGGCGGAGTGGCGGCGCCCGCCATGTGGGGCCCGCTGCTGCTGTTCGGCCTGCTCCTCGGCGGGTGCATTCTCGGCGCCGCCGTCGGCCTGTGGCTCGGCCCGCTCATCGCACACGGCACGCTGCGGGCGATGGGCTCAGGGCGCGGCGGATTCAACCGCTCGCTCGGCGCCGTCTGCTATACCTGCGGCCCGTGCGTCCTCTCCGCCGTCCCCTGCCTCGGGTTCTACATCTTCGCCATCAGTTGGATCTGGTGGTTCATCAGCGCTTCGCTCGCGCTCGCCGAGGCCCATCGCGACCGGGTGTGGAAGGCGGTCGTCGCGATGCTCCTTCCGGCGCTGCTCGTGCCCGCCGTGCCGATTGGCGCGTGGCTGCTGCTCATGTTCTCGTTTGTCGGAGTCGGCGGCTCGTTGGGGGGCGCGGCGATGATCGGTCAGATCTCGACGCAGGTCAAGGTATCGAGCCTTGTCATGGCATGGCGGACGCAGACGATCAATACCTCAGGCCCTGTTCACGCCGCCCAACTGCTCGAATCCGGTTTCCTCAGCGCCGAGACCTTCGTCGTGGAGGGTTCGCTGCTGGCCCTCGAGGATGTGCCCGTCGGTCCGCTCACTCTCGCGGATTTCGATGAGGCAACGGGAAGCGCGCTGGATGAGTCGCAGCGATCCGCCATCGCCCAGGCCGCCGCCGCACTCCCGCCTGATGTCATCGCCCATCGCCTCGGCGACTTCGTCTTCACCTGTCACGGCATCGATCCGACGATCGCCCCGGCGGACCTGTGGGTGGTCCTCGCGGCTCCCCTGACCGATCCGCTCGCGCCGACCGACCCGACGGCGCAGATCATCGTCGGCAAGGTCGGCAGCGGCGTCGAAGCGATCCCTGCCGGCGAATTCTCCGCGGCGCTTCAGAAGCAGAACGATCTCCGGGCGCGATTCAACCTGGCGCCCCTCCCGCTGCCCGAATCGATCACGCACGATCAACCCGCCGTCGCCGGCGATCAATAGGCTGGGACAGCCGATAAAACGGGACAGGTACGTTTTATTTCATTTCATGACAAGGATTTACGTTGCATCCTTGCAGGGGAAAACGTACCTGTCCCGCTTTTTTCAGAAGCCGATGTTCACGTTCAGCCCGACGAAGGCCGAGGGGTCGGCGTCAAAGTCGCGGCTCGCCAGGCCGTTGCGGTTGCTCACCTCAAACTCCTGCCAGGCGATCACACCTCCGATGAGATTGATCGTGATCGAGTCGCCGGGCTTGTGCGCGTAGCGCACGAAGATCGGAACAGAAGTGTCTTCGATGACGGCGGCGAGTTGCGGCGCCGAGTCGTCAAGGCGGAAGCGGCGATTCTCCCACGCAGCGCCGAAGGCGATCTCGTTGCGGTCATCGATCGTCGCGATGAACTCGCCCGAGGCTCCGCTGCTGGCGAAGCGCCACTGCTCGGTGAGTTTCCAGTTGACGTTGATGATGGGCAGGATGAGCGCATCATCCTCGATCTGCGACATGGCGCTGACGCCGAAGGCAATGGATCGATCGTCGCCAAGGTCCCAGACGAGCCCGCCGACGCCGCCGATCGTCCCGGCGTCGTCGATGTCCACATCGCTCTCGCCCGCGATGCGCCCCTTGACGCCCGCAAACCAGGACCACTCTTCATCGATGCCGACGTAGGCGGTCAGGCCGAGGTCGAGAATGTGAATGTCCTCGAAAGGCGAAGTCGCACCGGCGATAAAGATGTTGGGCCGGCTGAAGTCGTAGTTGCTGTACTCATAGCCGAGGCCGAAGGAGAGGGTGACGCGGTCGGTCGCCTGCCAGTCGGCCTTGGCGCCGACGCCGCCGCGAAAGACGCGAAAGTCCCCGTTGCCGCCGTCGAGGCCGGTGTCGAACTGGTAGCGCAAGCGCGGGGTGAGGGTGAAGGTGAGGTCGCCGCCTTGCTCCTCCGCGAGAGCCGCCTCGCCATCATCCTGCGCCGAGGCCGCGCCGGACGCGAGAAGGACACAGACCACAACTGGGATCATCGGCCGATTGAGTGCACCATTCATGAAGAGACCCTTCGGCAAAACGGGTCGGCATTGTACCCTTGATGCGATGCGCCGGACCGGATCGCACCGATTTACCGCCACACCGATCCTTCAAAGATCATCTCGATCGAGTCCGGGTCTTCGACGCGATGTTCATCGCCGGTCGGGACTCTTCCGAAGTGGCGCTTCCACACGGCCGTGGCGGCCTCGAGGTCCGGCGCCTCGACCCAGTAGGATTGGCCCTGATGTCGAACGTGGTAGAGACGCCCCATTGACTCCGTTGGCGACTCGTCCATTTGCAGCATGGCGCGCAACTCCTGGCGTGCCGCTTCTACGGTGAGGCTGAACTCCAACAGCACCATTCTGGCGATTCCTCCCTCTTCGCGCAGCAGACCGAGGAGCAGGTGTTCTGTACCAACGTAGTTGCAACCGAGAGCGCGAGCCTCCAGGATCGCGAACTCGATGACTTTCTTCGCCGTGGGCGTCTGCGGCAGTTTGCCCATCGAAACCACTTCGTCGCCGGGCTTGATGAGAGACTCCACCTTGCGCCGGATCGCGATCGGGTCAGCGCCGAGGTTTTTGAGGACGTGGAAGCCGACGCCGCTTCCCTCGATGAGCAGGCCCAGGAGCATGTGTTCGGTGCCGATGTACTCGTTGTTGAAGCGCTGAGCCTCCTGGTTGGCGAGGGCCATTGTCTTGCGGGCGCGGTCGGTGAATCGCTCGAACATGGTGCATCTCTCCTCGAAAGACGGAGGGACATGACGCAGGCGGCCCCTCGCTTCAGGCGTTGCGCTGCTGTGCCGGGGCGCTGGCGGCGGCCGGCGGGATCACCCGTAACACCGGTCCATAGTGGACGAGGCGAACGGACTCCGGGTAGAGATCGGTGCAGGCCCGCCGGTGCTGGCATCGACGCCGCTCGTGGTCGCGCCAGATGCAGATGGCGTCGATCGGGTTCTCGGCTTCGACCCAGGAAGATTGCAGGCCTGCGCTAACCTCGAAGAGGCAGATGCGAGGCTCCCTGTCCTTGCTGTGCCATTTGAACTTCAGACTGCCGGAGAGCGCGAGAATCTGATTGCGCACCGTGACGAGGGTCAGGCCCTCACGCGCAAAGAACGGAGCCGCGGCGCCTTCGTCGAGCGCGATCAGACCGAGCAGCAGGTGCTCGGCTTCGACGGCGGTGTGATTGAACGCTCGGGCTTCCATCACCGCCCAGTCCAGAGCGCGATTGACGAGGGGGGTGGGCTCGCGTTTACGCTGCTCGCCGTCATCATCGCCGAGCGGCATGGCCTGCTGAATCCGTCGCCGCAACACCCGCGCATCGACGCCGTGCGCGAGCAGCACCCCGGCGGCGATGCCGGTGGGGTTGTGCAGCAGGCTGCACAGAACGTGCAGATCATCGACCTGCGTCTGTCTCATCAATCGCGCTTGCCGCCGAGCGTTTCGCAGGATCTCGAGGGCGTGGCTGCTGAAACTCTCAAACATCCTCCACCTCCAGAAGTTGTCCGCCGGATCAGTAGCAGGATGACGCGCGGCGTGGTCAGAAACCGGCTGACCGCAGGAATCTCCGTTCGTTCTCGAGCCGGGGCGGTGACGGCCGATTGTACCGGGCCGCAGAGGGAGCATCGCGACACATGTGCTCCGAGCGATGTCCGCGATCCAACCTGCGGCTCCCGCCGCAGGCTGCCAGCCCCCCAAGCCTCAAGTCCCAAGCCCCTGTCCAGGCCGCGAGCGGCGTGGACCGCTTGCCGATTGACTTGCCCGGCGATGACGCTAGTCTTGAGGTCTCGACGGGGCTGGAGAGCCCCGCGCTGCGGAGTCTTCTCATGCACGGATTCAAGCCCCACAAGGGCCTTCTCAAGCGGGTGACGGTGACGCGCAACGGCAAGGTGAAGCACGCCAAGGCCGGGCAGCGGCACCGCAAGAGCCT
>JBDIVQ010000054.1:0-21838 GCA_039794345.1 Phycisphaerae bacterium | reverse complement strand
CGATGACATGCTCCATCACCACGCTCGCCGCGCTCACCGCGCAGATGTCGGAGCGCTCATACTGGCTCATCTCGGCCTGTTTCGTGTTGAGATCGACGCTGGGCAGGCCCTTGAGGAGCGTGCTGATGGGCTTCATGGCGCCGCGCACGACGATGGGCATGCCGTTGGTCATGCCTCCTTCGAGTCCGCCGGCGTTGTTGGTCGGTCGCGTGAAGCCCAGCGAAGGCAGAAACGCGCGTGCTGCGTCGTGGTGGATGGGGTCGTGGACCTCTGAGCCGAAGCGTCGCGTCGCCTCGAAACCGAGGCCGATCTCGACCCCCTTGAACGCCTGGATGCCCATCACGGCGCCGGCGAGGCGCGAGTCGAGCTTCTCCTGCCAGTTCATGCACGAGCCGAGGCCGATCGGGCAGCCGAAGATGTGCGCTTCGACGACGCCGCCGACCGTGTCCTTCTCCGTCTTGGCGCGGTGGATCGTTTCGATCATGGCAGCGCTGGCCTGCTCGTCGGGACAATACACCTCGCTGGCGTCGCGGCGCTTCCGCCACTCATCGAGTTGCTCGCCGTCGATCACGACCTCCGTCGCGATGGTGTGAATCGACCGGACGAATCCGAAGGTCTCGATGCCGAACTCGCGCAGCAGGAGCCGCGCCAGGGCCCCGGCGGCGACGCGCGACGCCGTCTCGCGCGCGCTGGCCCGCTCAAGCGTGTCGCGGCAGTCCGTGGTGAGCCACTTGATGCTGCCGGCGAGATCGGCGTGACCGGGGCGCGGCCGGTGGACCGGCGGGGTCTTCGCTTCGTCATCGAGTCGCGCATCGCGGTTGGCGATCTGCATGACGATCGGCGCGCCGGTCGTGACGCCGCGGCGCACACCGGCGAGAATGGTGATCGAGTCGGACTCGATGCGCTGGCGCCCGCCGCGGCCGTAACCGCCCTGGCGGCGGCGCAACTCGGCATTGATGAACTCGACATCGACGGCCAGACCCGCAGGCAGGCCGTTGACCAGCGCCGTCAGCGCCGGGCCATGCGATTCGCCCGCGGTCTGGCAGGTGAGATCAGCCATGCGTGGAGCATAGGCGGGCGTCGCGACGCGGTGCGCGGCGGCGCTGGCGGCGGCAGTTCGGCAGACTTACCATGAGTCATGCCCACCCCCGCCGCGAACATCCAGCCGGGCCAGCGCATCCGCGTCACTCAGCAGATCGTCGGAGGAACCGGAACCTGGACCACCACCGTCGAGGGAGTCGTCGTCGCGCTGCGCCAGGCCAAGACGGGCTCATGGTTCGCCCACTCGAAGGATGACCGCCTCTGGCTCGACCGCCTCGAAATCCGGCGCGACGACGGCGAAGTGGTCGTGTGCAACCTCGATCGTTTCAGCCGCGTCGAGGTGCTTGCCGGACCGGCAGTGGACACGTCGGCGACCGCCTGATCAGAGGGGCGGTCGAAATCGCGCAACATCATTGTTTTCAGCAACTTATGCGATGTTCTGGCACCGGAAGGCGACCGGAAGTTAGCGCCCATTTGCCTCTGAAAGAGCGTTTTCCGCGATCCCGCGAGGCGGGTCGCCGGTAGAAGTACTGCGGCCTGCCCGGCGATTGTTCCCAACGGGCGCGCGATGAAAGGCCGCACCCGCGACGCCCGTCGCGCGGCTGCACCCGGACACAATCAGCAAACTTCGGAGGAATCCCATGAACACGCGGAATCGATTCAGTCTTCTCACGAGCCTCGGTCTGGTGGCGGTGCTCGGCGTCGCGACGGCGCTCACGAACCCGCCGGCGCAGCGGGGCGCCCCCGGCAAGGCCGAGCAGGAAGCCAAAGCCGAGATCGGAAAGGCCGCCCCCGACTTCACCCTCAAGGACGTGGACGGCAAGGAGTACAAACTCAGCGACTACAAGGGCAAGAACATCGTCCTCCAGTGGATCAACCCGCAGTGCCCCGTCTGCGCCCGCGTCACGTCCAGCGGCCTCGTCGAGCAGATGCGCAAGGAACTCAAGGCCCTCGACAAGGACGTCGTCCACGTCGCCATCAACAGCACGCACCACATGACGGCCGAGGACAGCGTGAAGTACCTCAAGGCGAACAAACTTGAGGACCTCGTCGCCCTCGACGACAGCGCGGGCGAAGTCGGCCGTCTCTACGGCGCCATGACCACGCCGCACATCTTCGTCATCGACTCCAAGGGTGTTCTCCGCTACTCGGGCGCGTTCGACGACGATCCGAGCGGGCGCAAGAGCGAGCGCATCAACTACGCCGTCAACGCCCTCCGGCAGATCCTCGCCGGCGAAACCGTCGTGCCCGAGAAGACCCAGCCTTACGGCTGCAAGGTGAAGTACAAGGGCCAGAGGTAACCCATCGGCCGCGGCCGACGACTGTCGTCGCATCCCGCCCCTGTTCCCGCGAACAGGGGCGGTTGCGTTTCCGGGCGCCGGCGATCCGCGCGGCGTTGAGGGCAATCAGATGAAATGCAGCCGGCCGGTTCGCCAATAGTTCATCGGTCAATCCCCTCGACGGGGAGGAGGCAGTCATGTCCGGTCAGGGTTCCACGGGCAACGTCATCGCCGCCATCTGCTCCTTCTTCATTCCCGGCCTCGGGCAACTCGTGCAGGGGCGGCTGCTGGCGGCGATCCTCTACTTCATTTTCGCGGCGATCCTCTGGATCGTTCTGCTCGGGTGGATCATCCACCTCGTCTCCATCCTCGACGCCGCGCTCTATGTGCCTCCTCACCTGCGCCGCCGTCCCGACCTCCGCCACGCCCACGGATGAACCTCAACCGTCGCCGGAAGCGGTGAAGGCGAAGTTGTTGGCGTAAGGCTCGCGCCCCTCGACCTGGTGCACTTCGGCGCGGAACTGCTCGAGCGGGAGGCGCCGGCCGCGCCAGAAGAACGAGCCCACGTAGCCAAGCCCGCGCAGGTGAGCAAAGACGCTCTCGATGGCGTCGCCGCGGTGGTGCCGCGCCTCGCACTCGAAGAGCAGGGCGGGGCGGCTGGTGGTGAGCAGGCGCTGCGCGCCGCGGAAGACGCTCAGTTCGTGCCCCTCTACGTCTACCTTGATGAGACCCACGCGAAGACCCGCCGGGATGTGCTCGTCAAGGGTGACGACGCGGACGCGGTGGGTGCGCCTGGCGTCGGCCGAGCGTGCGGCTTCGAGCGAAGCGCCGGGCGAAGGTGCGGCGTCGGGCACATAGAGGTCGAGTTCGCCGGCGCGCTCCGAGACCGCGGCTGCTTCCGTCGAAACGTGTGCCCAGCGCGGGCCGGTCAACTGGCGGCGCAGGCGCTGGGCGAGTTCGGGCTGGGGTTCGAAGGCGAAGACGCGACCGGCTCGTCCGACGGCCCGGGCCATCCACCACGTGTAGGCGCCCTTGTGCGCCCCGACGTCGATCGCCGTGTCGCCGCGCCTGAGCGTGTCGAGGAGAAAGCGGATCTCGGCCGGATCGTGCCGCAGCCGGTATCGCCAGGCCCGTTGCATCAGACGCAGGCGATCAAAGGCCATCAGTGGCTCCGGCGCGATCAGCGCGGCAGGGGGACAGGACGGCGATTGTAGGTGAATTCGCGGGCAGCGGTGGATGACCTTGCCGTTGTGTACCGGGTCTCCGCGGGCGCGAAACCCAGTTCGTGCAAACCTATCCTGACCCGGGAGGCGACCGCGTGAACAAGATCACCCTGCTGGACAAGTTCAACCTCATCCACGACCACTGGCGGCCGCGCGTCGTCGGCGAACTCAACGGCCAGCACGTGCGCCTCTCCAAGGTGCTCGGCGAGTTCATCTGGCACCGGCACGATGACGCGGATGAACTCTTCTTCGTGGTGCGCGGCTCGCTGACGATCCGGCTGCGCGACCGCGAAGTTGTGCTCAACGAGGGAGACCTCTTCATTGTGCCGCGCGGCGTCGAGCACCAGCCGGTCGCCGAGCGCGAGGCGTGGCTCATGCTCTTCGAGCCGGCCGGCACGCTCAACACCGGCGAGCAGCGCAACGAACGCACCATTGAGCGGCTGGAGCGGATCTAGGCGATGCCGCCCGCCCCTGTGGCCGGCCCCGTGCCCGGTTCCGCGGACGGCCCGCGGCAGGACGATCCTTCCCGGGAATCCTCCGGCCCCCCTGGCGGTTAAAGTCTCCGGCATCGCAGGAGCACGGAATCCGGCCGAGGTCGATTGTTGGAAGGGGGGCGCATCGTGTCGGGAGTCAAACTGGCGAGTCGTGATCGAGTCGCTGATCGGGTCAAGGTCTGGTCGGCGGCGGCCGCGGCGGCATTTCTGGCCGCGGCTCTCACCGGCGCGTCGGCGCTCGGCCGGCCGACCCCTCCTTCCGACGAAGTCGAACTCAGCCGCGCCCGAGTGACCGCGCCCTCGCCGGAGATGATGGAGGCGATCGTCCGGGAGATGGGCTTCGACGAGCAGGAGACGCTCATCGACGGCCGCAGCGCCGAACTCATCATCACCCCCGGGCAGTGGCGCGAGATGGAGCACCTCGGATGCGCCGTGGCGCTGATCGAGCACGGCCGGCCGATGCGGGACATCATCGCCGCGCGGCGCGCGCCGCGCGACAACGGGCCGGAGTACCCTGACCTTGCGGAAGTGATCGCTCAGATGCAGGACGCCGCGGCGACCTATCCCGCCATCTGCGAGTTCGTCGATCTCACCGACCGCTACGGCGCGCCGCCGACCTTCGAGGGGCGGCACCTTTACGCCGTCAAGATTTCCGACAACGTCGGCGTCGATGAGGATGAGCCGGCGGTGCAGATCGTCGGCGCCCACCACGCGCGCGAACTGGTCACTCCGGTCATCGCGCTGCTGGCGCTGGACAACCTGGTGGGGGGCTACGCGGGCGATCCCGCCATCCGCGCCCTCGTCGATTCTCACGAAATCTGGATCGCGCCGGTGTGGAACCCGGACGGGTATCACCACGTCTTCACCGTCAACAACCTGTGGCGCAAGAACCGGCGCGTCTTTCAGGGAGGCATCGGCTGCGACCAGAACCGCAACTATCCCCTCGGCTGGTACGCGGCGTGCTCGGGCAGCACGAGCCCGAGCAACGAAACCTACAAGGGACCTAACCCGGGCTCCGAGGCCGAGACGATCACGATGATGCTGTGGTCGCAGGCGGAGCGCTTCGCCAAACTCATCGACTACCACTCGTCGGGACGCGAGACGCTCTACGCCTACAACTGCAACGATCACCCGTTCCAGAGTTACCTGGCCGCTGAAGCAGACGCCCTGACGCGCGCCTCGGGGTACGTGGACGCCCGGGCCCCAAGCGCCGAGGGTGAACACTACCAGTGGCAGGCGGGCATGCTCGGCACCCACGCGTTTCTCATCGAAACGCACACCGAGTTTCAGCCGACCTACGAAAGCGCCGTGCTCGAAGCGCAGCGCGTCTGGCCGGGCATCGTCTGGATGCTCGAACATCACCTGCCGCTTACGGGCCGGGTGACGCAGGCGGGGACGGACGCCCCGCTCGAAGCGGCGATCACGCCTCTGGGCGTCAACTACGCGCTCGGCGAGTCCAACTCATCCGACCCGGACACCGGCCGCTACTACGCGCCCTGGCCGGCGGGAGCGTATGACGTTCTCCTCGAAGCGCCGGGCCACCAGAGTCGCGTCGTCCCCATCACGGTGGTCAACGGCGCGCCGACGGTCGTCGATGTCGCGCTCAGTCGCACCCTCATCGCGTTCGAGTTCCCCAACGGCGTTCCGACGACGATTCATCCGCGGCTTGATCGCTTCGCGCTGGTCATTCGCGAACTCGAGCCGGGAGCGTTGCGGCCGGAGACGGCCACGCTGCACTACGGGCCGATCGGAGGGCCCCATGAACGCAGCCCGCTCGTTCACCTCGGCGGAGAAGGGTACCTTGCCGTGTTCCCGCTTACCGGGTGCGGCGAGCGCGTGGCCTTCTGGCTCAGCGCCGAGGACGTCAACGGCGTGCAGGTGGTCAGCCCGCCCGGCGCGCCTGCGGACACCTACTCGGCCCTCTCCGCGACCGGCGTTTCCTCCGTCTTCACCGACAACTTCGAAACTGACCGCGGCTGGACCACGTCCATCAACGGCGCCACGGGCGGGCAGTGGCAGCGCGGCGTACCGGTCAACGATCCAAACTGGGCCTACGACCCCGAGACCGACGGCGATGGCAGCGGCCAGGCCTTCCTGACTCAGAACGAACCCGGCAACACCGACGTGGACAACGGCTCGGTGACGCTCTCGTCGCCCATCTTCGATCTCTCGAGCGGCGGGGCGAGCCTCTCTTATGACTACTACCTCAACCTGACGAACGGGAGCGGGGCCGACATGCTGCTTGTCGAAATGAGCAGCAGCGGGACCGGCGGGCCGTGGCGCGAAGTCGTTCGCCACACGAGCAGCGGCGGTCTCGCGTGGCGCACGCACACGATCACCCAGGCCGACCTCGACGCCGCCGGTATCAACATGACCTCGAACATGGCGATGCGCTTCACGGCCAACGACGCCAATCCGCAGAGCATCGTCGAGGCGGGGGTGGACGGCGTGGTCATCGAGGCGGCCCGCTGCGATCCCTTCCCCGTTCTCGCCGTCGGTCCGCTCGTGGGCGGCCAGCGCGGCGAGTTCGAGGTGACGCGCGCCGCGCCCGGAGGTCTGACCTATCTCATCTACAGCCTGCGCGGCTACGGGACGACCGTCGTTCCGCCGCTGGGCGTCACCCTCGACCTCGCCCAGCCGGCGCAGGCCGGCACCGCCGTCCGCGCCAGCAGCCAGGGCGTTGCCCGCTGGAACCTGCCGATTCCCGGTGTTCATAACGTGACGGTCTGGTTCCAGGCGGCTCAGCAGGGCCGCACGAGCAATGTCGTGCGGACCGTGGTGCAGTAAGCGGTGGGCGCGAAGGCCGTTCCGACGTCTCCGCCCGAACATCGGCCAACCGATTGAAGGCCCGATCGCTTCTTGCGAAGCCCACGCGCCCCGCGCCGGTCGCTTGGCAGCGATCCGGCAACGATTTGTGCGTATTCCGATAACTCGCGGCGGTCCTGTTGAAAGTGACCGCTTGCCTCGTGCTGTTGACGGCGGTACATTTCCCATTCGTTAGAGTCGTTGCAGGCGTTTCAGCCGGCCCTGATCGAACGTGGTTTCACCCGTGTTTTCTGGCCTGTTGATCGAGTCGTGGTAGTCTTGGTCACTCACCGACGGACCGGTGTGGTTCTCGCCGCCCATGGATGGGATCGGCCCTGACCGCTGGTTGGCAAACGGAGTGACAACAAGTGAAGACAAGACTCAAGCCCTGGCTGCGCCGTCAGTCCACCCATGCCGCGGGAGTGGTGCTTCCCGCCATCTGCGCCCTGACAGCTTTTGTCGGCGTCGGGGCGGGGCTGCTCGCTTTCCAGGGCGGCCGGACCGGCGCCCACACCGGACTCATACAGGTCGCGCGCACGGGATCGGTGCCGCTTGCCGCTCCCTCGCCCGCCGCGCCTCTCGCGGTGACGGCGGAATCGACCGCCGCGCCCGAACTCACCGTCCTCGAAGAGCGCCCCGTAGACGCCCGGCCGTCCGACATCCGCTACTTCGACGGCCGGCCGATCCGACCCGTCAAGACCATCAGCATGATTGTGACCGCCTACAGCCCCGATTGGCGGAGTTGCGCTCCCTTTGACGACGGGATCACGGCGAGCGGGTACTCCGTCATGACCAACGGCGGGAAACTCATCGCCGCCGACAAGCGGTTCAAGTTCGGCACGCTCCTGAGCGTGCCCGGCTACAACGACAACCTGCCGACGCCGGTGCTCGACCGCGGCGGGGCCATCAAGGGCAACCGCCTCGATGTGCTCTACCCGACGCACGAAATCGCGCGGCAGTGGGGGCGCAAGCGCGTCGATGTCGTCGTCTGGGAATACGTGGACGAGTAAGCGCCGTCGCCGCGGGGTCACGACCTCCGCCCGGTCGTTCGCGGCGTCGGCTCAGAGGCCATCTCAACTCATCTGCGCCGCCGCTTCGATATACCGCTTCAACTGGTCGAGATGCCAGAGGTCGTGGCCCGCCAGGAGGACGCGAATGTGGCGCAGCGACTCTTCGCCGCGCTCCGCGTGCTGGCCGCAGCGATCCAGTTCCAGTTCCGTGAGCGCTCTCCAGAAGTCGAGGTTGACATCGCGCAGGGCGCGAAACGACTTCGCAAGGTCCGCGGTTGAACGCGCGCGGTAGCGCTGCGCCGCCACCCAGAGATCCTGGTCCATGCCGAGCAGCACCGGTCGATCGTGGGCGAGGATCATGCGGGCGCGAAAGCCGTAGGTCCACTCCACGTCAATGAGGTGGCCGATGATCTCGCCGGGCGTCCACTTGCCCTCGAAAGGACGGCGCTGGAGGACGGCGGCGTCGCGCCCCTTGATGAGCCGGTCAATCGCCTCGGGCGTCTGCGCGAGGACTTCGAGCGGATGGCGGTCTCCGACGAGCCCGACCTGGCGGCGGATGTAGCCCTGCGGGTCGGCGAGTTCGAGGCGCGTTGCCGTCGGGGGGGTGCTGCTCATGGCGATGGGCTCCCGGTGCTCAGGCGGTTCCGGTCAGGCGGCTCCAGACCCAGAAGAGCAGCGCTCCGATCTGGACGCCGACGATGATGCCGAGTACGAAGCGAAACTGCGGATCGATGGTCTTGTGCCGACGGCCGAGCATCACGACGATCCCGCCGAGACTCCCGCCGATGAGGCACATCCAGAGAAGAGCCAGTTCAGGGATGCGCCGCCCGGGATCGTTGCGGGCGCTCACCTGCTTGTCGTAGAGGAAGGCGCCGGCTGTGATGACGCTGGCGACGGCAAACCAGATGAGTGAGGCAGGGGGCTCGGGCGGGAGAAAGTGCAGCGTGATGGCCGCGGCGAGCGTGAGCAGGGTGAGTCCGCCCGCCCAGATCGCCGCCTTTCGATGCCGTTCGATCAGCCGCATGAAGCACCCTTCTCGCGCGTCTTGAGGCGGCGCGGCGCCGGGCATCCTACGTCGCGTATTCGATGGCGCGGGTCTCGCGCAGGACGGTGACCCTGATCTCGCCGGGGAAGGTCATTTCGGCGGAGACGCGCTGCGCAATGTTGCGCGCAATGCCGAAAGCGTCGGAGTCGCTGACCTTCTGCGCATCCACGATGACGCGCACCTCGCGGCCGGCCTGGATGGCGTACGCCTCTGCCACGCCCTCGTTCGCCTTGGCGATGTCCTCGAGTTGCTGAAGGCGCTGGATGTACTGCTCCATCGAATCGCGCCGGGCGCCGGGGCGGGCGCCGCTCACGGCGTCGGCGGCCATGACGATCGGCGTATAGGGCGTCGTCGCGGGGATGTCGCCGTGGTGCCCGCCCACCGCGTTGAGCACTTCCTCGCGCTCGCCGTACTTGCGGCAGAAGTCCATGCCGAGTTTGGGGTGCGTGCCCTGCTGCTCGTGGTCCATCGCCTTGCCGATGTCGTGGAGGAAGCCCGCCCGCCGCGCCACCTCGCCGTCGAGGCCGAGTTGATCGGCGATGATCTGGCAGAGGAACGCCACCTCGATCGAGTGCCTGAGCATGTTCTGCCCGTAGGAGGTGCGGAAGTGCAGTTTGCCCATCGCCTCGACGATCTTGGGGTGCAGTCCCCCGAGTTTGACTTCGTTCACCGCGTCCCGGCCGTAGCGCACAATGCGCTCCTCGACGTCCTTTTGCACGGAAGCGACGATCTCATCGATGCGCGTCGGGTGAATGCGCCCGTCCTCGAGCAGTTTCTGGAGCGACTCGACCGCGATGGTCTGGCGCACCTTGTCGAAGCACGAGACGCTGATGACGCCCGGCGTGTCGTCCACGAGCACGTCCACGCCCGTGGCCCGCTCGATGGCGCGGATGTTGCGGCCCTCGCGGCCGATGATCCGTCCCTTCATGTCGTCTGAAGGAATGGCGACGCTGCGCACCGTCGTCTCGGTCGTGAACTCGCCGGCGTAGCGCTGAATCGCCATGAGCAGCACTTCCTGCGCCTTGGAGCGCGCCCCTTCCTCCAGTTCGGCGTAGCGCTTCAGGGCGATCTGGTTGACCTCCTGGCGGCACTCGTCCTCGATGCGCTGCAGGAGCATCTCCCGGGCCTGCTCGCGCGTCAGGCCGGAGAGTTGCGACAGGAGGCTCTTCTGCTCCTCGAGCACCTCTTCCGTCCGTCGAACCGTCTCGGCGGCGGCCTTCTCCTGCCGATCGATCGCCTTGGCCCGCTCATCCAGGTGGCGTTCCTTGACGTCCAGAGTCTCCAGTTTGCGGTCCAGCAGGTCCTCGCGCTTGACGAGGCGCCGCTCCTGGTCGCGCAGTTCCTCGCGGGTCTTGTTGATCTCCGCGTCGAGTTGCTGGCGGCGCTCGATTGTCTTCCGCTCCGCCTCGAGGATGATCTTCTCTTTGGCGGTTTCCGCGTCGCGCTGGGCATTCTCGGCGATGCGCCGAGCCTCGTCGCGCGCCGCCCGGATGGTGTTGCGCGTGAAAATCTGGATGGCGGCGACGCCGAGTCCGATCCCGACGGCCAGGGCGGCGGCGGCGCTTCCGAGAAGCGCACCGGCGCCGATCTCCGCAAGTGTCCAGGTGATGAGTGCCACCGTGAGTCCTTTCCGCCGGCGTGTCGCCGCCGACAGGGGCGGACGACAGCGCGCCGGTATGACGCCCGGTGGTCACAGGTGCAGCCGGTCTTCGGTCGCCTGATCTCACGACCTGTGCAGCATGACGAGAATCGGTTGGGCCCCGAAAGGCGGGCTCATCTCAGTCTGTCTCTCGGACCCTCATTCAGAATCATCTCGTCGGAACGAATCGTCGGGGATAAGGGGCGCCGTCCCACTCAGCCGGGGCGGCGCTCCCGCTGCAACAGGGTTCATCAGGCCGTGGCCGCCCGCCGCAGATCGCGTGCGCTGCGGCGAAGAGCACAACCAGCCGTCACACCGTAACTTGACCACCGGGCGAAGTGCCTGGTTGCGGGTCGAGCGTCCTTCCCACGCTCACATCGACCCTTGTACCTAAATCTAGGCGATCACTCCGAATTCGGCAACTTTCGTTCGCAACAGGTTCTATCGTTGTCAGCAGCCCGTCCGGGCCGCCGGACTCCGACCCTCCCCCCCCCGCCACGGCCTGTCTTCTCATGTCCGCGACCACCAACTCCTGGTTTGACGGCCACCTTGATCTGGCATGTATGGCGTTGGAAGGACGCGATTTGCGAGTGCCTCTGGTGGAGGCGGTCGGCCCGCCCCAGCCCCCCTCCATCACCCTCGCGAGCCTGCGAGAAGGGGCCGTTTCCCGATTCCTCGCCACCCTCTACACCGGACTCGGCACCGACGGACCGTGCGGCTATGCGACCATCGACAGCGATGCCGCCCACGATGCCGCCCGCGCTCAGCACCGCGTCTATTCCAGTCTCGCCGAGACGGGCGCTCTCCGCCTCGCCCGCTCCTCTTGTGAGATCGAATCGCCGCAGGACGGTGCGGTGGCGATCCTCCTCATGGAAGGGGCGGATCCGATCCGGACTCCGGACGAGGCGGAGTGGTGGTTCGACCGGGGCGTGCGGGTCGTCGGGCTGACATGGGCGCGCGGGACGCGCTACGCAGGCGGCAATGCCGCGCCGGGGCCCCTGACTCCCGCCGGCCGCGTCCTCGTGCGGGTGCTCGATCAACTGGGCGTGATCCACGACCTGTCGCACCTTGCCGATGAGGCGGCGTGGCAACTGCTCGATCTCGCTCGCAGGCCGGTGATCGCGAGTCACTCGAACTGCCGCGCCCTGGCGCTGGGGCACAGTCAGCGCAACCTGCCCGACGACCTCATCCGCGCGATCGGCGAGCGGGGCGGAGTCATCGGCCTGAACCTCTTCAGTCTCTTTCTCTCGCCGCAGGGAGAAAAGCGCCGCGCGACGATCGAAGAGACGATCTCGCACGTCGAGCGCATCGTCGAACTCACCGGCCGCAACGACGTCGTGGCGCTCGGCAGCGACATGGACGGCGGCTTCGGCGCCGATCGACTGCCCGAGGGCATCAACTCCCCGCGCGATCTGCCGCGCCTGACTGAAGCGCTCCAGGCGCGCGGCTGGAGCGAGGATCAGGTGAAGGGCTTTCAGTTCGAGAACTGGATGCGCTTCCTGCGTCAGTCGCTCCCGCGCCCGTAGGTCGGGACAAGGCTCGGCAGCGGCCCGGCACTTCGGCGCAGGTCGCGCCACGTCTCCGCCGAGTCGCGCCGACGCCCCCGGCCCCAGGCCCCGTTCAAGCCGGCGAGCCGTCCCGCCGGCAAAGAAGCGGAGGGATGGAGCGTTAACCAAATGTGACTTGTTCAACGTCGGATTCCTGAACCGAGCCGACCCCGCGGCCGTCCAATGGGCAGAGCGACACGACGCATGACGCCAACCGACCAGAGCGATGAGCAACTGCTCGAGGCCTTCGCCCGCGGCGACGACGCGGCCCTTGGCCAACTCGCGGCTCGCCACGAGCCGCACCTGCTCGGCCTGGCGTTCGGCCTCCTCGGCGGCGACCGGTCGCTCGCCTGTGACGCCGTGCAGGAGACATGGATCCGCGTGATCCGCAGCGCGGCGAAGTTCCGCCGAGAATCCGCCGT
Source organism: Phycisphaerae bacterium (assembly GCA_039794345.1). Taxonomy (GTDB): domain Bacteria; phylum Planctomycetota; class Phycisphaerae; order Phycisphaerales; family UBA5793; genus UBA5793. The sequence goes on along the minus strand of JBDIVQ010000054.1, from coordinate 9,332 downwards.
GAAGACCTGGCTCTACCGCATCACGCTCAACTGCTGCAAAGACCTGCTCGCGCAGGCGAAGCGCCGCAGCGCGGTCGAGGCGAAGGCGGATGCTCCGGCCGGCGCCGCGCGCGGACTGGAGGCCGATGAACGCCGCTGCCGCATTCACGCGGCCGTACAGGCGCTGCCGCTCGACACCCGGGCCGTTCTGCTGCTGTGCTATCAGAACGGCATGGCGCACCCGGCGGCGGCGGAGGTGCTGCGAATTCCTGTCGGCACGCTCAAGTCGCGCCTCCACGCCGCCCTCACGGAGTTGCGTGCGATACTCGAAAGCGAGGTCAGACCATGACCGAAGTCACTCCGATTGAACTCGAACGCGAACTGGCCGAAATGTCGCGCTACCCCGGCGAAACGCCGCAACTCTGGCGGCGGGCGCTGGCGCAGGCGCGGGCCGCATCCGCGTCCGCATCGCCGGTTCGGCAGTGGTTTACGCGTTCCCGTCCATGGCTCAGTGCCGCGGCGCTGCTGATCTTCGGCGTAACGATCGGGATTCTGGCTCTGGACGGGTCGATGTCGCGAGCCCGCAGCGCCCAGCATGCGATGGACTCTTCGCCTCCCGCCGATGCCTATCGCTTCAAGTCGCTCACAGACGCTCCCGCGTCGTCGGCACGAACTCCCATGCTCGGCGACGTTCCGGTGCTGGGCCGGATGTTCGACAAGTCACCCGCACTCAACGTCGATGGCGCAGTTTCAGGCATAAGCGCGGGCGGCGCGCAAGAGCCCGCTCAGCGCCAGGTCGTTCGCAAGGCCTCCGTCGAGTTGCGCACCGCCGATGTCCGCGCCGCCTTCGTCAAGACGCAGATGCTCGTCAGCGAGGTCGGAGCCGAGTACATCGAGAACTCCGCCATCTCAGGCGAGGGCGAGCAGATGCAGGCCGATCTCACGCTGCGCGTCTCCGCGGGCCGCGTCAGCGAAGTCCTCAACGCCCTGCGCGAGATCGGAACCGTCCTCTCCCAGCAATTCTCCGGCGAAGACGTCACCGCCCAGGTTGTTGATCTCGAAGCGCGCCTCGCCAACGAGCGGCGCATCGAGCAGGAACTCCTGCACCTGCTCGAAACGCGGCAGGACGCTGAACTCAAGGATGTTCTCGAACTGCGCACCCACATCGGAGACGTCCGCGAGCAGATCGAGCGCCTCCAGGCGCAGCAGAACCACCTCTCGCGCCTCGTCTCGCTGGCGACGGTGCTCGTCATCATCCGCCACGAGGGCAAGCCGCCGGAAGCGCCAAAGGACCAGGGCCTGGCCGTCTACTTCGCGCGCGTGATGAAGTCCGCATGGGAGAACGGCATCACCGGCCTGGCCGACTCCATCGCCTGGATCGCGTCAACGCTGCTCGGCGGACTGATCTGGTGGACCATCGCCGCCGCCGTGCTGTGGATCGCGTGGCGGAAGTTCGCCGCCATCCGCTCGCCCGGCGGAACCAGGCCCAATGCGTGAGTGCGGGCGCCGGATCGATGGCGCTTCATATGCGTCCGCACGGCCGGAACACTTGCCGTTCGGGACAAGGCTCGGTGCGCCCGGCCATTCGGCGCGCACCCTGCCTTGTCGTGTGCCATGCGCGCACGTTCAGTCGCCGGGCCGAGTTTCCTGAATCTCATCTGGGGGCCGGCAGCGCACCGGGCCCGTTCTACCTGGCCTGGCAATGGGCGCACCACGCCTGCGGGTGGGCGAGCAGCGCGGCGAGCAAGGCATCCTCGCGCGCCTCAATTCCCATCGCCTTGCGCTTCTCCGCCTCGATCGCGTCAAGTCGCGGCCGAGCGATACGCTGGAAGCGCTCCTCGTGAAAGTCGAGGTTGGGGTTGCTGTCGGCGTTGGAGTAGATGCTGCGCAGGTTGTCGCGGATGCGGGCGATGCGCGTTTCAGGATAGGGGTGGGTGCTGAGGAACTCGGGGGCCTGCGCACCGCCCCCTTCCTTCATCGCGTCGTCGAGGATCTGCATGACCTGCATCTGGGCGCGAGGGTGGTACCCCGCGCGGGCCATGTAGCGCATCCCCAGATGGTCCGCCTCGCTCTCCTGATCGCGGCTGAACTTGAGGAGGAACCCCTGCCCGCCGACGCCGACGACGAGGGGGACGTAGCGCGCCAGCGGGCTCTCGCTCTTGCGCGTGCCGAGGCCGGCGGCGACGACGCCGACCTGAAGCGTGATCGCCTGGCTGATGCGCTCATTGACGTGCTGGGCCGTGACGTGCCCGATCTCGTGCCCGAGGACGCCGGCGAGTTGCGCCTCGTTGGTCATGCGCGTCATCAGGCCGCGCGACATGAAGACCTTGCCGCCCGGCAGGGCGAAAGCGTTAATGACGTCGCTGTCGAGAAGCGTGAACTTCCACGGCAGGTCGGGGTTCTTCGCCTCCGTATGCTGCTTAAGGCTCTCGCCGACCTCACGCACGTATTCGCGCAGGACCGTGTCGGACACTTCGCCGCCGTACTCTTTGATCAGATCCGGCATTGCCTCCTCGCCGAGCGAAATCTCCTGCTCGGCGGAGAGAACGATGAGTTGCGAGCGGCCCGTGGCCTCGTTGGTGCGGCAGCCGGCCAGGGGCAGCGCCGCGGCGATTGCCAGTGACAGGATCAGTGCTGAAACGCGCATGTCATCCTCCCATTCATGAGTCACATGATTCTAAGCATGCAATTCGGGACGGGGCGGGCCCATTGGCGCCCTCTGCGGGAACGTGAGGGGCACTATGATTTGCGCGTTGACCACGACCACGGGAAAATCCTCCGAGCCTCTCGCCTGGGATGAGACGCATCTCGCCGATCCGCATTCCGAGGCGGACAAGGCGCAGCGCATCAACGCGATGTTCGACGCCATCGCGGAGAGTTACGACCTCAACAACCGGCTGCACTCGCTGTGGCGCGACCAGGCGTGGAGGCGCAAGGCCGTGCGCCTCGCGCAGGTCAACGCCGGGGAGGATGTCGTGGTCGATGTCGCCTGCGGCACGGGCGACCTCGCGCTCGCCTTTGCGCGCGGCGGGGCAGCGAAGGTGATCGGCATCGACTTCGTGCCGCGCATGGTCCGCCTCGCGCAGGAAAAGGCGGCGAGGCACGTCTTCCCCGCCGCGCCCGAGTTCCGCGTCGGCGACGCCATGCACCTCGATCTCCCCGACGCCTGCTGCGACATCGTCTCCATCGCCTTCGGCATCCGCAACGTGGCTGAGCCCCTGCGGGCGCTGCGCGAATTCCGGCGAATCCTGCGCGGCGGTGGGCGGCTGGTCATTCTCGAGTTCACGACGCCCCCCAACCCCGTCATGCGGATGCTCTACCGCTTCTACGCTCACGCCGTCATGCCGCGCACCGCAACGTGGATCAGCCGCGACCGCACCGGGGCCTATAAGTATCTTCCTCGCTCCGTGGACACCTTCGTTTCCCCCGCAGAGATGATGGAGATGATCAGCCGCGCTGGTTTTTCCGGCGTCACGGCGCATCCCATGACCATGGGTGTGTGCACGGCGTACCTCGGCCGGGTCAGCCAGGCCGGCTGACGAGCCTCGCGGCCGGACGGCCTCGGCGCTGTTACCGGACACACTTTCCGGCGGTCGTGGGCGGAGGGCGCTCCGGTCGATGAACCATGCTCCAGCCCGGCACCGCATCGGACGAAGGAGATCGATGCCGACGGGCCGGGAGCGCCATGCCGGTGGGGCGGGCGCCACCTCTACACAGGAGATGCGGCAGTGAATAAGGAAGTGTTGATCGAGCGGCTCTTTCAGGCCCTCATCTGCGGCGACCGGAACGGCGCGCGAAACATCGTGAACGAGACCATCGAGATGGGCGTCGCCGCGGAGGAACTCCTCTCGGAGATCTTCTGGCCGACGCTCGGCCTCGTTCAGAAACTCTTCCGCGCCGACCAACTCTCGGCGCTCTCGCATCACTTTGCGACGCGCCTCATGCGCTCGCTCGCCGACCAGGCGCAGCTGCGGCTGACCCGGCGGCCGGCGAACGGCCGGCGCATTCTCGTCGCCTGCGGAGGGACGGAGCAGGATGAACTCGCCGCGTCGATGGCCGTCGATCTGATTGAAGCCGGAGGCTTCGAAGTCGCTTTCGCCGGCGGCGGCGTCCCCTTCGATGAGATCATGGCCCGCGTCGGCGAGGACCGGCCCGACATCCTCCTGCTCTTCAGTTCGGCGGCGAAGGACCTGCCCGAAATCCGCCGCATCATCGACGAACTGCACGAACTCAATGTCTGCCCCGAGATGCAGATTGTCGTCGGGGGCGGTGTCTACGGCCGCGCGGAAGGGCTGGCCGAGGAAATCGGCGCCGATCTCTACGTCCCCGATCTGCGCGACATCGTCAGCCTCCTCGTCGAGGAGAAAACCCGCCGCGCCAGGAGCGACCAGCGCACCGTCGGCCGCAAACGCCGCGTCAAGGTCGCCTGACGCGGACGGAGGCCGTCTCGTTCATTCCGGCCGCGGGTCGCCTGGCGATCCGCGGCCTGTCATTCTGCTTCGCCCTGCGTTCGAGCCGCGGCCGTCCGGATCGCATCGCGTGCCGCGCCGCCGATCGTGGATGCGGGGGCGGACGAGCGGGAGAATGGACAACTCACAACCGGCCGCGCAGCGCGATCTGCGCCGCCGTGATCGGGCTGGCCGTCAGGACGCGCGCCACGCGCCGCGTGGCCACGTTCGCGACGGCGGTGGCGACGACGGTGAGCGTCTCGCCGCTCCCCCCGCGCTGCTGCACGTCGCCCAGGGCGTTGACGCACGCAGCACACCCCGGCAGACCGAGGTCGCATCCCGCTTCCTGAAACACCTTTGCCAGGCTCGGCCCGCCTTCGGAAAGCGTCTCTTCCTTGAGCAGGGCAACGTCGCGCGCCGAAGCCGGGGCGATCACCGTCGGCACGTGGACGCGCCCGCCGGAGAGCACCTCGGCCGCGAGTCGCAGATCCGCCACTGAGCCGGTCGTGCATGAGCCGATGTAAACCCGATCGACGTCGGTTGGCTCGATCTCCCGCGCCGGACGCGACCGCTCGCCTTCGCCGAGCATCGGGTCGATCTCCTCAAGGCGCAGCGTGCAGTCGATCGGCGCGGACAAGTCGTTCCCATCGCACAGCAGGACCGTCTCCGCCGGGGACTCGCTCAGAAGCAGGGCGCAGAGCGCGCGCTTCATCGCATTATCGGGCGCCGTCGGCCAGTCGATCGCCGCCCAGGCCTCGCTGACCATCCGGGGCCGCAGGAGGATCGCGACGTCATGCGCCGTGCGTCCCTCGCGCAGCGAGCCGTCGAGGCGGAAGCGCTGCATGGGAGGGCGCTGCGCCCACATGCGGCCGGTGGCGAGCAATCCGGCGAGGTCGAGCGCCTGGGCGGGCAGCGTAATGCACCCGAGCGCCGCCGCCGCCGCGTCCGGCCGCCTCGCCGAAGCGATGACGCTGCCGGCCTGCCAGTCGAGCGTCGTGCTGCACCCTTCTTCGCACGAGCCCGCTTCGTGCACGAACGTCAGAGCGTGCTCGCGGGCGAACTCGCGCAGCAGCGCGTGCGCTGCCGCTCGGTCGGGCGGTGCGCTCTGCGGATCGACGGTGGAAACGACCCGGACCCGCTCCGGCCGCCGGGGACCGCGCCAGGCCTCGAAGTGCTCCGCGAGCAGTCGCAGCGCCGCCGGCCCATGGACGTCGTCGATGATGATGCAGTCAGGCTCGATCCACGCGGCCGCACCGCTCGCGTCAAACGGCGCCGAGAAGAGCAGCGACCTGAGCGAAGGCGTCATGGTGCTGAATCCTAGCGGCGCTGGCGTGCGGACCGCAGCCCGCGCGCGAGGGCCGACTCGGCGGTGCGCAGACAGCCGCGCTGGACAACTCGCCATCCTCAGATACGCTCTGCCCATGATCGCCGTGGTGCAGCGCGTCAGCCGTGCCTCCGTCTCCGTGGCGGAGCCGGAGCATCACGCGGCGATCGGCCCGGGCCTGCTGATCCTCCTCGGCGTCGAGAAGGGCGACGGCGAAGCACAGGCGGACTGGCTCGCGGGCAAGTGCGCCCGGCTGCGCATCTTCGGCGATGAGGCGGGCCTGATGAACCGCTCCGTGATCGACGTCGCGGGGGCGGCGCTGGTCGTCAGCCAGTTCACACTCGCGGGCGACTGCCGCAAGGGCAACCGCCCGAGTTTCGATCGCGCGGCTCCGCCCGAAGCGGCCGAGGCGCTCTATGAGCACTTCGTGACGCGGTTGCAGCAGGTCGAGGGCGTACCGACGCGCACCGGCCTCTTTCGCGCGATGATGTCCGTCGAACTCATCAACGACGGGCCCGTCACGCTCATTGTGAGCACGGCCGCGATGCCGGGCTGAGGCAAGTCGGCGCTGCGACAACCCGCCGCCGCCTCCTTGCCTTGCCTTGAGCGATGAAGCAGCAAAGATGCCAATCCCTAACCGGAAGGAGGTATCGGCCATGTCTATGAACCGACAGATTCGTCCTTTTTTCGCTGCGATACTCAGCGCTTCATTGCTCGCCAGCGGCTGCGCCACCAGCGACCACGCCGCCCCCGACGATGATCTGACCGCGGCCCGCGCCCGCTTCTACGAGGGCTACGCCGGCTATCACCGCGAGATCCGCACCGCTTCGCCCGAGGCCCAGAGGTGGTTCGACCAGGGCCTGCAACTGCTCTACGGCTTCAACCACGACGAAGCGATCCGCACCTTCCGCAAGGCCGCCGAGGTCGATCCCGACTGCGCCATGGCGTGGTGGGGCATCGGCTATGCCTACGGCCTGCACATCAACAACCCCGTCATGACCGAGGAGCAGTCCCGCCTCGCCCACGAGGCGACGCAGGAGGCCGTCAAGCGCCGCCACTTTGCCGCGCCGGTCGAGCAGGTGCTCATCGACGCCCTGGCGAAGCGCTACGAGTGGCCGGCTCCGGAGAACCGGCGCCCGCTCGACGAGGCCTATGCCGCCGCGATGGAGCAGGCGTGGAAGAAGTACCCCAACGACGCCGACGTCGGCGCCCTCTTCGCCGAGTCGCTTATGAATCTCCAGCCGTGGGATCTGTGGACGAACTCCGGCCAGCCCAAGGGGCGCACGCTCGACGTCGTCGCTGCCCTCGAGCGCGTTCTCGAGATCAACCCGAATCACCCCGGGGCGACGCACTTCTACATCCACGCCGTCGAGGCCTCGCCCGATCCCGACCGGGCGACGGCGGCGGCCGAGCGCCTCACGACGCTCGTGCCCGGCTCAGGGCATCTCGTCCACATGCCCTCGCACATCTTTGTCCGCACCGGGCGCTACGCCGACTCCGCCGACGCCAATGAACGGGCGATCGCCGCGGACGAGCGCTACTTCGAACTGGCGCCCACGCCTCACTTCTATGTCCTCTACTACACGCACAACATCCACTTCCTCGCGTACTCGGCGATGATGGAAGGGCGCTACGAGACGGCCATCGCCGCCGCCCGCCGCATGGAGAAGAAAGTCCCCAAGGACTTCATCCGCGAGTACGCCGCGATCGCGGACGGCCTGATGCCGACGGCTCTGCACGTCATGATCCGCTTCGGCAAGTGGGAGGACATTCTGCGCGAGCCTGAGCCGGAGGACTTCCGCCTCGTCAGCCGCGCCATGCGCCGCTACGCGCGCTGCGTGGCCCTCTCGGCGCTCGGCCGCACCGCCGAGGCGGAGCGGGAGATCAAGGCCTTCGACGACCTCGCTGCGAAGATCACCGACGAGTGGTTCATCGGGCAGAATCCGGCGAGCGTCATCCTGCCGCTGGCGCGCAAGATGATGCTCGGCGAGATGCTCTTCCGCGAAGGGCAGCGCGATCGCGCCTTCGCGCTGCTCCGCGAGGCGGTCGCCATGGAAGATGATCTCGTCTACGACGAGCCGCCCGGCTGGATGCAGCCCGTCCGACACGCGCTCGGGGCGCTGCTCATGGCCGACGGCCGCTACAGCGAAGCCGAGGAGGTCTACCGCGCCGACCTCGCCAGGCACCGCAACAACGGCTGGTCGCTCATCGGCCTCGAGAAGGCCCTGGCCGCGCAGGGCAAGGACCGCGCTGCGGAGGAAGCGGCGATGAAACTCGCCGCCGCCTGGACCCGCGCCGACGTCAAGCCGACCTCGTCGTGCTACTGCCAGCCCTGACGCACCGGCGTTGAACGCAGTGGCGACGTCCCGTCGCCGGCGTGTCGGCCGGCCCGGGCGGAGTGCGAGGATCTTCGCCGCCCGCCGGGGGCCGGCCGGCCCGCGCTTTTTGCACTTTTTGCGAGTTTTTCAGTAGACCATGTGCTTTTTACCTTGCGGCGGCAACGGAAGCGCGGTATGCTGTGCTGGTCGTCGCCACACTGCTCGAAGGCAGCCCGCCCTGCGACGGCCTGATGCCCCGCTGCACAGGGGCGCACAACCGAGGAAGGATCAGCACCATGATGCACCGCAGCACTGGAATGGTTGGAATCGCGGCTGTCGCCTTTGCGTCGCTCACCGCGTTCGCCGCCGCGCGCCAGACGCCGACAGCCGAGGTCATGTCCCTCGGCCTGCGCGGTGTCTACTTCGTCGAGAACCAGGGGCAATGGAGCGATGCATCGGTCGAGTACGGCTTCAAGACGCGCGGCCTGGACATCGCGTTTCGCGAGTCGTCGTTCACGATGCATCTCGCGCGCGAGTCGTCGCAAGCGAGCCCGACGCGTGAGCGAGGAATTCCGGATGAAGGAGCATGGGCGTCCCGCCCGTACGAAGCCGGAGCATGGGCGTCCCCCCCGTACGAACGTTCCATCGCGCCCGAAGCGAGCCCGACGCGTGAGCGAGGCGTTCCGTTTCCTGACGATGCCGACCCGCTTCCTCACGGGCGCGGCTCGTCGAGCGAGGCAGTCGATTACGAACACCTCACACTCACCGTGACATTCCCGGGCAGCAATCCCGCGACGCCGCGCGGCGCGCAGGCGCAGGCGGCGAAGTTCAACTACTACATCGGCGATGATGAATCGCGCTGGGCGAGCAACGTGCCGTCGTTCGCCGCGATCATCTACGAGAATCTCTACGACGGCGTGGACCTGCTCATCTGCGGCAACGACGACGGCGTGCTCAAGTACGAGTTCCACGTCGCCCCCGGCGCGGACTGGAACCAGATCCGCATCGCCTACGACGGAATTGACTCGCTGTGCGTTGATGACAGCGGCGACCTGCGGATCAAAACGACCTTCGGCACCTTGATGGACTCCGCGCCGATGGTGTGGCAGGAGGATGCGGATTTCACTCCCTCCCCCGGCTCTGCGGGGGAGGGCCGGGGTGGGGGCGATCTCACAAGCCGCAGCACCATCCCCGCGCGCTTCGAACTCGTCAACGCGACAACCTACCGCTTCGCCCTCGACGGCCCGGTCGATCCCTCGCGCA
>JBDIVQ010000053.1:0-21871 GCA_039794345.1 Phycisphaerae bacterium | reverse complement strand
GGATCATGTCGCGCCCGGGATCGGTGTTCGCGCACCAGCGGAAGAGCACCGCATCCACGTCGCGCACGTCCGCATCATTGTCAATCAGGATAATGAACTCCCACGTGCCCGCTTGCGGTCTCGCGCCGGCCGCTTGCGGCTTCGCGGATTCGATCTGATCGACGAACTGTTCGAGTGCACCGCGCCCGCGCCCTTTCGACCCCGCCTCCAGTTGCACGAACGCGCAGCGCCCGCGCCCGAACTCCGGAGCAAACATTGTCGTGGATCCACCGTCGCAGTACAACTCGCTTACCTCCGGCATCGGCGAAGCGATCGGCGCATCGAACGCGATCCCATTGACCTCCTCGCCGCGCACCTTGCGCGTCGCGTCGATGCCGAGTTTGTGCCCGGCCCCGAGGCGCGGCGCGGCGTGGTCGAGAATGTCCAGCGGGCCGTTGACGAGTTCCAGGTCGCGGCCGAAGTGGGCGTTGCGGAATACCGCTTCGAGCACTTCATCGCGCCGATGCACGTTCACATCCTCATCGACGACGATGATGAACTTCGTCCACGCCATCTGCCCCGCGCCCCAGATCGCGTGCATGACCCGCCGCGCCTGGAGCGGATACTCCTTGCGGACCTTCACGAAGGCGCAGTTGTGAAAGGCGCCGAACATCGGCAGGTCGTAGTCGATGATGTCGGGAATCAGCGTGCGAAGAAGCGGCAGCATGATGCGCTCCGTCGCCTTGCCGAGGTAGTAGTCCTCCTGCGGCGGCAGGCCGACGATCGTCGTCGGATAGACGGGCTTGCGGCGGTGCGTGATCGCGGAAACCTCGACGATCGGATAGCGGTCGGGCAGTGAGTAGTACCCGGTGTGATCGCCGAAGGGCCCTTCGAGGGCCGCGCCGGGGCCGAGCGGCTCGCCGGTGGTGCGCGGGTCATAGCCGACGCCGCCCGCCTGCGTCGAGACCCAGCCCTCGATGACGATCTCTGCATTGGCGGGCACGTGCAGCGGGACCGACTTGCAGCGCACGAGGCGGATGCCGCGTCGATTGAGAAACCCCGCCATGAGCAGTTCGCTGATGCCCGGAGGCAGGGGGCAGGTCGCGGCGTAGGGGAGCACGCTCTCGCCGCCGAAGGCGATGGCGATGGGCATCGGTTGGCCGAGGCGCTTCCACGAGCGCCAGTGCCGCGCGCCGTCGTGGTGCATGTGCCAGTGCATGATGAGGCGCGTGCGGTCGATGACCTGCGCGCGGTACATGCCGATGTTGCGGCTCGGCGGCTTGCTCCTGCCGGCGTCATCGGCGTGGATCGTGTACATGCCGGCGAAGGTGATGAACCGCCCCTGACCTGCGCTCGTGTCGGGCTGATCGGCGGGCGTCGGCCAGCCGACGGCGGCCAGATCGCCGTCGAGCGGCCAGCACTTGTTGATCGGCAGGTCGAGCAGGTTGATCGCGCTACCCGTCCTGACGACCTCCTGACACGCGCCGCGTCGGACGACCTTCGGCGGCGTGCGCAGCAGGGGGGCGAACTCCGCAGCCTTGCCCAGCAGGTCGCGCCAGCCCGACGGCGGCTCGGGGCGCACGAGCGAAGCGATGCGGTCGGCGATCACCTCGAAACCGCCGGGCGTGTGGCCCGCGTCGTGGCAGCCCAGGGCCATCTCCATGCGCTGGTAACTGCCGAAGAGGTTGATCGCGACGGGGATGCGCGAGGCGGAGCCTTCGATGCTCTCGAAGAGCAGCGCCGGCCCGCCGAGAGCCGCGTGATCGGGATCGACGATGCGCCCGGTGATGCCGACGGAGGGCGCTGCCGACTTGCTCACCCGGTCAGCGATCTCCGTGATTTCCAGCAGCGGCGAGACGGGCGCGGCGATGCGCACGAGTTCGCCGGCGCGATCGAGGGCGTCGAGGAAGTCGCCGAGGGAGCGGTACATGCTTCGACAGGATAGCGACCCGAGTCAACATGGTTTGGTGAAGCGCCTGTGGCGAGCCCCGGCTATCCTGACGCGTGTCCGATCATCTGCCCCTCCTCGAACGCTTGCACCACCTCCATCGCGCCTGGCGTTACCGCCTGCGCTCGGAGCGCGATGAACTGGCCTTCATGCGGCGGTGTGATCTGGCCGGGCGCACGGCCGTGGACATCGGCGCGCATCGCGGCATCTACTCGTACTGGATGCACCGGGCCGTCGGGCCGTCGGGGCGGGTGGTCGCCTTCGAGCCGCAGCCGGAGTTGCAGGCGCACCTCGGCCGCTTGAAGCAGTCATTTCATCTCGAACGACTCGCGATCGAGCCATGCGGCCTCTCCGCAGCGCCGGGGAGGACTCGGCTGGTGCGCGAGGCGGGTCACAGCGGCGGGGCGAGACTGGATCCCACCGGAGCCATCGCGCATCGCGCGGCGGCCGGCACAGCCGACGCGATGGAGACACTCGAAGTGCCCATCACCACACTCGACGCGTATGTCGCGGCAAACTCCGGCCCGCCCGTCGCGTTCATCAAGTGCGACGTGGAAGGGCACGAGACGGCAGTCTTCGAGGGCGGGCGCCAGTTGCTCGAACGCGACCGGCCGGCCCTGCTCGTCGAGATTCACGATCGGCGGGTGCGCGAGGGTTCGCTCTTCCGCCTGCTCGGAGAACTGGGCTACGACGCCTTTTTCTTCCATCGAGGCCGGTTGGCTCCGATGTCGGAGTTTGACGCCCTGCGGCCGAGGATCAACAGGGCGTATCTGAACTACGTGTTTCGGACAGCCGGCCGCGCTTGAGTGCAGATACCAGACGAGAGGGACCCCCTATGACCCGTCGCAAAACGGAAATCGACCCGGAGCGCGAGCATCGAATCACCATGGAGATCGTCGTCGATGCGTACGACTCGTGGGAGCAGGCGATGGGGTGGTTCTACCACCTCCAGAACACTCTGGAGTTCCCCTTCCGCGCCCGGTGCATTGCCTCGCGCAAGGCTTCTCCGCTGCGACTCGGCGAGGAGGTTCTGGTGACGGGCCTGCCCGATGAGGAGGATTGCGCCGCTGAGATGTTCGTGATGATCGAGTGGCAGCACCGTGAACTCGCCGTCCCGCTGAGCCAGATCGAGCCGATCAGCGGGGAGAGCGAGTGTATTCGCGAGGCTGTCGCCGACTGGCACTATTGGACGTTAATGGGATACCGGTTTTGAGATCGAGGCAGGAGGTGGATCGCGACGGACGGTGCCTCATCCCGCCCGCTTTGGCCTTCGGCGCGATGACGCTCCGGGGCTTGACTTGGCTCGTTGCCGGCGCTTCCGCTGGGAGGCGATGTCCTCCATGAGCGCCAGGTAGCCGGCGCCTGTCTCGCCGCCTTGCTTCCAGAAACGCGCGCGAATGGCGCGGATCTCGCGCACGACCGGATCCTCATCGTTCCGAGGTGTGGCCCTTGGCATCGAACTCGTTCTCCGGAATGAGAGTTAGTGGCGTCGTGAGGATTGGCACACTCAGGCCGAGGCGTCCGTTCAGGACATGAAGATGTCGGGACTTGTTCGCGTTGGCCAGGTGTGCACAGTTCCACGTCAGCAGAAAGTCCACGGCGTGCATCGACGCGAATGCCAGGCGGCCCGCGTCGCCCCCGGCGCCCGAAGGCATCAGCCGATGCGCCACATAGAAGTCGATCACCTCGGCCGTTCCCGGGAGAGTGTCGAGTACCTCAACCTCGTTGAGCATCGCAAGCATCAAGGCGGCCTTGCGCGGTGGTCCGGCGGCGACCTCATTGAGGGTCAGCACCGACGTGCACAGGTCATACCGGTGGCGGTGGCGATCCCACCACAGGCGTGTGGCCGCCTTCCATGCGGCCACCTGAATGCTCCGGCGCGTCTCGTGGTAATAACTGGGAATCGAACTCTCAATGTAGACCGATGGCACTCTCTCAGTGTATTCAGGCCGCACCGTTCTGACCGCCCCAATGTGCGGTGCATGGTGCATCGCGGCGGCGCTTCCAAGGAGATTTGGCCTGCATTGACCGCGATTGGCCTCCGTCTACACTTGTCCGTCTCCACCATGGGGCCGGATGGGGCTGGCTTGGGGCCTGGCCCATCCATGGGGGACCGCGGCGCGGCCGGTCGGTCCTCCAGCCCACGGGAGATTTGGCCGCGGACTTCACCGTCCGTCATTGGCGCGTCCGTGCCAGTGGCTGCGGCAGGCCGCGATTTCGCGTTGTTCGACTCGTGCCGCCTGCGAGCCGCTTTCAGGAGCATCTTTCCGGGACGCCGCCTCATCGCCAGCGATCTGCCATCGCCCGCCACTGGCCCGTGGTGTAATTGGCAACACAGCAGTTTTTGGTACTGTATTTCCTGGTTCGAGTCCAGGCGGGCCAGTTTGTTTTGCTCGGAGAGGCACGAGGCGCGCGAGAGAAAGGCATCAAGGCATCTCGAGGCAAAGCCCCGCCACTCCCGTGCCGGGGAGGAAAGACCACGAGAGTCCCGCGCATCACCGCAGCGATTCCGTTCACGTTCGTTCACCCATGTTACCCACCGCTCCACCGCCTCAGTCCGCTCGTCCCCTTGCCGCGATCATCCTCGCGGCGGGGCGTTCCAAGCGCATGAAGTCCGACCTCGTGAAGGTGCTTCATCCCGTCTGCGACCGGCCGATGGTCGAGTGGGTGGTGGACGCATGCCGGACGGCGGGGTGTGGGCGGATCATCCTCGTCGTCGGGTTCCAGGGCGAGAAGGTGCGCGATGCCTTCGCCGGGCAGGCGGATGTTGAGTTCGTGGAGCAGGCCCAGCCGCTGGGCACGGGTCATGCCGTGATGCAGGCCGGGCCGGCGCTGCACGGCTTCGCGGGCGACGTGCTCGTGCTGGCGGGCGATGGTCCGCTCATCCGGGCGGAGACGCTGCGGCGCCTCGTGGCGACGCACCGGCGAAGCGGGGCTGCGGCGACGCTGGCGACGGCTCGCATCGCCGACCCGACGGGTTATGGCCGCATCGTGCGCGATGCCGCCGGGCGCTTCGAGCGGATCGTGGAGGAAAAGGACGCCACCGCGGACGAGCGGCGCCTTACCGAGATCAACCCGAGTTACTACTGCTTCGATGCCGCCGCGCTCTTCGCATCGCTGGGCCGGCTGACCAACGCGAACGCGAGCGGGGAGTACTACCTCACCGACGTGTGCGGCATTCTGCGCCGCGAGGGGCGCGCGGTGGAAGTGATCGAGGCGGTCGGTGCCGACGAGGTGCACAGCATCAACACCGCCGAGCAGTTGGAGTTCGTCTCAACGATTCTCGCAAAACGTCTGGCCGAGGGAGCAGTGCATTGAGCCAGTCCGACACGAACATGCTCAAGATCTTCGCGGGCCGCTCCAGCCGCGCCTTCGGCGAGAAGGTCTGCGCGCATCTTGATATCCCCGTGGGGCAGAGCACGACGGATCTCTTTCCCGATGGCGAGATCATCGTGAAGATCGACGAGGACGTGCGCGGGCGCGACTGCTTCGTGATGCTCTCCACCTGCCGGCCGGTGAACGACAATCTCGTCGAACTGCTGATCTACATGGACTGTCTGCGGCGTGCGTCGGCGCGGCGCATCACCGCGGTCATGCCCTACTTCGGCTACGCCCGCCAGGATCGCAAGGATGAGGGCCGCACCCCCATCACTGCGAAACTGGTGGCCAACCTCATCACGACGGCCGGAGCGAACCGCGTTCTCGCGCTCGACCTGCACGCGGCGCAGATCCAGGGTTTCTTCGACATTCCGGTGGACCATCTCACGGCCGCGCCCGTCGTGGTCGAGTACCTTCAGTCGGTGCGCGAGGAACTCGGCGAGATCGTGCTCGTCTCGCCTGACGTCGGCAACGTGAAGGTGGCCAACATGTTCGCCAACGTGCTCGGCGGCGACCTGGCCATCATCGACAAGCGCCGGCGCTCGGGCAAGCAGGTCGAGGCGGTCAACATGGTCGGCGAGGTGCGCGATCGCACGGTGCTGATGATCGACGACATGATCAGCACGGCAGGGACCGTCACGGAGGCGGCCCGAGTCGTGATGGACCGCGGCGCGCGGCGCGTCATCGTGGCGGCGACGCACGGCGTGCTCGTGGGCCTGGCGCTGGAGCGCCTCGCCGAAGCGCCCATCGAGCGCATCATTCTCACAGACTCGATTCCCCTCGACGGGCGCTGCAGCCCCATCGCCCACAAACTCGTCGAACTCTCCGTGGCGCCGCTCATCGGCGAGGCGATCCGCCGCATCCATCACAACGTCTCGGTCTCCGCCCTGTTTCGCAACCGCGTCGGGAGCAAACGCTGACCGGCGGCATTCCGGGCCGGCCCGTTCAGGCACATCTTCCACCCCATCCAGGATCAGATTGGAACACGCATCATGGCAACGACACCAACCGTTCAGGCAAAGAAGCGCGACCGGCTCGGCAGCCGCTACGCCCGCCGCCTCCGCTCCGCCGGCGAATTGCCCGCAGTGATCTACGGCCACCAGCAGGATCCCGTCGCAGTCAGCGTCAATCGCAAGGACCTGCTCACGCACCTCAACCACGGCCAGCGCGTCTTCACCATTGATGTGCAGGGGGCCGGCGCCGAGACCTGCCTCGTGAACGAACTCCAGTTCGACCACCTCGGCACCAACGTCATTCACGTGGACCTCACCCGCATCGACCTCACCGAGCGAGTCAGCGTCCACGTGCCGGTGAAACTCATCGGCCGGCCGGTCGGCCTCAAGACCGAAGGGGCCATTCTCCGGCTCATACGCGACAGCATCGGCATCTCCTGCCTTGCGGCGGACGTGCCTTCGGAGGCGATCCAGATCGACGTTTCCGCGCTGGAGGCGGGGCAGTTCCTTATCGCCCGCGACGTCAAGTTGCCGGCCGGCCTCGACCTCGATGAAGATCCCGATGAGGTCATCTGCCAGGTGAGCGTCGTCGCCGAAGAAGCCGCCGCCCCCGTCGTCGAGCCGGAGGGCGCGGAGCCCGAGATCATCGGCGAGAAGAAGGAAGAACCGACCGCCGAGGAGGGCGCGGAGAAGGAATGAAGGTGATCATCGGCCTCGGCAATCCCGGCCCGACCTACCAGCACACCCGGCACAACGTCGGGTTCATGGTGGTCGATCGCCTGGCCCAGCGCCTCGCGCCCGGCTCGCCCGTGCGCAGCCAGTTCCAGGCGGCCGTGGTCGATGCGCGCACCGACGGCGACAAGTGCCTGCTCGTCAAGCCCATGACCTACATGAATCTCAGCGGAGCCTGCGTCGCGGAGATCGTCCGGTTCTACAAACTGGACCTGGGCGACCTGCTCGTCATCACCGACGACGCCGCGCTGCCGCTCGGAGACCTGCGGCTGCGCAAGGGCGGGTCCGACGGCGGGCACAACGGCCTGGCGGACATCGCCTTGCGCCTGGGCACGGAGGAGTACCCGCGCCTGCGCGTCGGCATTGATCCGCCCGGGCGCATCCCGAGGCACGACTACGTCCTCGGCCGCTTTTCGCCGGAGCAGGCGGAGGTCATGCAGGAGCGGATCGGCAGCGCCGCCGATGCCGCCTGGTGCTGGGCCAACGAGGGCATCGACGCCGCCATGAATCAGTTCAACACTCGCAGGGCGCGCCCGGGCGGAGCGGATTCTGCCGGGACCGATCAGGAGCCTTGAACCACCAACCACCGGCCGCCCGCGCGGCCGCCAACCGATCCGTCGAGCGGACCTCGACGGCCAGAAGGACAGGAACATGAGCGATCACACGGTCTATGAATACGAGGCGATGTTTGTCTTCCCCCAGGCGCAGACGAGCGACCTCGCCGGCGCGGTGAGCCACATCGAAGACATCATCCGCCGGGCGGACGGCGAGATCATCGCCCTGAGCAAGTGGGGCGAGCGCAACCTTGCCACCCCGATCGACAAGAACAAGCGGGCGCTCTTCCTGCTCGCCTACTTCCGCGCCCGCGGAACGCGCATGGCGAACATCGAGCGCGACTGCAACCTCTCCGAGCTCATCTCGCGCTTCCTCATCATCCGCGCCGACCATCTCACCTTCGAGGAGATGGCGGCGACGGACGGCCGGCAAACGCTCGCCGCCGAGGCGAAACTGAGGAGCGAAGGCCGCAGCACCGAATCACGCGAGGAGGCCGCTGAACCGGTCGGCGCCGCCGCCGGCGAGGACGTCGCCCCGGAAGAATGAGCAGTCCGAGCATAACGGCGACGGTCGATCCGAAGCCCTGACGGAAGGCGGAATCACATGGCGTCCTACAACAAAGTCCTGCTCATGGGCAACCTGACGCGCGATCCCGAGTTGCGCTTCACCGCCAGCAACCAGCCGGTGGCGCAGATCGGCCTGGCGGTCAACCGCCATTACACCTCGAGCACGGGAGAGAAGAAGGAAGAAGTCACGTTCGTCGATTGCGAAGCGTGGGGCCGCACGGCGGAACTCATCAACCAGTACTTCGCCAAGGGCCGCCCCATCTTCATTGAAGGCCGCCTGCGACTTGATCAGTGGGAGGACCAGCAGGGGCAGAAGCGCTCCCGCCACAAGGTCGTCATCGAGTCCTTCCAGTTCGTCGATTCGCGAGGCGGAGGCGGCGACGGCGGTGAACGCGGCGGCGAACGCGCCGAATCGCGCGGCGGGGCCGGTCAACGTCCCCCGCGCAGCGCCAGCGGCGGCGACGCCTCCGGACCCCATCAACCCATCGAGGAAGAGGACATCCCGTTCTGAAGGATGAAGTGAAGACGCACGCGGGCGCGACGAATGAACGTCGCTTCCGCTTGCGGGGAATCTGGACAGACATCGTTGCGGTCCGGTCGGTCCGGGCCGCTAACTTCCACCTGCATGGCTGACCACAGGAAGGACAGCACCCATGGCTCGCAACGTCGAACTGCTTCTTACGGAGAACATCGAGAACCTCGGCATCGTCGGCGACGTCGTTCACGTCAAGCCCGGCTTCGCGCGGAACTATCTCGTCCCGCTCGGCTACGCCGTCAAGCCCACGGAGGGGGCGAAGAAGGCCCTTGCTGCACGCCGCGCCGAGGTCGAACGCGAACTCGCAGCGCTGCGCCAGGAACTCGAGGCGATGGTCGAGAAGCTCGAAGGCTTCGAGATCACCCTCGAACGCTCCTGCAACGACCAGGGCTGGCTCTACGGCTCGGTCACGCAGCATGACATCGCCACCGCCCTCAACGAGGCCGGCTTCACGCGCATCACCGACCGCCACATCCGCATCGGCGCCGCCATCAAGCGCATCGATTCCTACGAGATCCCCGTCCAACTCGATCGCGACCTGCGCACCGAAGTCAAGGTCTGGGTCGTCGCGGATCGGGAGCTCAATCTCGGCCGCACCGAGGAAGTGGAGACGGCGGAAGGCGAAGAGACCACGGGCGAAGCGCCCGCGGAAGGCGCAGCCGCGGAGGCGCCTTCGCCCAAGGCCTGATTCCCGTTCGGCCTTGACACGCATCGCTCTGCCGCACCGTGGCTCAGCCCACGGCGCCGCTTCCTGGCCGCGCGCAGAACCGGCGCTCCGTGGCGCGGGCGCGCGGGAAGAAGTTCCGTATCATCCAGCGGCCGGTCCTGAAGGACCGGCATCAGCCGGGTCGATAGGCGGTGGCGGGGCGGGGGCGCGTCGGCCCTGCCCCGACCGCACGATGGAGCGTCATCCTTGAGACTCAAGACGTCTTGCCTGACTTTGCTGTGCTTGCTGTGCCCGCTCGCCGGAGCGCTGCCGCAGCCGGCATGGTCGCAGATTGAAGTTGACCCGGCGCCGCCTGAAGCGCCGACCGTGGAACTCTCCCCGGCCGCGCGCCGGGCCATCGATTCGCCGGTGTTGACCGAAGAGGAGCGGCGCGACGGGCGGATCTTTCACGGCGTGTGGTCGGAAGGCGATCTGACGACGCCGCTCCGCCGCGCCCGCGCCGCGAGAATCGCGTGGAACCTGCGTGATCCGGTCTTCGCCGACGAGAGCGTGCCGGCCGTGCTCCGCGCCGAGCGCCTCGTTCTCATCGGAGAGACGGACGACGCCTTGGCGCTGCTCGGGCGCGACCTGTCGCCGACGGCCTGCCGCCTGCGCGCCGAGGCGCTCGAATGGAGCGGGCGCTTCACGGAGGCGGATGAGGCGCTTGAGCCCGTCATCGCCGCCCAGGCCACCGGCGCGCTCCAGAGCGCCGAGGATCTGACGGAGGCCGCGCGGTGCCTGACCCTGCGGGCCCGGCTGCGCGGCGAGCCGGCCTCGCAGTACAACGCCATCCTTCAGACGGTCAGCCGGGTCCATCAGCAGGTGGATCGCCTCTACTGGCCCGCCAAACTCGTGGAGGCGCAACTGCTCTACGAGAAGGACAACCCGCGCGACGCCGGCGCCGTCGTGCTCGAAGTTCTCGCCCTCAATCCGCGCTGTGCCGACGCCTGGATGCTGCTGGCGCAGATTCACCTCGACAGTTACAACTTCGACGGCGTGGAAATGGCGGTGCAGCAACTTGAGCAGCTCGGCGCGGATCACGCGCTCGCGCGCCTCGTGCTGGCGCAACTCGATCTGGTGCAGGGATTGCCGGAGATGGCGGCTGGGCGGCTGGGCGTGGTCCTCGCGGAGTGGCCCCGCCACCGCTTCGCGCTGGCGCTGCGCGCCGCCGTCGAAGCGGTCCGGTACGACGAAGACGGCCTGCACCTGGCGCTGATGGATTTCGAGGAGATGTCCGGCCGCCATCCGCTGGCGTGGTACACCGCGGGGACGTACCTCTCGCGCAATCGCCAGTACGACTTCGCCGCGGAGATTCTCCAGGGAGCCATTGATCGCCAGCCGAACTGGCCGGCGCCGCGCATTGAACTCGGCCTGATGTACCTTCAGTCGGGCCACGACGCGGAAGCGCTGGCGCACCTGCGCCGGGCCTGCGCGCTCGATCCCTTCAACGTGCGCGCCGCCTTCAGCCTGCACCTGCTCGAAGACCTCGCGCGCTACGAGACGATCGCCTCGGAGCACTTCATCGTCCGGTTCGACCCCGAGACGGCGGACCGGGCGCTGGCGGCGGAGATGCTCGAGCCGCTCGAGGCGATGCACCGCGAGATCAGCACGGCGCTGCAGCACGAGCCCGGCCGTCCCACGCAGATCGAACTGATGCCCAACCACAGCCGCTTCGCCGTGCGTATTACCGGCATGCCCCAGGTGCACACCATCGCCGCGTGCACGGGTCCGGTCATTGCGATGGAGGCGCCGCGCGTCGGCCCCGACCATTTCGGCGCCTACAACTGGCTCCGCGTCCTCCGACACGAGTACGTCCACACCATCACGCTCAGCCGCACGCGCAACCGCATCCCGCACTGGCTGACGGAGGCGGCGGCGGTGTGGCTCGAGGATGCGCCGCGCGACTTCGCCACCTGCACCATGCTCGCCCAGGCCTGGCACGCGGATGATCTCTTCGACCTCGACGAGATCAACTGGGCCTTCGTGCGCCCGCGGCGGCCCAACGACCGCTCACTCGCCTACGCGCAGGGGCACTGGATGATCGAGTTCCTCGTCGAGCGCTTCGGTCACGCCGCGATGCTGCGCCTCCTGGACGAGTACGCCCAGGGCTTCCGCGAAGACCTCGCCATCCCCGGGGCGCTGGGCGTGAGCCGCGGCCAGTTCTACGACGCCTTCCTCGAATGGGCGGGGGGCCAGGTGAAGCAGTGGGGGCTGGCGCCTGAGCCGGGCATGGAGGAACTTCTCCGCGAGCATCTTCGCGATGATCCGCAATACGCGGCCCGGCTGGCGCCGGTCCGGCAGGAACTCGGCCGCGCGCTGGCTCAGCGGCTTCGCGCCGAGGCGGCGCGCGGTGCGGTCGATCCGGTCGATCTCCTCCGGCGCACGCTCGGCTCGCTGCCGCGCGTGCAACCGCCGGCGCCCGAGTTGACCGACGGGTTGATTGACCGCTGGCTCGAACGCTACCCCGACCACCCCGACCTGCTCCGCCTGCGCCTCAGCCGCTGGCGGGCGCAGCGGCGTCTTGGCCCGGAGATGATCCCGCTGCTCGACCGGTACGCGGCCGCTCGACCCGTTGACCCCATGCCGCACCAGATGCTCGCCGCGATTCACCTCGAATCCGCCGAGCCGGAGCGGGCGATCCCCTATCTTGAGGCGATTGACCGCCTGCAGAAGTACGACAACACCTACGCGATCGAACTCGCCCGCCTGTATCAGAAGCAGGGGCGCTTCGATCTTGCTCTCGATCGCATCCGCCGGGCGGTAACGATCTCGCCTTACGACGCCCGCTTGCGCGAAGAGGCCGCGGCGATCGCCATCCAGGCGCGCTCGCTGCCGGAGGCGCGGCGATTCCTCGTTGCCCTGACCATTCTCGAGCCAGAACGCGCGCAGCACGGCAAGCGGCTCGAAGCGCTCGACCGCCTGATCGCCGAGGGACAGTGAGCGGGCGCGAAGCGTCTACTCCTGCTCGGCCAGGTCAACGAGGCGCTCGACTTCAATGACGTCGAGTCGCAGCCCCGGGTCGTGGACCTTCTGGCCGAGAACCCCCACGTTGAGATTGAGGCGGCGTTCGAGTTCGAGGCGCTGCTCGCCTTCGGCGCGGAGGTAGGCAATGGTGCGACCCGTGATCCGGTCCTGCACGCGATAGAGCAGCGGCAGGCGTCGGCCGTCGAAGACGTTGGAGGTCATGAGCAGCCCCTGGGCGGTGAAGACCGGCCGGCCCTGCTCATCGCGCCAGATCTCGGCCCGCCGCGGCGCGCCGGGCTCGGCGGCGGCGCGTGCGGCGTCGGCGAGTTGGCGCATCGCCCCCTGGTGATCCATCCGCACCTTCAGCAGCGCGATGCGAATCTCCGCCACGCGCCGCTCGCTCTCCTTGGCCGTCGTCGCCGCCAGCGACTCGTAGGATCGGAGCAGCGGTTCGATCTCCGCGTCGGCGATGGGCACGCGGATCAACTCCGCGTACAACTGCTCAAGCCCCTTGAGGGTGATTTCGACGGGCGGTTCAGCCTCGAGCGGCGCCGGCGTTGCAGCGGACTGGGTTTCCGGTGCGGCGGGAAGCTCTTCGGGCAGCGCCCCGGTTTCCGGGGCCGCTTCGACGGGCGCCGCCTCGACGGGCTGCGGTGCGCCCGGCTCATTCACGCGCTCCGTTGGCTCTTCGACCGGTGTCGCGGGCGATTCCGCCGCCGGCGTGGGCGGCTGAGCCTGCGGCTCCTGGGGCGGCACTTCGATCGGCGTGAGCGGAACAGTCTCCGGTGCCGCGACCGGCGCTTCTTTCGCCTTGGCCTCCGCCGCAGTCGCGATCTTCTTCTTCCACGCCGCGACCTCTTCATCCGTCGCCCGGCGGATGAACTGCGCGAGCACGTAGACGTCAACCTGCTCGGGCAGTTCGACCTTCAGGAAGACTCCCTTGTCTGGCGTGGGCACCTCGGCGAGGACTCTGAGCACGGAATCCGCGGCGACGCGGTACTTTCGAAAGCACTGCGCGGGATCGTCGCTGATGGGGTAGAGGACCGGCGCGCGGCCGATGGCGCGGACGGTGCCGGGCTGCGAGCCGTCAGCCACGTCCTGCCTCGCCACGAAGCCGTGCAGCCCCGGCGGGGGGGCGATCGCCGCCCAGCCGAATGTGTTGACGGTCTTCACGAGCACGACGTCGCCGCGCGACAGGGTGCCGATCTTCTCAAACTGCTCGGCTCGGCCGCTGTGAATGTTGACGCGCTCCGCCTCGACCACGGCATGCCATGGCTCGGTCCGTCCCGGAACCTGTCCCCGGCCCGTGGCTGCGGCTCCAAGCGCGGCCGCGACCGCGATCAGAACCACGACCGATTGACCCATCCGCCCTACAGTACGCCATCGACCCATGATGAGGCCTCCCTGGTACGGGGTGTGAATCATCATGGACATCGTAGCGCGATAGTCGCCGGCCTCACGCGGCTCGGGCGACCGGCTCGCGCGTCGCCCTCGGCCCGGAGACGGACCGTCGAATCGGCCGGCCGACTTGACACCCGCCTCAGCCCGGACAGGATGAACCATGACGCCACGCAAGTCTGACCGTCCCGCGCCGCCCCCGCCCGCCCGCCGTTTGTCGCGTCCGCTGGGCCTGTTCCTCGGGCTTGTGGTCGCTGCCGGGTCCTTTTCCGGGTGCGAAGGGCCACTGCGCAAGACCAACTCCGAGGCGGAACTGCGCCGCGCGCTGAGTGCGGCCGTCGAGAGGCAGGTCATGACGCCGCGTCCGGCCGACGTGCCTCTTGAGGCCGAACCGAGCCGCCTCGAGGGCTCGTTCATTCCGCACAGCCGCATGGATGACCTGAACCGCATGGCCGGGCCTGCCGCCAACGCCGCCAGCCCGGCGATCGAGTTCGGCGAGGACCTGACCGGCGAGGCGACAAAGTCGGTCAAGGTGAGCCTGCGCGAAGCGATCCTCTCGGCGGTGCAGAACAACCTGTCGGTGCAGTTCGGCGCCATCACTCCCGCTATGCGCGAGGCGGAGATCACCCGGGCGGAAGCCCGATTTGACGCCGTCTTCTTTTCCAATCTCTCCTGGGGCAAGATCGATCAGCCTTCAATCATTCCCCTGGTCCGCGGCAACCCGCTGGGCAGCGGCATCGTTCAGCGCGATGAGCGGACGCTCAGCAGCGGACTGCGCCAGAATCTCATTGGCGGTGGGCGGCTGACCCTCCAGTCGGCCATCACACGCGCTTTCGACTCGTCGCCCGACCGAGAGCAGACCCCCGAGCCGGCGTACACCTCCTCCCTCGAACTGATTCTTGAGCAGCCGCTGCTGCGCGGCTTCGGCTCGGAGTCGAACCTCTCGGAGATCCGCCTCAGCCGCAACGCGCACCGGCGCGAAGTGGAGGCGTACCGGCGCACGCTTCTTGAGACGGTGGCGCGCACCGAAGGGGCGTACTGGAACCTGGTCGCGGCGCGGCAGGCGCTTCGCGTGCGCGAGCGCCTGCTCGATCGGGGCGAGCAGACGGAGTCGAAACTCAAGGCGCGCGGCGAGTACGACGCCACGCCTTCGCAGGTTTCCGACGCCGTCGCCCGAGTGCAGTCGCGGCGCGTGGACGTGATGCGGGCGCGCGACGAGGTGCTCCGCGCCTCGGATGAACTCAAGCAACTCATGAACGCGCCCGGGCTGAGCGTCGGCACCGAGGTCGTCATCGAGCCGATCGACGTCGCCATCGCCGACGGCATCACCTTCAACTACGCCGACATCGTCGCCACGACCCTGCAGAATCGTCCGGAACTGCGGCAGGCGCTGCTGGCGATCGACGACGCCTCGATCCGCCAGATGCTCGCCGACAACCTGCGCCTGCCGGTGCTTGATCTCTCCGCCACGGTGCGCTGGAACGGACTCGACAACTCCTTCGAGGATTCGTACAACCGCCTCGGCGAGCAGGACTTCATCGACTACATCCTCCAGTTGCGCTTCGAACACCCGATCGGCAACCGCGAGGCGCAAGCGAACTTCCGCGTGGCGCGGCTCAGCCGCGTGCAGTCCGTCGTCGGCTACCGGCAGGCGGTGGACAACGTCATTCTCGACGTGAAGTCGGCGCTGCGCTCGATGAAACTCAACTTCGAACTGCTCGTGCCGACGCGCGACGCCCGCCTGGCGGCGTCGGAGAACCTGCGGACGATCGAAGTCGAGGAAGCGCTGACGGCGTCAACGACTCCGGAGTTCCTCAACCTGAAGTTTCAGCGGCAGGAGTCGCTGGCGCAGGCGGAACTCGAAGAAATCCGCGCCATGGTCAACTACCAGATCGCGGTGGCCAACCTCTACAACTCCATGGGCATCGGTCTGGAGCGCAACCAGATCAAGTTCGTCGTCCCCGAGCCATCGGAGTAGGACGCTGGCACACTTCCACTTCAGACGTATCGCTGCGGGCGGCTTTGAACGCCGCCGCTGCGCGCGGAGTTTGATGCCGAGTGATCCTGCCCGGTCGCACTGAACTCCCGTCCGGGACGGTGCGCGTTCAGCGCCGCGCCGCTCCACTTGAGGTGGAAGTGCGTTCGTCGGGGCGCCGGGCTGGAACAGGCTGCGCCCCCTCTTCGAGGGCGAAAGCCTGGAGCCGCTCCTTCCGCGACTCATGGACCGGGGATCGTCGCGACGTTGCTCGTCGCGCAGGTCGGGGCGGAGAGGGCGAGAAGTTGCAGGTGGGTGCCGCACGATTCGACGGAGACGCTTCCCTGCACGCGGCCGCGGCCTTCGCGGCCGGCGTTGAGCGTTGTGACCACCCGGAGTTGGTCCGCGGCGAGGCCCAGCCGCGTTCCGGCGCAGGGTTGGCCGGCGGGTATCGTGGCCTGTCCGCGCGCGGCCGCGTGGAGCAACGCCAGGCGCCCGTTGGGCTTGCCGCCCTGCCACTCGAGGGTGATCGTGCCAGGACACTCGCCGGCAAGGCTCAGAACGAGGGAGGGCGGACCTCCATCCCTTCCCAGGTCGGGTTCAGCCGTCGCGATCCGGGCCAGCCCGCAGGCGATCACGATGATGACGGCGGCGTTGAGGTGATGGTGTTGCATGATCGGCCTCGATTTCCGCGGCGGGGCGAGGGGACGCTTCGGGCAGGGATCCGGCGGGGCCAGCATCGTGGCCGAGCGCCTGCCCACCACAAGACTCGGCGTCGAGGCGCCTCAGGGCCAATGACGACCTGAATTGCCCTGGTTCACTCTCACCCTCCATTGCCAGCGAAGAGGGGCGTTCCTACTGTTGCACTCTCTCAGCCTCACATTGTGAAATCTGTCACAAACGAGTCGGCGGCGATTGTCCATCCGGGCTCGTGACGAAAGGGACTCACCCAACATGGCTACCAAGGGCGAAGTGATCCAGATCATCGGCTCCACGTTCGATGCGCAGTTCCCGGAGACCGACATCCCCGACATCTACAACGCCGTCAAGGTCGAAGCGAAGAACCGCGGCATCGAGATCAAGATCACCGGCGAGGTGCAGCAGCACCTCGGAGGCGGGCGCGTCCGCGCCGTCGCCCTCGGATCGACGGACGGCATGAGCCGCGGCATGGAGTGCCTCGACACCGGCTCCTCCGTCCGCGTTCCCGTGGGCGAAGGGGTGCTCGGCCGCGTCTTCAACCTGCTCGGCGAGCCGGTGGACAAGAAGGGCCCCGTCAACGTCAAGGAGACGCGGCCGATTCACCAGTCTCCGCCTGAGTTCAGCGAACTCTCCGCGAAGACCGAGATGCTCGAAACGGGCATCAAGGTCATCGACCTCCTCTGCCCTTTTGTCCGCGGCGGCAAGATCGGCCTCTTCGGCGGGGCCG
The DNA here is from genome assembly GCA_039794345.1 of Phycisphaerae bacterium. Taxonomy (GTDB): domain Bacteria; phylum Planctomycetota; class Phycisphaerae; order Phycisphaerales; family UBA5793; genus UBA5793. Next base: position 4,756 of record JBDIVQ010000053.1, on the reverse strand, counting down.
GCGTCGGCAAGACCGTCATCATCCAGGAGATGATCGCCCGCGTGGCGAAGAACTTCGGCGGCTACAGCGTCTTCGCCGGCGTGGGCGAGCGCACCCGCGAAGGCAATGACCTCTGGCGGGAAATGGGAGAGGCCGTCTACACCGACGCCGACGGCAAGCAGGCGCGCGTCCTCGACAAGGTCGCGATGGTCTTCGGCCAGATGAATGAGCCCCCGGGCGCCCGTCTCCGCGTCGCCCTCTCCGCGCTGACCATGTGCGAACAGTTCCGCGATGAATCGGGCAAGGAGACGCTCCTGTTCGTAGACAACATCTTCCGCTTCACGCAGGCGGGGTCGGAAGTGTCGGCGCTGCTCGGCCGCATGCCTTCGGCCGTGGGCTACCAGCCGACGCTCGGCACGGAAATGGGTGAACTCCAGGAACGCATCACGTCAACGAGCCGCGGCGCCATCACCTCGGTGCAGGCGATCTACGTCCCCGCCGACGACCTGACCGACCCCGCGCCGGCGACGACCTTCAGCCACCTTGACGCCTTCGTCGTGCTCGAGCGCTCGATTGCCGAGAAGGGCATCTATCCCGCGATCGACCCCCTCGCTTCGACGAGCCGCATTCTCGACCCGGGTATCGTCGGCGAGCGCCACTACGGCATTGCCAAGTCCGTGCAGGGCATTCTCCAGCGCTACCGCGACCTCAAGGACATCATCGCGATCCTTGGCGTGGACGAACTGAGCGAAGAGGACAAACTGACCGTCAGCCGCGCCCGCAAGATCGAGCGCTTCCTCTCACAGCCCTTCCACGTGGCGGAGGTGTTCACGGGTCAGCGCGGCATCGACTCGAAACTCAGCGAGACGCTTGATTCCTTCGCTGCCCTGTGCCGCGGCGAGGGCGACGACCTCCCCGAAGGCGCGTTCATGTACGTCGGCACTCTCGAGGATGCCCGCGCCAAGGCCGCCAGGATGGCCGGCGCCTGAGTGCCGGCCCAGCAGGCGCTCCGGGAAGACGGGGTGACGCCGGATCCGACCGGAGCGCGACGGGAATACCTGCCGTGCACGTCTTGTCTCTGGAGGGAGAGAGACGCGCCCGGCCACACGCGTCCGCCGGCCCTCCTGAACGTGAACGGGGTTGGCGGAAGCGGCATGGGAAGTCCTTGGCGCTATCATTGGCCTCAACGAATCGGGATTGGTTCTCGGGCGCCCTGCGCGTCCGCACCGATCAGGCACAGAACCTGAGCAAGCAGGAGAATCCGATGTTTCTTCAATTCATGAAAGCACCGTCGAGGACGATGCGCGGCGCGTGCTCCCTCGCCCTTCTCGGTATTCTGGCGGTGTGTGCTGCAGCCCATCGACCGATACTCCAGGATCCCGCTGCCCCTGCCCCGGCCGCGGCGGCGCCGGAGGTTGATGAGGTCTACTTCGGCCCGAAGTTCCAGCAGGACCGCGTCGTCAAGTACCTCTTCCGCGCCGACAACATGAGCGTCCAGGAGGCCGCGGGCCAGCAGATGATCGACCGCTCCGACACCGAATACGTCATGCGCTTCACCGTCAACAAGGTGAATGAGGACGGCTCGGCGGAGTTGACGATGACCTACGACCGCTTCTACACCGAAGGGGAGTCCCTCTTCGGCGCCAAGTACTTCTTTGATTCGACGCAGGAGACGCCCGACGCCGAGACCGATCCGAAGGTCACCGAGGCGTGGCGCAAACTCGCCTCTTCGACCATCACGTTCAAGGCCGACGCGCAGGGCAACGTCGATCCCGAGTCGGTCAAGGGCGCGGAGGAGGCGGCCGCCCTGATGGATGAACTCACGCCGATCCAGGGCCGCGCCGGCGAGTACAAGCCGCAGGGGCTGGCGGAACTCTTCGCCAGCACCTGGCGCGTCGCCAACGAGACCTATACGCGCGACATCAACAAGCCCTGGACGGACGTGCAGAAGACCCCCGTGCCCGGCATGGGAACCTGGACCTTCACGAGCGACTACCAGAAGATCCAGCGCTCCGAAGACCGGGTCGTGCTCGGCATGAAGATGATGATGGAACTCGAGTTTCAGCCCCCCGACGAGCCGCCCGACGACATGCTCAAGGTTCTCGAAACCAAGTTCGACATGATCAAGGGCAACTGGCAGTACATCTGGGATCCGAAGCAAAGCGAGCTCATCGAGCGCGTCGGCGAGATCGAGTTCAACTGGCTCCTCGTCCAGGAGCCGATCTTCGAGGGCGACAAACCCGTGCGGACAAACCAGCACCAGCGTGTGCAGACGATGGTCCGCCGCCTCGACGAGTGAAACCGGAGCCGGCGCCCCGGCCTGATCCACACCCCCGAGCCGGCTACTCGGGGGTGTTCTGCTTGGCCGGCCGCATGAGAGCGGCGGCTGGATGAATGACCTCCCGCTCCCTGCCCATCCTCATGCCGCGCACGACGGAGCAGCGCTATTCGTGCCACGGCTGCGCCGGTTGCTGCCGCGATTTCACCGTCGAACTTCGTCCCGATGACCTCGCACGCCTCGAAGCCCAGGGCTGGGCGGAGCGCCTCGGGCAGGCGCCGACCGTCGAGTTTCGCGGCCGTGTCTGGCTGCGCCAGCAGGGCGACGGCTCGTGCATCTTCCTTCAGGCCGACGGGCGCTGCCGGATTCACGCCGAGTTCGGCTTGGAGGCCAAACCCCTCGCGTGCCAGATGTTCCCCTTCGTTCCCATGCCCGGCGCGCACGGGATTCAGGTGGGGATGAGTTACGCCTGCCCCTCGATGATCCACAACCGCGGCGCTGAACTGGCGTCGCACCAGGACGACCTGCGCCGCCTCCTGCGTTCGCTGCCGGAACTCGGTGCGGGCAGGCGGCGCCTCTGGCTGACGAACCGCCTCGAAGCCTCCGGCCGCGAAGAGCGCGACATCATCGCCGCCTTCGAGCGCCTCATCGGTCGCGTCGATCTGCCGATGGAGCAGCGCCTCGACGGGTGCGCGTGGCTCACCGCGATGCTGCGGCAGGCCAAACTCGACGCCGTGCGCGATGAGCGGCTCAATGATCTGCTCGATCTGCTCGTCGATTCGTTCGAAGAGGAAATCGACGCCGCGGAGCCTCCGCCTCCCTCCGCGCGGCAGATGAAGATGCTCCGCCAGGCTGTCTTCGCCCATGTCGAAGATGTGAAGATCGGCGACATCGGGCGCCGCGGCGTGCGCGGCCGGGCGCTGCGGCAGTTCCTGACGCACCGTCGCTTCGGCCGGGGCGTGGGCGCGGTCGGATCGATCGCGCGCGACTGGCCGGCCGGCCTTCGCTTCGAGACCGTCGAGCACGTGGCGCCGGCGCGCGACGAGGAGCAGGTCCGGCAGATGGACGCCCTCACCATGCGCTACCTGCGCTCGCGGATCATCAATGGGCGCGCCTGGGGCCCGGGGTACTACGGCCTGCCGATCATCACCGGCCTCGAAGCGCTCTGGCTCATGTGGGCGGCGACGGGCTGGCTGGCGCGCCTGCACGCCGGCGGCTGCGGACGCTCTGCACTGACCATGACCGACGTCGAGGCGGCGCTGCTCCGCTCCGATCGCGCCGCCGGCCGCGCGCCCTGGCTCGGCGGCCGCGGGGAGCGACTGCGCCTCGCCTGGCTCGCCACCGACGATGGCCTCCGCCGCCTCCGCCGCGCCATGCGCCTCACCGACGAAGCGGCGGAGTAGATCAGCCCCATGCTTCGCGGTTCCGGGCGAAGCATGGTGAGAGGGCAAGCGCGAACGAATGCCCCTGCCCGATGCACTGCACTCTCGCCCAAGGCAGCGCGCGTGCTGTGCCACGCCGCGGCGATACGCTCAAAGCAGCAGTGTGCTAATCGAGATACCCCAGTCCGCGCAGGCGATCGACGAGCACCTGCTCCTCACTCGCGTCGAAGACGTCCTGCCCTTCGCCCCAGCCCTTGCCCGGTTGCGACGATGAGCCGGCGTACTTCACTTCGTGCGCGGCCAGCCACTCTTCGGTGAAGGCTTCGCGGATGAACGTGCCGTCCATGTCCGTCGGGATCGGCAGGCCCAGGTAGGCGAGGACCGTCGGCACGACGTTGAAGATGTCGGTCGTGACGTTCGGGTTGTGCCGGATGCCCGGTCCGCAGGCGAGGAAGCACCCTTCCATGCGGTGCATGCCCGAGCCGGTCTTCCAGTCCGCCTTGCGGAAGGCTCCCTTGCCCAGCGAAAAGTCCGCGATCCACTCGCCGTCGTCGAGGAAGAAGACGATGTCCGGCGCGCGATCGACGTACTTGCCCCGATAGACCTTCTCGCGCACCTCGACGTAAGAGAGCATCGGCCGGCCGGTGTCGGGATGGCGGATCTCGCGCAGGGCCTCGATGACCTCGGCGCGGACCTTTTCGTAGTCCTGCGGCTCGATGCTGCCGTGATCGACGTGTGGGCCGTAGAGACCGCGACCCTTGACGTTGAGGTAGAGGCCGCCCTCGGTGTTGCTCGCCATGTAGGCTTTGGTTCTTTCCCAGTCGATGGATTCGTAGAAGACGTCGTAAAAGGTGCGGCCGCCGGACTGCCGCGCCGCCCGCCGCGCCAGCCGCTGCCGCGCCCACTTCTGAAACCCGATGGTCTTGAGGAACTTGTACCACGCCTTGCGGAGGAAGATCAGCGCCAGCGCCTGGCGGATCTTCATCTCGTTGACCGTGAGCAGACCCTTCTGCGCGAGAAAGGTGTTGACCATCACCTTGCCGTAGAGCGGCCCGAAGCCGTGGTCCGAGGCGAAGAAGACCGCCGTCTCCGGCCCGGCCTTCTCGAGCAGTCGCGC
>JBDIVQ010000052.1:0-22380 GCA_039794345.1 Phycisphaerae bacterium | reverse complement strand
AGGCTCATGTCGCCGAGCGCGGCGTCAATCTCAGCCTGGAGTTCGCGATCCACGTTCGACGGACGTTCAGTCATGGAGGAAGATCTTTCGCAGCGATGGTGGGAGTGAAGGGGTCAAGGGATCAAGGGATGAAGGCATCAGGGCATCAAGGGATTGAGGGATTGACGGGGAGGTGAGCGTCAGTAGCCGCGGGCGGAAGCCCGCCGGGTCGACCGCGACTTCGCGCCGATGAAGGGAGTCTCGGGGCACGCCGTGCTCCATCTCACATGCCTTCAGCCTTGAGGACGGCATCCTCCATGAGGTACAGGCCGAGGAGCCAGTTGGCGGCAAGATAGGGCTCCACCTTGAAGCGCCCCGTGACGCTGCCCCAGTTCATGAGCATCTGCTCGGCGGTGGCATCGGCGCGCAGGCGCACTTCCACGGCGTCGTAGGGAGTCGGAGGCACCCCGATGCAGCACCCGTCCCACGAGTTGAGCATCGCCAGCATCTCGTTCGCCCCTTCCGCCACGATGGGAAAGGCCACGTACCCGACGATCGTCACGTACTTGCCGTCGAGCATCTTCACGCGCTCGGGCAGTTTGAGGCGGTTGCGCCGCGGATCGTACAACTCGGCGGTGGCCACGAGCATGTCCCACGTGACCTGGTACGGCTCTTCCTTCGTCCCCTTGCCGCGGATCACGAACCGGCCGTCCACGAGCGTCGATCCGTCCTCGCGCTCCTCAAACTTCGAAGCAACGATCTCCGGCTTGAGCGGATCAGGCGCCGCGGCTGGCAGTCCCTCGCCGGGAGCGGGAGTGGCGGCCGGCCCCTCGGCCGCTTCGGAATCGCTCGAGGCGGACGATTCTCCGGGCTTCGATCCTGCCTCGGCTGGGTCGGTCTCCTTGGCGCTCTTTGTCAGGTCGTCGATAAGCGAATCAAGTTCCTTCTTGACCGACTCGCTCTGACCCGACGTCGATTCCTTGACCTCGGCGGGAGCGTTGGGTTGAAGGACCGGGGCTGCACCACCCGCGCTGTTCGGCGCGGCAGGTTCGCCCCCGCCCCGCGGCGCTGCCCCGCTCGTATCGGCGCTCCCTGCGTCTGCCGCACTCTCGCCGATGGCTGGGCCATCGCTTCCGGTCGGCGCGGCAGCGGCTTCGGCGCCGGCAGGCGATGTCGGCTCGCTCGCGGCAGCGGTCTCAGGATCCGCGGACGCGCCTGAGGCGATCGGCGGCTCAACCGCGGCAACACTCGATGGTGCGCCGGACTCAGGGGCGGCCGGGTCGGGAAGCATCGCATCGGAATCGGCCGGAGTCGTCAGCGGCGCGTGCTGCGGACCCTCGCTCAGTGTGTAGGCGGGCGGCGCGCCGGAGTCCGGCGATTCGCTCCGCATCTTGTCCTGGCGCTGCTCGCCCCCGCCCACGAGCAGCGCGGCTGTGATGATCGCCAGCAAGCCGATGAGCGCCCAGAAGACTTTCATCGATCGATCCTCCCTCCCGTGCGGCCGTTCTCGGGTCACGGCCGCCGGGATCGCCCCATCGTGGGCACGGGAATGGTAGTCGAGCCCCAGCGGTTCGGTGCGGCAGGGGTCGAGTCGACCTTTGTGGTACGCCGCGGCCCGGCGGCGTGCGGCCTGCCGACCGATCGTCCGCTCGTCGGTCGCCCGGCTCCGAGGCTCGCGGCGCGGAGGAGCGGCCGGCGGCTGTGCTGACCTGTCATATGGTCATGGCGGCTTTCCGGGCGGTTTCGTCGCGCATGACCGCGCGAAGTTTGGTCAGGAGTCGGCAGGCTTGGGCTGCGAGCGTTTCCGATCGCTGCCGACCCCAAAGGCGGCGCTCTCCTCAACCGCATCGTCCGACGCAACCTCCCCGAAAACGAAGGCCCCGAAAACAGGGACGGGTGTGTTTTCCGGGCGGTTGTGCCTTCGGCGCATGGTCTGTTCACGCGGCTTGAGTTCGGCGCCGATGGCGGTGCAGGTCAGCCCCCACTCGGCGGGCAGGATCACCGTGCATCGCCAGCCCACGGGGCGCGCCCGGCCGACGCACGAGCCGCTTGAGGTCCGCCAGCTCCTGATCCGTCACCTTCAACGCCCTTCGCGTGCTCTGGGCTGCCTTCAAGTGGATTCCGAAGACCGTTCGCACACCCCCCCGAACCGGTGGCGCCCTTCTTCGAATCCGGACGCTAGCGGAGAATGGCTCGATTGCTGACGTGGCAGGTCTCGACATCGACGGCCTGCGTTCGGAGGCCGCAGGCCTGCGGTGGTACGAAGCGCTCGATGCGCACGACGCCCTGTGCATCCGCGCGAGTGAGCAGCGGCGTGCCGGGGGCGAAGGGTGGGCGGATGTCGAGTAGAGCGCCGGCGCACGGACCTGAGGGAAGCGTGAAGACTCCCTCGCGCGCCGAGGCCAGCAGCGCCACCGCGCCGCGCGGCGTAGCGCCGCGCACCTCCAGCGTCATCGGGCCGGGACAGGGTCCGACGATGGTGAGCGTCGGCGCGGTGCGCTCAAAGACATAGGCGGCGCCTTGCCCGTCGTCGTTGGGCGCGCCGACGACGCAGTGCCGACCGCGCAGCGCCGCGGAGCGGCCGAACCAGTCTCCCGCGGCCCCGTCGAAGGCGGTCAGTTTCTGCGACTGCGACCAGACGCCCTGTGCGTCGGCCTCGAAGCAGTAGGCTGCACCGGAGTTGCTGCCGAGGTCGCCCTCCCAGTAGGCGCCGATGATCGCCGCACCGCCGTCGATCGAAACGGCGATGCCGAACTGGTCGTTCGCCTCGGTGTCGAGCCCGGTGAGTTTGGCGCGCTGGGTCCACTGCCCCGGCTCGCCGCTCGCGAAGACGAAGGCAGCGCCGGCATTGAGACCCCGCGCATCGTCGCTCGGCGCGCCGACGAGGAGCCGGGCGCCGCTCGCCGCGACGCTCGTGCCGAAGAAGTCGCCCTCGCGTCCGCCCGCGGCGCGGAGTTTGGCCTGCTGGGCGAAGGCGGCGCCGGAGCGAGCGAAGACATACGCGGCGCCGGAGGCATAGCCGAGGTCGCCATCCTGCGGAGCGCCGACGACGAGCAGATCGCCGTCGAGCGCCACGCTTGACGCGAAGAGGTCGTACGCCTCGCCGTCCGAAGCGGCGAGGCGCTGGCGGAGTTGCCAGCCGCCCCCGGGTTCGCGGATGTACACAAACGCTGCGCCGGACTGATACGCTGGTCCTGTCGCCTGCGGCGCGCCGACGATGAGCGTCTCGCCGCGAAGGGCGACGCTCTGGCCGAAACGGTCATCCTGCTCTCCGCCCGGCGCGATGAGCCGGGCCTCCTGCGCCCAGCGGCCCTGGGCATCGCGGCGAAAGACATAGGCCGCGCCGGCGTCCGGGCTCTCTCCGTCGGCGAAGACGGACCCGACGGCCGCGGCGTCGCCATCCACCGCAACGCTGAAACCGAACCAGTCGAACGGCTCGCCGTCCAGAGCGGCGAGGAGGGCCTGCGGCGTCCATCGGCCGAGCGCATCGCGGGTGTAGACGTGCGCAGCGCCGGCGTTGCGGACGAGACCGTCCCCGGCGATGGCGCCGACGACGAGGCTCTCGCCGTCCATGGCAACCGCCTCGCCGAAGCCGTCCCCGGACTCACCTCCGGCGGCCTGAAGTTTGGCGATCCAGCCCCAGGGTTGCGCCGCCGCCGGCTCAACCGCCGATGCCGACAGGAGGACGAGCGCCCCGGTCAGGGCTCGGCGCAGCGCGCGATGAACGACGAGGCGATGAGAGTTCAAGGCAGTCTCCTTTCCCACCCCCGCGCGTGGCGCCGCGAGCGGCGGATTCAATTCGAACCGGAAGTGAGCGCACTTCCACATCGGACGAATCGCTGCGGGTGGCATCGAACGCCGCCGCTCTGGGCGGAGTTCGATGATAAGCGTCATTACCCGATCGCACTGAACTCTCGTCCAGAGCGACGAGCGTTCAGTGCCACCCCGCTCCACATGAAGTGGAAGTGCTCTCACCCGCCCGGCCGGCCGCGGATTCCAGGCGCGACACGCGAAAACCACCCTGAAAGGAGACGTTTCCGCCACTTTGCACGCGACAGGGAGGGAATCGAGGCGACACTAGATGAGAGACGCCCCCGGACGCCCGGAATCGGCCCGGACGCCGATGAGTGACCTCCTGCGAGTGAAGCAAGCGCGATGACGCCTCCTGCCCTGAGAACCGACCAGGAACTGCTTGACGAGATTGTCCGCGAGATCCGCTGGGATCCCCGGATCGATCAGGCGGCCATCGACGTCCACATCGAGGCCGGCGTCGTTACGCTCTCGGGACGGGTGGACAGCGCAAACCGCAAACTCGCCGCCTATGAAATCGCGCTTCGGGTGCACGGCGTGCGCCGGGTGATTGACAATATCGAAGTCGAGCCGGTCACCTGCTCGCGCGCTCACCGCCGTGGCGAGTGATCAACATCCCGCTTCAGACCTCGGCGACGCCCTCGCGAATGGCGAAGCGAACGAGTTCGGCGGTCGTGTGGATGTCGAGTTTGGCCATGATGCGCTCTCGGTGCCCGTCCACGGTCTTGGGACTGCGGGCGAGCGACTTGGCGATCTCGACGCGTGAGAGGCCGCGGCCGATGAGCCGCAGCACCTCCTGCTCGCGCTTGCTGAGGACTTCGAGTTTCGAGCCGACCGCGGCGTCGTGCTGGGGCCTGGCGCCCTTGGTGGGCATGCAGCGCTCCGCGACCTTCGGGCCGAAGGCGAACTCGCCGCGCGCCACCTTGCGGATGCCCCGGATGATCTCGTCGGTGTCATCGCTTTTGCAGAAGTAGCCCCAGACGCCGGCCTTGAAGGCGGCGCTGATGTAGTGGTCGCGCACATAGGCGCTGAGGATGATGACGCGCGTCTCGGGGAAGCGGACCTTGATGTCGGACGCGACCTCGAACGGATCCGGGCCTGGCATCTCGATGTCAAGCAGGACGACGTGCGGCCTGAGTCGGTCCACTTCGCGGATGAGGTCTTCGGCCGAGGGCAGGCGCCCGACGCAGACGAGGTTGGGCTCGAGTTTGAACTTGGCCCGCAGGCCGTCCACGAGAAACGCGTGATCGTCCACGCAGAGGATCTCGATCTTCTTGCCGCTCATGACGAGGCTCCTTCGTAGGCGTCAATGGTCTCGCGAATGACGCTTCGCACCTGTTCAAAATCGTCAAGGTCCTCGATGCGAAAGACATCGACGTGCCTCCAGGCAACCGGCGCCGGACCGCACAGGATCACCTGCCGCCGCTCCTGCTCGCGGAGGAACTTCTTGACGTGGTTGATGTGCTCATCGCGCGGTTCGACGACCCAGATGGCCGCATCGCCCGGGTCATCGGGCTCGCCGCGCTCGACTTCGAACCCCGCGGCGGCGAGCATCGTCTCGATGAGCATCGCCAGGCGCGGGTCGCCCAGCGCGAGCCGCGCCAGCCGGCGCTCGTCGCTCGCCTCTTCGGCGCTCTCGACCACGGGAAGGTCCAGGCCGATGTCCGTTCCCCGGCCCGGCGCGGAATCGACGAAGACGTGCCCGCCCGCCGCCTGGGCCACGCCGCGCACCAGCGAAAGGCCCATGCCCGTTCCCAGCCCGCGCGGCTTGGTCGTAAAGAAGGGATCGAAGATGCGCTGCTGCACCTCCGGCGTCATCCCCCGGCCGTTGTCCGTCACGCCCACGCGGATCGAGATGCCGTTGGGATCGCGCTCCGCCCAGAGGCGAACCACTCCCCGCTCTCCGATCGCCTCGCCGGCGTTGACGACGAGATTGAGAGCCGCCTGGGTGAGGCGGTGCGGCGCCACCGCCACCGGCGGCAGACCCGGCGGAATCGACGACTCGAAACGCGCGTGCTTCGGCACGGCCTTCTGCAGCAGGACGCTCACCTGCTCCCACCACTCGTCCAGCACCGTCGTCGCCTGCGAGGCTTCGCTGTCGTCGGGATCCAGGGCGAGCAGGTGCAGACCGTCGCTCAACTGCTGGAGGTAGTCGCACAGACGGCGGACGATCATCAGTTCCCGCCGCGCCTCCTCCGGCAGATCCATGGACTCGGCGGCGTCGAGGCGGCAGCGCATGGGCAGGAGGACGTTGTTCATGTCGTGCCCCAGTCCCGCCGCCAGCGTCCCGATCGAGGCCAGCCGGTCCGATTGCCGCAGTTTCTCGATCGAGTGCATGAGTTCGTCGGTGCGCTGGGCGATGAGGCTTTCGAGGTCTTCGCGGTGCGCCTGCAGTTCGCGCTCCATGCGGCGCTGCTCGGTGACGTCCACACCCAGCCCCGCAACCGCGACGAGCGCGCCGCGCGCGTCCCACACCACCGAGTTGTTCCAGGAGATGAGGCGGCGCTCGCCCGAGCGCGCGAGAATCTCGTTCTCGAACCGCGGATCGATGGCCCCGGACCGGATGGCGCGACGGAACACCTCGCGCGTGCGCTCCCGATCGGACTCCGGAAGGCACGTCGCGAACCAGTCGCGCCCGACCACTTCTTCGCGCCGCCAGCCGGTGAGGCGAAGGAAGAAGTCGTTGCAGAAGCTCACGCATCCGCCGGGATCAAGGGTGACGGCGATGATCTGGACGTGTTCCAGGAGGTTGCGGAAGCGGTGCTCGGAGACGGCCAGCGCATCCTGCAATCGCTTCTGCCGCACGAGCGGCCCGAGCGGCGCCACCGCCGCGGCCACGAGCGCCAGCAGCCGCTGGTCCGCCTCCTGCCGGCGGCGCATGAAGAAGGTCATGACGGCCGCGACCTCGTGCTCCTGGAGGATGGGCACGGCCACGGCGGTGCGAAACCCCGCCGCACTCGCCGCCGTCGCCCGCTTGAACAGATGGTCGTCGTGCAGATCGTCGAGCCACTCGCTTCGGGCCGACTGCCAGACGCGGCCCGGCAACCCGTCGCCCTTGCGAAAGCGCGCTCCGGAAGCCGCTCGCTGGAAGGGCGCGAAATCAGGATCGGCGCTGTACCACGCCGGCGTATCCACCAGGATCTCGCCGCTGGGATCGGGAACCCACGCCTCCCCGTACTCCCACCCCGTCGCCTCGCAGATCCGCCGCAACGCCTCCACCATCGCCGCGTCGAGACTCGTCGCCTCGCCGATCGTCAGGCTCAGTTCCTGGAGCAAACGCAGTTCCTCTTCCACGCGGCGCCGCTGGGAGATGTCGTGAATGATCCCCGTGAAGAGCGGCATCGACTCCCCCGGCACGTCCACCCGCGAGACGGAAACCTCGACCGGAAAGACCGTCCCGTCCTTGCGCACCGCCTCGAACTCGCGCGTCCGGCCGAGGATGTTCGTGACACCCGTGCGCCGGTAGTTCGCCAGGTAACCGTCGTGCGCTTCGCGGTGCGGCGCGGGCATAAGCATGCTGATGTTCTTGCCCATCAGCTCCTCGACCGTGTAGCCGAACACGCGCTCAATCGAGCGACTCACGGAGACGATCACTCCATGGGCGTCGATCGTGACAATGGGATCAAGGGTCGAGTCGAGGATCGCCTCGTGCCGCGCCGGCAGCGACGGATCGGCGAGCGCCTCAGAGGGCCGCGACTGGCGACCGTCTCCCTTCCTGGGACGCGTGGCGACGACGGGTTTGCGGCGGGAGGGCGACATGGTCGGAAAGCCAATTGTGGTTGTCTGAACAGGTGATTATGGCCGCGCCGCACGTCCCTGACCGCACGGGGGGCGCGCTTCGGGGCGATTTCCCTGATCAACAGGCGAACAATGGGGTATGCAACCCCGCGCCCCCTTCTCCATCCTGTCCATCTTTGCACTTGTCGCCGCCCTCGCGACGACGGCGTGCGGCCAGGACGCCGAGCCCGCACCACCTCCGCCCGATGCCGAGCACGCCGCCCAGGCTCTGCTTGACTCCCCCCGCCACGGTGAGTGGACCGACATCCTCCTGCCTGGGTCGGAAACGACTCTCCGAACGTGGGTGGTCTATCCGGAACGGGCCGATCCCGCCCCGGTGGTGATCGTGATCCACGAGATCTTCGGGCTGACGGACTGGATCAGGTCCGTTGCGGACCAACTCGCGGCGGCTGGCTTCATCGCCGTCGCCCCCGACCTCCTCTCGGGCAAGGGTCCGGGCGGCGGCGGCACCGAGTCGTTCGAGGGTGACGCGGTGCGAGCCGCGATCCGCGACCTGTCTGATGAGGAAGTCGTGCAACGACTCGATGCCGTCCGCACCCACGCTCTGGCGTTTCCTTCGGCGGGGAAGTCGGTCGCATCGATCGGCTTCTGCTGGGGCGGTTCAGCCTCGTTCATGTACGCGACGCGCCAGGCCGAACTCGCGGCGGCCGTCGTCTATTACGGCACCGCGCCGCAGGGGCCGCGGCTGACGACGATCAGGTGCCCCGTGCTGGGCCTCTACGGCGGCGATGACCATCGTGTCACCTCCACGGTGAACGCCACGAGCGAGGCCATGAAGTCACACAATCTCGAATTCACTGCGCACGTCTACGAAGGCGCGGGGCACGGCTTCCTCCGCCAGCAGAGCAGTCGCGACGGCGCCAACGAACGGGCGGCCCGTTCGGCCTGGAAAGAGACGCTCGCGTTTCTGCGGGCGAACCTCAAGTAGCGCGATTCACTGCCCGCACTCCGGGCAGCGTGAACCCTCCGGCAGACCGGTGCGCGGATAACCGCACTGAGTGCAGCGGCCCGCACGACGACGCCCCGCCGCACGCAGGCGCTCCAGCGCCGTAAAGCACGCGAGCCATCCCAACGCGAAAACCGCGGTGTCGGCGATCAGCCCCGTCCGGATCGGCGTGAGGGGCAGGGCCCGCGGCTGGAAGTCGCCGTCCCGCGGCAACTGCACGCCTCCCTCCACGCGATAGAGAATGTCCGCGTTGCGCACCTGCGTCTTCCAGTGGATCGAACACGTCAGCGCCTTGAGCGGCCAGCCGACTTCGCGGTACCACGCCTGCATGTTCAGGTCGTCGAGCGACGTCGGTCGAAGATGCCGCGGAAGCGATTCCAGATCGACCTTCCGGGCTTCAAAGTCCGCGTTGGGCATCATCAGCGCCTGCCCGGAGATCTGGACGAACCAGTAGGACACGACGCGATGCCAGGCGTTGCGCCCCTGGGTGATCTCCCACACCTTGAAGCCATCGCTCGATTTCGCCAGCCCGACGGGGATGGTCGCGGGCGGTCCGTACCCGTGCGTTCCGCGGGGCAGGAACATCGCGACCCAGCCGATCAGCACCGTCGTCGCCAGCCCCAGTGCGAGGCAGGTGAACAACCGCGACATCCCCGTTCGGCCCGGCGTCGCCATGGTGCAACGGTATCCCGGTTGCCCGTATCGGCAGCGCGAAAAAAGTCCGCCGTGGCCTTGTCCCCTTCGGCCGCGATCGGCGAGTGTGGGGGTGGAGCGGCATGTGATCCGCCGGGCTTCTTCAGCACCGTCGGCGCGACCGCTCCGCAAGGCCGATTGCCGCGGTGGCGTCGGCGCATCTCAGGTGGACCTCGGACAGCAGCGGGAAACAGGTAACCCCATCCACCCGGCGCACTGAGGGAACAAACACGCTCTGGAAGGAGTATGACATGAATCGCAATGTGCTTCGTAACGCGTTCGGACTGGTTCTCACCGCGTTTGTCAGCGGGGCGGCGTCGGGCCAGTGCATCGTCAACCAGCCGTGGGACCTCACCCACGCCTCGCACACGTCAATCGTGCGCACCTGCGGCCTGCCGACGCCGGCGCCGCTGGTGGCCGCGGACGACTTCAAGTGCCGTGCCGGCGGAACGCTCACGCACGTTCGCTGGTGGGGAACGCTGGCGCTGACCGCGCAGGTCGGCCGGCCGTATTACATCGCCATCCGGCGCGACAACGGCAACTGCCAGCCCTCCGACGTGTTGTGGTCGGCGTGCGTCACGCCTCAGGCGGTCTCCGTCGGCGCGGACTGCCAGGGTCGGCGCGTCTTCCGCTTCACCGCGGCCGTCCCGCCCTTCGCCGTCGTCGCCGGTCAGAAGTACTGGATTCAGATCTCTGAGATCGACGACCGCAGCGCGCGTCCCGGCGTGGAAGACTTCCGCTGGTCCGGCCGTCAGCCTCTGCGGTTGTGCCCGGCGGCCCAGATCAACGGCGCCGGCGGCATCCTCCAGCCGCTCATCGACCCCTGCGACGGCGCTCCCGACGACCTGAGTTTTGTTCTCAAGATCGTCTGACGCAGCGCCGCCGGCGCGGAACCATCCGCTGCTGAATGCGGGGACAACTTCAAAGCCCGGGCATCACCATGCCCGGGCTATTCCATGTCCGGGGCTTTGCCAGTTAAATCAGCGAGTCTTGCGCGCCGTCTTGCGAGCGGACTTCTTCGTTCCCTTCTTCGCGGCCGGGGCGGGCGACTTCTTCGCGGGCCGCACGGCGGCTGTCCGGGCGCGCTTCGCCCCCGCGGCGGATGGCTTCTTCGTCGCACTGCGGCGCTGCGCCGTGCCCTGGAGCGAGGCCTCGTATCGGGCGATGTACGCCGCGGCAGGCGTGCGCCGGAGCGCCTCGCCGAGCACATCGAGCGCGACATCCTCAAGGCGCTTGAAGCGGATGCACGACTTGCCCATGTCGAGTTTCCGCCCCGTCTTCGCCCAGGCGGCGCGGAACCACGCCTCCTCCTGCGGCGAGCCGTAGATGCACATCAGGTAGATCGCCATGTGATTCTTCTGGGAGGCCAGGCCCGCGAAGGGCAGCGGCTGCTTCGGATCGCAGTGATACCCCGGCGGATAGACGCTGTGCGGCACGCAGTAGCCGATCATCCCGTACTGCACGCACTCCTGACAGTTCCTGTCGAGATTGGCGAGGATGACCTCGCGCACCGCCTGGAGCGCGGCGCGGCGGTCTGCGGGAAGGGAGGAAAGATACTCGGCGACGGTCGCGGCTTTGCTCTGCATGGGGCAAGTGTAGCCGCACGCCCAAGCCCACGTTCATTGAACGTGGGCTTCGGCGCGCGTTGCAGGATGGAGGTGCGGCGGCTCAGTGCAGGCCGAGCATCGCGCCGACGATCGGGCCGTACTTGACGACGAGACCCGCGAAGACGACGGAGACGATCGAGATCAGTTTGATGAGGATGTTGAGGGACGGGCCGGAGGTGTCCTTGAAGGGATCGCCGACGGTGTCGCCGACGACGGCGGCCTTGTGGGGCTGGCTGCCCTTGCCGCCGTGGTGTCCGGCCGGAAAGCGATCATCGGTTCACCGATCGTGACTCGGTTGCGCGAATAAGCTCACGGCCGCTGCTCAGCGGCGGGGAGAGCCGATAGCCCGCAGGGCGAAGCACGCCCGAACGCTCCAGTGTTTCGACAATCCTGACGTAGCGCTCTGCGCGCTCCACGCAGACCTTCGGGTTGCGCTTCGCCACGTCCCCGGGTTGCGGTTTGACCCGGCTTGGTACGCCCATCGGTCTTCCTCCGGTCAGAAGTATACCCTCGAATGCACGAATGCGAACGCCTTGATTGTGGACATGTAATCCTGCAGGCAGCGATGATACGCCCGTATGTTCGTATGGAGTACGGTATCGGTTTCAAGGCGGTCGATCTTGAGCTTGATATCGTCACTCTCCAGGGTTGCACGCGAGATTCCCCGGCCGTGGGAATGCCACCGCTGATTATCGCTCAGGACTTTCGCGATGTGTTCGGCCCGCTCGATGCGCATTCCCTGCGAAACGGTCACCGCTCTCGATTCAGTCTTTTGCCAGTTCTTGAACTTGTACGCGGCCAACCATCGCTTCAAGAGGGTGACCGACAACTCACGAGCCAACTCGTACTGATGCAGTTCGGCAAGATCGAACTTGGAAAGGAGCGCGAATTCGGCGGTCGTGAGCTCGCCGTTGCGGTCCTTCTCAATCAGTCTCTCGTACTGGATAAGGTATGACAGTGCCGGAACAAACCTGTCCTCCTTCCAGACCTGGGGATCGATCGGACCGAGGCGCGAAAAGTAATCCATCCAAATGCTGTCGCCGGCCATCGCGAAGATTGTCCCGGCAGACATGGCGCGATCGGGGATGATGATCTGCACATCGTCATAGAAATGACGAATGGTGTCAACCATGCGCTCGACAACCTCGACGACGCCTCCTGGAGTATCAAGGACGATGGCGATTCCCGTTCGGTGCGTCTCTATGGCCTCAACGGCGTCTCGAACCCGATGCTCCAGCCCCGCGACGATCGGTCCAAAAATGGCGACGAAGTCACGATCGAGATGCGCTTCCGTGTTCTCCAGCACCCGGCAAAGGTGCTCTTTGACGACATTGTCCAAACCCGCTTGTCCACTCATGACCCGATTCTTGCTTCCGAATGATCCTTCCGTCACGTCCAGGAATCATGGCGGCTCGGCACATTCATGCAGCGACCGATCAGTGCAGGCCGAGCATCGCGCCGACGATCGGGCCGTACTTGACGACGAGACCCGCAAAGACGACGGAGACGATCGAGATCAGTTTGATGAGGATGTTGAGGGACGGGCCGGAGGTGTCCTTGAAGGGATCGCCGACGGTGTCGCCGACGACGGCGGCCTTGTGGGGCTGGCTGCCCTTGCCGCCGTGGTGTCCGGCCTCGATGTACTTCTTGGCGTTGTCCCACGCGCCGCCGGCGTTGGCCATGAAGATGGCGACGGCGAATCCGGATGACAGCCCACCCATGAGCAGGCCGATCACCCCCGCCACGCCGAGGATCAGACCCACGACGACAGGCACGATGATCGCCAGGAGGGCGGGAATGATCATCTCCTTCTGCGCCCCGGCGGTGGAGATCGCGACGCACTGGGCGTACTGCGGATACTGGATCCCCTCGTGCATGACCTTCTTGGGCCACTTGTTCGGATCGGCGATGTCCGCGTCGCTCATCCCCGAAGCGCGGAAGGCCTCGCGCATCTTCGTGAACTGCCGCCGGCACTCGTTCATCATCGCGTAGGCGGCCCGGCCCACCGCGTTCATCGTCAGCGCGCAGAAGACGAAGGTGAGCAGCACCCCCATGAAGAGCCCGCCGATCGTGCGCGGGTTCATGAGCGTCACGTCGTAGTACATCATCATGTCGCGGATGGAGGCCTGGTCGGCGCGCGTCATGCGGAAGACGACGTCGTGGCTGTGGCCGTCGTGCTGCTGCGAGAAGCGCGCGCGCCACGACTTGTTCGCGTTGTCCCAGTCGGCAAGGGTGACGGCGAGGGGGGCAGCACCCTCATGCTCCTGCGCCTCGTCGATCTCGCGCTTCTGGGCGTCGCTGAGGATCGCCAGGCCGCCCACGACCTTCGACGCCCCATCCGCGCCGACGATGGCCCACTTGTTGTGCCCTTCGTAGTACGCCGTCGCCTCCGCCGGAGCCGTGAGGCTCTGCGATTCGTACCATGCGGCCGCCTGCGACGTCTGCTGCTGCTGCACGACCTGCACATAGGCGGCGAGCAGGGCCATGGCGGTGAGCGCGGCCGAGCCGATGGCGAATCCCTTGCCCGTCGCCGCGGTCGTGTTGCCCAGGCTGTCGAGCATGTCGGTGCGCTGGCGGACGTGCTTGGGCTGGCCGGTCATCTCGGCGTTGCCGCCGGCGTTGTCGGCGATCGGGCCGTACGCATCCGTCGCCAGGGTAATGCCGAGCGTGCTGAGCATGCCGACGGCGGCGATGCCGACGCCGAAGAGGCCCAGAAGGAAGTTCTGCGTCCCGCCCGCAAGGCCGAAGGCCGCGAGAATCGCCAGGACAATCACCACCAGCGGAATCCACGTGCTCATCATCCCCTCGGCGATGCCGGCGATGATCACCGTCGCCGGGCCCGTCTGCGACTGCTCGGCGATGCGCTGCGTGGGCTTGTGTTCGTAACTGGTGTAGTACTCCGTCCCCCAGGCGATGACGAGGCCGGCGACGAGTCCGGAGATGATCGAGCCCCACAGCCCCATCCAGCTGACCTGCGCGATGTCCTTGAGCAGGAACCAGAGCAGCGCGCCGGAAGCGACGATGATCATCGCCGACGCCGCCCACACCCCCGTGTGCAGGCTCTTGAGGAGCTGATTGAAGGTCGCGCCTTCCTTGGCCTTGACGGTGAAGATGCCGAGGATCGAGCAGAGAATGCCCACGCCCGCGAGGCACATCGGCGCAATGGTGAGGCGGATCGCGTCGGCCCCGTTGCCCAGCCCCAGCCCCATCGCCGCGGCCGCGCCCAGCGCCATGCTCGAGAGGATCGAGCCGTAGTAAGACTCGTAGAGGTCCGCGCCCATGCCCGCGACGTCGCCGACGTTGTCGCCGACGTTGTCGGCGATGGTGGCGGGGTTGCGCGCGTCATCCTCGGGGATGCCCGCCTCAACCTTGCCGACGAGGTCGGCGCCGACGTCGGCGGCCTTGGTGTAGATGCCGCCGCCGACGCGCGCGAAGAGCGCCTGCGTCGAAGCCCCCATGCCGTAGGAGAGCATGACGACGGTGAGATCCGTCAGGGCCACCTCGCCGAAGAGGTTGAATCCCTTGAAGAGCAGGAACCACGTCGAAATGTCGAGCAGGGCGAAGCCGACGACGACGAGCCCCATGACCGCCCCGGCGCGGAACGCGACGGTCAGGCCGCCGTTGAGCGACTCCTTCGCCGCGTTCGCCGTGCGGGCGCTGGCGTAGGTCGCCGTCTTCATGCCGAACCAGCCGCACAGTCCCGAGAGCAGCCCCGCGACGGGAACGCCGATCATCGAAAGCGTCGGCTGGAGTTTCAGGCCGAAGGAGATCACGCCGAGCACGACGACGAGCAGGACGAAGACCCCCGCGACGACTTTGTACTGCCGCATGAGGTAGGCCATGGCGCCCTGGCGCACCGCCTCGGCGATCTCGATCATCCCCGCGTCGCCTTCCGGGCGGCCCTTCACCCACCTGAAGAAAGTGAAGGCCATGAAAAGCGCCGCGATCGCGCCGATGGGCGCGACCCACCAGATGCCGGGAATGTCGCTCATCTGTGCCAGCACCGCTCCACCGATCGCAGCGCCGTCCGCTGGATGCACCATGTCCATGTTCCGATCCTCGCGACGCCGATCCACCCTTGTTCCAGGATCGGGTCAGACAAGAAGAAGTGAAATGACACGCTCAAACGAACACCGGCGTCGATCGGTCGACCGGCGCCGACTGAAGAACTTCACCGACTGTGCATGTGGCCTGCCACTGCCGCCATGACTCGCCTGAATCTCGAAGGGATGAAACGGACGCTCGGCCGCCCACGGGAGCGCGGCCGGTCGAAAGGTCGAATCAGGTCAGGAAGGGTCGGCGCGGCTGGGTGCGGCGCGCTTCGCGGTTGCGCCGCTCCGAGGGCTTCTCGTAGTACTGGCGGCGCTTGATGTCCTTGGTCAGCCCTTCCTTTTCGCAGAGTTTCTTGAACCGCCGGAGCATCTGCTCGACGGATTCGCCACTGCGCGCCTTGATTCGAATGGCCATGATTCGTCACAATCCTCTCTGAACCAGCGATGTCAACGGGGCCGTATTGAAGCCACCCGGAAGCGGTTTCTCAACTCCGGCCCCCTACCTATCTGCATCGCATCGGCCAGGCGAGCCGCAAGCGACCGCCCCCGGCCCGGGACAGCCGCCTCCGCCGCACGCCCGTTCTCAGCCCCGTGGGGCGAAACGGCGTGAGCCGCCTGTCGCACGCTTCCGCTAGGCGGCGTCCTCATAACTGTCCCCATCGGAGCCGTCGATCAGCGGACGGGGCCACAGGGGGGCGTCGGCAGGCTCCGTCCAGTCCTCCGCCTGCGAGACGCGAATCTCCGATCGCTGCACCTTGCGGTAGCCGAGGCGACGGATGATCTCGAGGACATCCGACCAGGACGGGAACGTCTTGTTGTTGACGCGCTTGAAGACGTCGATGGCCATGAGGAAGAGGAACTGCTCCCCGGTCATCTCGCCTTCTTCGGCACTGCGGGTAAAGTCGGTTCGCCGGCGTCCGGGCCCGCGACGACGCTCCAGACCGGTCTGACCCGAACCGGGTCCGAACCGCCGGTCCGGAACCACCCGGCGATCCGCCACTCCCTCACCCCACGACTGGCCGGCCTCCGGGCCGTTCACGGGCTCATCGGCGTTCGCCGGGGCCGCCCCCGGGCCGGACTGGCGGCACTGCGGCTCTGAGTTGGTGCGGGACGACGGTCGATTCGCGCGCGGCATGGGCCACCCCCGTTTCACCCGCCGCGGCGCGGCAGCCTCCGGGGCGCTCGGCGCGACGGTCAGTCACTCTTCCTCCTCTTCATCGTCGAAGATCTCCTCCTCCTCTTCCTCATCCTCGAGGAAATCGTCCTCCTCCTCCTCTTCTTCGTCCCAGAAGTCGTCCTCGTCGTCGTCGACGTCCTGATCTTCATCGAGGTCCTCCTCGTCGAGATCGGCGTCAAGATCCTCCTCTTCGCCTTCCTCCTCCTCTTCCTCATCTTCGAGATCTTCGTCATCTTCGTCAAAGTCGAGGTCTTCCTCCTCCTCTTCGATTCCGAGATCATCGTCTTCATCTTCGTCGTCGTCAAAGAGGGAGGGTTCGAGGTCGGCGTGGCATGGCGCGAGGGCGCTGAGCAGGGCGAGAGCGGACTCGCGGCAGCGAAGACGACCGAGAAGTTCGTCGGCGGAAGCGACGGCGTAAACGCAGCAGTTGAGGATCGAAGAGGTGGAGTTCTTCATGGCTGTGCTGACCTTGAATGGTGCGGTCGCGCGGTCAATGCGGCCGCCGAATGGTTTGGTGCCCTTGCCGAACCGGCCCAACCCCGGGCCGAAGCGCGGGTACACTACAGGGCACCGTTTGCTTGTCAAACGGGACCGCCGATCTTTTCGGCGCCCAATGCAAGACCGCCCCGGACCGCGGGGCAATCGCGGAGATCACCCTGTGTTGGCCCGGGACGCCGAAGAAGACGAACCACGCTTTAACCTCTTCGCTCCGATCCTGGCCTGGGTGGCGCCGGGACTGGGACACTGGTTCCTCGGGCATCGGCGGCGCTCCCGCCTCATCGCGACGGGCATCGCGGTCCTGTACTTCGGCGGCCTGCTCCTCGGCGGCCTCGGCGTGATCGATCGGCAGCAAAAGCCGCTGTGGTACTACGGGCAGCTGCTGGTCGGACCCGTGACGCCGATCATCAATGCCTGGCACGCCGCCCACTACCCGCCCAAGGATCCGACCTTCAGCGTCAATCACGCCTACGCCCGCCCTTCCTTCAGCCACGGCAACGAGATCCCTACCCTCTTCACCACTGTCGCGGGCATGCTCAACCTCCTGGCCATCCTTGACGTCATCTTCCTGCCGCGCACCCGGCGCGAGGCGCTGCCCGCCGGGCCGCCGGGCTCCGTGGAGCGCCGCGCGACATGAACATGCTCCTGCCCGCCCTCACCCTCGCCTACCGCCCGTTCCTCGATCCGATCGACATCAGCGGATGGTGGTGGTGGCTGGTCATTCCCATGGTCTTCCTGATCTCGATGGTGTACAAAGCCATCCGCGTGCCGACGATGCGCCGCTACTGGCGGCAGGTCGTCAAGATGACGGTGCAGGTGATGGTGGTGATGGTTCTGATGTGCATCGGGCTGTACGTCATCGTCCTCTGGGCCGCGCCGCGCTACTTCTGACGAGATCAACCACTGACGAGATCAACCACGCCCACGATGAGGCTCTGCGAATCGTGGGGTGCCTCCGCAAATCGTGGGGCGTCCACGCCCACGATGAGGCTCTGCGAATCGTGGGGTGCCTCCGCGATCATGCGATACCCCCCGCTCCTCTCACGCATACTTCACCACCTTCGCCCGCCGCGCCTCGCCATCGAGATTCACCACGAGGTAGCGCAGCGCATCGCACGCGTGGTCGCTCCCGTCCTTCACCGGCTCCACACACTCCCTCCGGTCCGCCGGGTAGTGATAGGTGCGCATCGACTCGATCAGCCGCGCGCAGCAAGGATCGATCCTCAGGCGCACGGCGCCGTCGGCGGAGCGAAGGAGCGTCGAGACCGCGCGGATGCCCGCCTGCACGGTGCACTGCCGCGCGCGGATCTTGAACCCCGCGCGCATGAGCAGCGCCGCCGAACTCGTCCCGAGGTGTTCGTGACGCTGGAACCCCGCCGGGTCGATGCCGATCCACTCCAGGGGACGCCGGGCGCTGCGCGCGTGAATGATCTCGATGTGCTGGTTCATCGTCATCTCCGAGGCGATGTGCTCATCGACGATGTGCACCGACCCGTCGCCGAACAGCCTCGCCCAGAGCACGACGGTGGGCGAACGGAAGCCGAAGTCCATCCCCGCCGCCCACGACCCGCGCGACGCCTCCCTCTCGACGAACGGCGACACATGGACCTTCTCATCAAACTGCGCATAGACGCAGTCGCTTCGGCCGGGTTCGCGGCAGAGCATCTCCGCCGCCCACGCGGGCGGATCGGTGCGCCGCTGCTGCGCGAGCGCATCCTCGACGCGGAAGAAGCCTCGCGCGGTTCGCGCCAGACCGCCGCAATCCTCCCACAGAGCGCATCCCTCGCACGGCCGCGCCGGCGGGCAGCGCTCGATCACCTCGAGCAGTCCCCAGCGAAAGAGCCGACGACCCCCCTGCTCGCGCACGAGGCGGTGCATGAGGCCGAAGGGCCGGTGCATCGTGCTCAGCGCCTCGATGCAGCCGCGCACAAACGTCTCGCCGCACTGCGCCGAGCGCGTGACGAACTGCGCCGCCTGCCACACCTCGGGGGTGAACAACTCGACCTCGTCGCAGCGCAACTTCTGCACCCGCAGGCCGCGCACCGACTGCTCGCTCTGCGCCTGCACCTCGACGCGCGAGCCATTGACGAGTTGAATGTGCTTGCCCGTCGCCTTGCCCTCGACGAGGTCGGCGAAGACGTCGCTCTCGATCATCTCGCGCAGGTACGCGTGCATGCGCGAGGACTGTTCGAGCGAGCCGCCGAGGATGCGCACCTGGATGCCGGGCTTGAAGAGGAGGTCGAGGAGCGTGGCGATGGCGCCGTAGCGCGTCTTGCCCCCGCCGCGGTTCGCCCACACGATGCAGTCGCGCACCGGATCCGTCTCGAAGAAGGCGTGGCAGAGATAGTCAAAGGGAGCACTGTGACCTTCGAGGCGCGGCGTGCGCGGCACGTCGAAGCCCAGCACCGCCCGGATGTAGCCGTGCAGTTCATCCGCCGTCACGGGGCGCACCAGTCGCAGCGCCCGGCGCACCTGCACCCCCGTTGGTGATGGAACGATGGCGGGCATTCAGTCGGCCCCGCAAGGCTGAGCGTCGCTGTCCGCCGGCACATCGGAGTTCGTCTCCGCCGCGTGCTCCTCTCCCGCCTCGCGTCCGAATTCGCTCAGCAGCCGCCGCACGGCGCTCTCGTCGATCACGCTCGGCGCTGCGCTCGCCGCCTCGCCGGCGCCTTCGCCTCCCGTGAGCGGAATGAGGCAGACCTTGAGCAGATCGACGCACGCTTTGCGCGCCAGTTCGCCCGCGCCCTCATCCTTGGCGAGTTCGAAGAGTCGCGCCGCGGCCAGCGTGCGGTAGCGGCTCACGAGCAGTTGCGCCCGCACATCATTGAGCCGGCACAGGCCGTCGAGCGCCGCCATCGTGTCAGGCTGGTTGGCCCAGCCCGCCAGCCGCGTGAGCGTCAACTTCTCCTGCCTGGCCAGCTGATCGAGGTCCTGCTGCGCTTCGTAGAGCGAGTGCATGAGGCGCTCGCTCCGCTTTGAGTTGATGGATGACTGCTTCATGGTCGGTTCCCTGCGTCAGTTCGGTGTGGGGGCGCGGGGCCGGCGTCAAGGCGAAGGCACTCGACGAGTTGGCGGGAACGGCTGCCGGCAAAGGCGCTGAGCCGCTCGTCAAGAACCCGCTTCTGCGCCTCGGTGAGGAAGAAGGTCACGGCCACGGGGAGATCGCCGGCGCGGATCGAAGGGGCGGGCGGCGGCGGCTGCAGGCGCACCTGGCGGAGCCGTTCAAGGCGCGCGGCATCCTCGGGGAGGAACTGCGGCAGGCGCTGCGCGCCGAAGCGCTGCCGCAGCGACTCGAGCAGGTCCGCCCGCCGGCGCACCTCATCGCGCCCCTGCAACCGGTTGAGCGTCGCCAGAAGCACCAGCGCCTCATCATCATCCACCTCCCACACCTCGCACCGCGCCGTCGCCCGGCCGAGACGCCGCAGCGCTTCGGCCCGATGATGGCCGTCGAGAATCTCATACGCCCCCGCCTCGCCGGGCATCGGCCGCACAATCAGGTGCGGGTAGCGACCCGTGCGCCCGATGTGCCCCACGAGTTTGACGAGCAGACTCTCGGGCATGACGTTGGCGTTGTCGGCCCGGCGGCGCAGTTGGGTGAGCGGAATCTCGATCATCGCCGGCCTCGCTGCGGATCATGGTGAAGGTAGTAGACGCAGCGCGAGAGGAGGCGGTCGCGCGCCAGAGCGATGATCTCTTCCAGCCCCGCTTCCACGAAAACGTGTGTGAAGGGGTGGGTGCCGTGGTCCGGAGGGAGGCTTTGCGACCGGAGGGCCACGCCGATGGCGGTTCCGTCGATCGAGGTGCTTTGATCATCTGCCGCGCGCTCGCGTGGCCCGCACTCCCAAAGCATCGCTTGACCACCGCACCCCATGGCTTTCATGCAGGTTCTGAGCCGTGCCCGACTCACGAACGCAGCGCTGCGATGCCAGCGGCGCAGTTCACTCTCGATCCACGCGCGCTGCGCCGGTTCAAGATCGCCGAGGCGCTGCGCGAAGAGGCGCGGCGAGGCGAGGAGCGTGCGCGGCCAGTTCAACTCCGTCAGCGCATCGAGCAGCCGGGCGTCGGCCGGCCGCGGCGGCGCTTCGTAGCGCACCATGCCCGCTCGCTCGAAGAAGGGATTGACCCGTCCCATCGCCGCCAAGGCTTCGACGTAGGGAGTCTCCGCGTGGATCAGTGCGTGCTTCACAAGGCGCACCGCCAGCCCCAGGCCGCGGTAACGCGGATCGAGCACCACGCGGGCGATGGTGCGCACCTCGGCATTGAGCAGGTCCGCCGCCTCCGACCGCTTCAGGCCGCGATAGCGTCCGCCCGTCGCATGGTCGCGCAGGGTGCAGCCCAGTTGCGGCCGCGCCATGACGAGCACGCCCGCGAGGGTCGGCCGCGGCGCCGCGCCTCTGAAGCGCGCTGCGGCATCGGGCGCGTCGTGGCGCAGCGCGTAGATCGCCGTCGGCGCGCAGGGCGCGCCGGACCTGTAATGATGCTCGCTCAGCGCGCGGTAGTCGCGCATGCTCCCCGCCTCGAGGCGCAGCGTCTGGTCACAGGGCAGCACGCTCATTCGCCGCGCTCCCCGCTTGCGCACTCACCCCGGCGGTGAATCTCAATCCCGCCGCCGAGGGGCTTGCAGATCAGCACATCAGGTTTGAGAGCCTCGATGAGATCCTCGTGCGTCGTCGCGGCAATGAAGCACACCCGCGGCGAGCGATCGACCCACCGCCGCACGTTGCGCGCCGCGACGCCAGCGGTCAATCGATCGAGGGTGGCGCCGAACTCGTCGGCGAGGATGACGATTTCTGCGAGTTCTTCCGCATGCGTCGCGCGCTCGATGAGCCGCGCCAGGCCGAGGCGGTAGCGCTGACCGTCGCTCAGTTCGCTCGGCCGGCGGAGCATCACGAACGCATCGGCCAGTCCGGCGAGCGAGAGAATCAGCGCCGCTTCCTCGACGGTCGAGCCGATCTGCTCGATGATCGGGCGGTCATCATTGCTCTGGAGCACATCCTCGAAGCGCAGACAGCCCGCGACCTCATCCGCGATGCAGCGGAGGATGGTGGACTTGCCGCTGCCGCTGGGACCGGTGATGAAGATGACCTCCCCGCCGCGCAGTTCGATCTCCGTCGGCGGAACGATCGTCCGCGTGCGCGACTCATCGACGCCCAGGCCGAACATCGCCGCGACTTGGAGCACGCGCTCGCTGGGCTCGACGGCGGTGGGGACGGTTCGCTCGATGGTGATGCGGCGTCGGAAGGTCATGACGCGCGGCTCCGGTGTGCATCCTGCGGCTCGAACCCCGCCGCCTCGAAGCGCGCCTTGATGTGCTCGACCTCGCGGCGCACGACGTGCATGGTGAGGCGGGCCCGGCGGGCGGTGTCGCGCAGCGTGCGGCGCTGGAGGAAGTGCAGATCGGCCACCAGCCGCCGCACCTCGCTCCACTGCGCGCGATGCGCCAGCACGAACGAGAAGAGCGGGCTGCGCAGGTGCCGCAGCAGGTCGCGGGCCCGGCGGCGCACCGTGGCGGGATGCACGTCCATGAGGCGCGCCAATTGCCCGGCCGTCATCCCCTTGTCGTAGAAGCCCTCGATCACCGCCCGGTCTTCGGGGCTCAGAAGATGCGCCCGGTGCAGCACCCAGTCATCATCGCGGCGCTGCTCGACCCGCTGATCGACCACGACCCTTCGGGCCGCCGGACCCGTGGCCGTGCGTAACCGGACCAGCGAAATGTCGTTAAGGCGCAACAACGCGCAAGAAGGCGCAACTACGCGAGAACGCGAGACTTGCGCCCGATTCGGGCCGTGCGACCGAAGTGTCGCTTTCTGGCGGGGCCGG
>JBDIVQ010000051.1:0-22715 GCA_039794345.1 Phycisphaerae bacterium | reverse complement strand
TGCCGGTGATCTGGCCTGAGTTGTTGATGCCGATGGCCAGGCCGATGAACCAGTCGGAGCGCGGCGGAATGAGGTGCGCGAGATAGCGCACGGGCCTGTTCCACTCCCAGATCACGCCGATGTCCTGTGTGCCGTATCCGCTGGTGCGCGCCGAGCCGACAATCTGGCGGTTGTCGTTGATGGACCAGGCGTACGAACTCCTCCAGAACGACTGCTCCGGCAGGCGGAGCATCTCTCCGTTGTGGTAGAGAAAGGCCTGGAAGGTGAGATAGTCGCGTGCAGTGTAACCGACGACGTCGCCGGCCTCATTGAGTCCGATGCAGATGCCCTGGCCGGTGTTGTCCGGCCTGAAAGTGCCGAGGTCTATGATCCGACCGTTGTCCCAGATCACGGGGCGCCAGACGCCGTAGGTATTGCTCGTCGACTGGCCGACGATCAGTCCTGAGTTGTTGATGGCGATGGCCTGGCTCGATCGGCCTCCGTCGTAGGTTCCGAGATCGGTCATCCGCCCGTCCTCCCAGAGAAACGCATGCGCCGGGCGCGGCGGAGGTGAAGTGTTTTCGAGCGTCGACCATCCGACAATCTGATTGCGGTCGTTGATGCCGAAGGCCCCCGCGAAGTCGCCCGTGCCGAGGTAGCCGAGGTTCTCCATCACCCCGTCGCGCCAGAGGAAGGCGCTGCCGTCGAAGAGGCCCTGGCCCGGAACTGTTGAATACCCGACGATCCAGCCATTGTTGTTGACACCGCGGCACTCGCCGTAGTTGCCCCCAAGCGTTCCGAGATCAACGGGCTCCTGCCCGTCAAGCCAGAGCGTGGGATGAAAGTCGTTGCTAGGAAGAGTGGCGCTGCCGATCACGTCTCCCCATTCGCTGACCGTCCAGCCATAACTGCGAGGCCCGCCTAGTGTCGGCAGTTCGAAGACGGCATAGGAGTAATGCGGTCGGCTCGTCTGGGCAAAGGAGGATGGTGTTATCGCGGCCGCAAAGCACGTGGCCGTCAGGATGGGGGCAGCGAGCGCTCGTGCATACGCCTGTTGGCTAGAGTTCTCCATGTTACGTCCTTGTTACTGGAACTGTGGCAATGCATGGGCAATTCCGGCGGCGGGCCGTAGCCCGCCGCCGGATCGCGACTGTGAGAGACGTCAGTTTTCCGGGCAGGCGGAGCACGCCTGCTGGTGGGGATTGAAGAGGGAAATCTGGTAGTTGAAGGCCGCAGTCTGGTAGTAGCCCCTCAGAGGGCTGAACTTCTTCACGGGATCGTTCGGAAAGTTCTCCGCGCAGGCGTTCTGGGCGCGCAGGGCGGGCAGGTCCCAGAGCGGGTCCGGGTCCGGATCGTTCCTCTGGAGCGTGCTGCCGTAGCAGACGATGGTGAACCTCTGCGAATCGAGGTTGGCGACGGCGTCCCCCCAGCCGAACTCGACTTCGTTGCCGAACTGCGCCTGGTGCCAGCCTTCCTGTCCGACGAGGAAGGCATCCCAGGTGCCGTTGCCTGCATCGCACTCGGGAATGCCCATCAGTCTGTCGAACTTCGCGTTTCCGCCGCCCGTCCACCAGCCAAGGCCTTTGTTCACTGTCGGCGCCAGTTCGAGGCAGACGGTTCGATAGGGGCTGGGCAGGGTCCAGCCGAAAGCCCCCCCTCCAACGAGGTAGTTTCGGGCATCCTCGACTTCCTCCCGAATGAGGTAGCGCGCGTGCATGTCGAACCAGGCCTGGTAGTCATTGCACCAGGCGATCGTACGGTCGATGACCTTCCATCCCACCGTGGTGTTGTCGTCCTGGCTATTGATAATGGTGTCCATGGGGATGGCGGGCCCGACGATGCGAAGCGGACGTCCGGCGAGGGCGGAGCCTTCGAGAATCGCCCACATCTGCTCGTGGTGCCAAGCCTGCACGGCCGCTATGGACGTGATCGGACACGGGATGTCTTTGAACTCGCGCGGGTCGGCCCCGCTCGTCCAGCAGAGTTCGACTTCCTGCTTCCAGATCTTGTATCCCCCGTGGCCGTAGTAGAAACTCTCCGGGTCGGAACTGGAAAACGCCTCGTTGCCCAGTTGAATCCAGTCCACGCACCGGGCGAACTTGTAGCCGAACCAGTGCAGGTTCGTAAGGAGATGCTGCTTGGTGATGCCCTGACCGAGATCGACATTCGGGGCCGTGGGAAGGTAGTCGTGATCGGGATCGGAATCGTCGAGATTGGATCGGAGCATGAGGACGATTTCGCGGCCGAGGCTCTGTTGGGGAATCTGCGCCCAGCGGTTGATGCCGGTCTGGAAGGCCGCGCATTGCGACCCCTGCCCCGAGTGCAGTATGCCGTTGACGTAGAACTCCTCGGGGCCGGCGCTCGCGAAGTCGGGATTGTGGATGCCCAGGGGGAGTCGAACGACCTGTGTGTTGAGGATTTCGTCCGTGTGCCCCTCTACGTAGCCGGGGTCGTTGAGTCCGGTGCGCAACCCGTCGCCGTTGGGGCCGAGGTTTTCACCCCTGTCGAGGAGCCACTCCAGCACGTAGAGGTCGAGATCATAGGTTCCGAATTCATTCTTGGACTCCATGATCTCACGAATGTCCGGGTGGCCGTTGTTGTCCACGTCGTAGGGGATGGCGAGGCAGGGCTGAGGATCACCCTCGCCGTGAATGAGGTACGACCCGCCGATCCAGAGATCGTCGTTGAGGCAGCGGCCCTCATACATGTGATCGTCGGGGTTGGGCATCAGGAACAGGTGGGCTTCACCTTGGAGGCCGAAGGGCGTGTCGAGCAGGACTGCGTCGTTGACCACGCTGTTGTCGATCCAGAGAGCGACGCCGGGGATTTCATCCACGCGGTTGATGAGCATCTCGGTCCGCGAGTTGATCGCCACGACCTCGAAACTGGCGGTCTCGTAGGGCGAAAAGGCGCTGACCTCGTAATGCACGCCCTGGAGACTCATGGGAATCCAGTGGGCGGCGATGTGCTTCTCATTGTCGTTGATGACCCACCCGCCGATGTGGTGCGTTCCGTTGATGCAGTTGGCCCCGCTGTCGTCCCCGTATCCCTGCTGGCCGGTGGGGTGGATGTCGTTGCCCCCGCTGAGCGAGTCCCACCGGTAGGCGTGAACATTCTGCGAATTCCAGTACCAGCCGCACACGCGCCCGCTCGCGTTGATCCCCTTCGCTTCGCCGTCGGAACCGGAGAAAGGAAGCCCCGGACCGCCGTCGCCCACCACGGACTCCCAGTGTCCCGACACGTCGTACGCGCCTGCCGGAACGTCGCTGTTGCTCACAGCGTTCCAGTAGGAATCTGTCGAGGGGGAGAGAGTCGCATCGATCTGGTAGTTCGGGGCCTGCCAGACGACGGCCTTCATCCTGGATGAAGAGGTGTGGAACGCCCATCCGGCGATGGTCAAGCCGTCCGGGCTGATCGACATCGCCATGCCGGACTCGTAGGCGCCGCTGCCCATGTCGAGCATGGCCACAGTGTTGGTCGCGGCGGTGAACATGAAGGGCTGGGGATTCTCGTTGCCGTCCACGACGTAGCCGACCGCGATGGCCTTCAGTTGGGACCCGTGGTTGCTCACGCCGAGCACCTCCCCGCCGCCGGTGTACGTGCTCCGGTCGTAGGGGATGCGGACGAGGACGAAGGGCTTGAACACTGTGTCGAGGCTCGGCGTTTGAGCCGCCTCGGCATTGCTTTCAGCGCCTTCGGCGGCGTGGACGGCTTCCGAGTTGGGCGCCGCCTCAGGGGCCGTCATCGCGCTGAGGGCAGTTCCCGACGTTGCTGCCCCCCCCCCCCGGCGAGTGCGGAAGCGTGCGCGTGGCGCAGGGTCTCGCCCGCGGCCGTCAGCACGAGGGCGCTGACGCCCAGAAGGGCAAGGCCGGACGATCGCCTGCGGACACCTGAGTTGCGAAGCATCATGGAGACACCTCCTCTGATCGTAAGGCGGCGGCCTGCCTCGACGCCACGCAGCGCCGGCCATCCACCGCATCCCACCCCGGCCCGAAGCGGGCAGGAGCGCATATCACCACTGAGCTGGCGCACCATCCATGTTCTGACGGCAGCGACCCGGCGTGGCCATCGTGACTCTGGCCGGCCCCCCGAGGTTCGCATCGTGCCACGGCAAACCCCGGCGCTGCTCGGGATTAATGTACCGCCATCTGCCCCGGGTGCAACCGGGATTCCGGAAGAATGGAGAAGAAAATGAAAAATCCTGCTGCTGCGGCGGCGACGCGGCAGGATCGGGGTCGGGTGTCAATTCGTATTCGGGCGGGCGCTGAGATCCTGCTCCCGCCGGCGAGCCTTGGCGACGTCGGCCTCGGGAATCGGGCGGATTCCCGTGTCTGAGCGGCTGGGGAGGGGTGCGGGGCCGAAGGCTCATACCATCCTGTCCACCGCTGCGGCGGCTTCGCGGAGTTTCCTCATGGCGTCCCTGCCGGCGTCGAACAATCCATTCATGCGCGTCGCTCCCGGGTCGGATGTGCCGCGCACCGTCAATGTCATCGTCGAGATTCCCAAGGGGCGGCGGAGCAAGTTCGAGATGGACAAGGCCACGGGCCTTCTCAAACTCGATCGCTATCTCTACTCCTCGGCGCACTACCCCGGCGATTACGGCTTCATCCCGCAGACGCTGGCGGAAGACGGCGACCCGCTGGACATTCTCGTGATGGTGAATGAACCGACGTTCTCGGGCTGCCTGATCGAGGCGCGGCCGCTGGGGCTGTTCCGCATGACGGACAGGGGCGACAACGATTTCAAGGTCCTCGCGGTGCCGGCGACGGACCCGACCTTCGCCGAGTTCCGCGACCTGTGGCGCGTGCCCGCCCACTTCCTGCGCGAGGTCGAGCACTTCTTCGCCACATATAAGCAACTTGAAGATGAAGGCGACGTGCGCACGCTGGGCTGGCACGATTCGGCCGCAGCGCATGCGGAGATTCTTTCGTCGATCGCGCGGTACGAGCGGCAGGCGGAAGCGCTCGCCGCGCCACGCTGAACCGTACCGCGCATCCTCAACCCTGCACGCAGACGGAGTAACCTTCACCATGTCGCAGCCCTGCCACCACTGGGAGCCGCAGCCTCAGGCGCAGACGCTGGTGCGCGAGGTGGTCGATCGACTGCTCGCGCGCTGCGGCCGCGCGGCGGAACTGGCCCGGCGCATGCGCCAGGAGACGGCGACGCGTTTCATCGACTGGATCGACTCAATCGAAGTGCCGGCGAAGGAGGACTGGGAGGCGCGGCTGGGTGAGGCCGGCTTCGCGTGCCGCGAACGCGCCGGCTCGGCGCGGGTGATGGTGCATGAAGGGGGGATCTTTCCGGCGTTCATCGTCTCCGACACGACCGTCCTGCGCGTCTTCGTGAAGGTTGAGTCGGTCGCGGACTTCATGGCCGCGTGGATGATCTCCAACGACCACGTCATCGAGGGGGAGCCGTTTTCCGCGGTGCGGCGAGCGCCGGTGTTTCACGGCGACGGGGCGGACCTGTGGGTCATCGAGCGGCACGGCTCGCGCAGCATCGTCATCCCGCCGCCTGACCTCCAGCGGTCCATCCGCATGGTGCGGCACTACGAATCGCTGCGGCGGCGCGAGCGCGACTGGCCGGATGACGATCAGGGCTTCGCGCGGGTGAACCGGCTCGTGGATGCGGCGATCGCCGACCTCGGCGTGGACATGGCGTGCGATATCTTTTTCGCGGCCGAGCGTGAGTACTGGGCGAGGCGCAATCGCGCTGCGCGCCTCCAGAAGGGCCGGCAGGATGCGCTGGGCCTGGGCTGGGCGAATCACGACCACCACACCTTCCGCTCCTCGCGGCAGCGCTTCCGGCAACTCGTGGCGCTCTTCGAGCGTCTGGGCATGCAGCCGCGAGAGCGGTTCTACGCCGGGGCGGAGGCGGGCTGGGGCGCACAGGTGCTCGAACAGCCGGTGTGCGGCATCGTCGTCTTCGCCGACGTCGATCTTTCACCCGATGAAGTCGCGGGCGATTTCGCCCACGAGTTGCTGTCCGAGCGGCGCGAACTGGGCACGGTCGGCCTGTGGTGCGGGCTGCACGGCGAGTCGATCCTCCAGGCGGGGATGCACCATCTTGAGTGCCAGTTCGACCACGCGGCGCTGTGCGACCAGTTGCAGGCGGCAGGAGTGGGCACGATGGCCCCCTTCACCGACCTGCCCTACCTGCGCCAGGCCTTCACGGAGGGCGAGCGATGGAAAGTGTCCGAGAAGCGCCTGGCGCGCCTGCTCGAGAACGGGCAGATCACGCCGGCGCAGGCGAACCAGTTCCGCATGACCGGGGCGATCGGCTCGCACCTGGAGAATCTCGAGCGCAATGACGGCTACAAGGGGTTCAACCAGCAGGGCGTCTCGGACATCATCGCGCGCACCGATCCGCGGCGCGGAGCGCCCCAGGCGGAACTTCTCGGCGCGTAGGGCGCTTCGGCGCGGGTTGGTTTACGGCGGCGGTCAGATCTTCGGCGCCGGATCAAACATCGTGTCGAGAGCCGTCTGGTTGACGTGATTGAAGTAGTTCGTGAAGTAATTGACGGCGAGCGCGCCGAGGGTCTCGACGACGGCGGCGTCATCAAAGCCGGCGGACCGGAAGGCCTTGAGATCCTGATCGCTCACGCAGCCCTTCTTTTCGAGGACGGCGGCGGCGAAGCGGAGCAGGGCCTGGTCCTTCGCGTCCCTGGCGATGCCCTTGCGCGCATCCACGGCGGCTTTGGCGTCGATGCCGAGGGAGGAGGCGACTTTGGTGTGCGCGCCCAGGCAGTAGTCACAGGACGTCGCCTGCGCGCAGTAGAGCGCGATGAGTTCGTGCTGCGCGGGAGTGAGCGATCCTCCGCGAACGCCGCTCGAGAACTTGAGAAAGGCGTCGAGCACCGCGGGGTTGTTGGCGATCCCGCGATAGATGTTGAGCTTCTTCTTCGCCAGCGGGCCTTCGAAGAGTTCCTTCGCCTTGCCGGCAGCGGCAGCGGGATCAACGACATTGAGACGTGCCATGGTCAGTTGCCTTTCGATGGTGAACCAGTGATCTTCCAGCGATACGCCGATGCGGGAGCCCCCGTTCGCGCCCGGCGACGATTGGCGCCCGAGAAAGCACGAATCAGGCGATCACTGGATGTTCGGAGGGCGGAATCGGACGGGCCACGAGGAAATCACCCCGATCGCGGGGCGATCCCGGCGCCGCTCATTCAGGCCGGCGACTCTGGCGCGACGGCCATGGCCTGATCGACCTGGCGCATGAGATCGACGTAGTCCATCTGGGCGATCTGCATGTCGCGCAGTTTGGGATGCATCGCGACGCGGCCCTGGAGATCCGAGAGGCGGCGTTTATCCTCGACCTCGATGGGTCGGCCCTCGGCTTCCTTCTCGCCGATGAGGTCGAGGTGGCGCGAGTAGTCGGCAAGGAGGCGCTGGGCCTCGACGTCGTTGCGGATGGCGTCGAGAATCTCGCCGTAGCGGCGCACCGCGGGATGCCCGGCGATCATGGCGCCGAGTTTCCGCGCGGCTTCGAGGATCTGCGAAGTGTCGGACATGCGATGGATCGTAGGCCGCCGCTCGCTCGTTGCGCCGCTGGGCGCTGAAGCGAGTGCGCGACCGCGTCGCGCCGCCGCCAGTGGCGGCGCATGGCCCGGCTATGATGGGAGAACCCCTTCCGTGGACGGACTTCATGCCTCTCCGCTACAAGAGCCGCATCCTGGCGCATCTTCAGGATCATCGCTACGAGCCGGTCGGCTTTGAGCCCCTCGCCGAGCAGATCGGCGTCGAGCCGGAGGATCTCCCCGCCTTCGAGCAGGCGCTGGATGAACTGACCGCCGCAGGTCAGATCACGACCAGCCCCGGCGGCGAGTTCATGCTTCCGTCGATCGGGCGCGAAGTAACCGGCACGATCCGCGTCAATCCCAAGGGATTCGGATTCCTCATTCCCGACACGCCCAATCGCGAGGGCGATCTCTTCATCCCGCCCGGCGCGACGGGCACGGCGGTAAGCGGCGACAAGGTCCGCGCGCGGGTGGTGCGCGGCCGGTCGCGCGGCGGTCCGCCGGGGGCCTCGCCTTACACCGGCGAGGTGGTCGAGATCATCCGCCGCGCGCGCTCCGCCTACGTGGGCACGCTGCGGCGCATCCAGCAGCACTGGCTCGTCGAGCCGGATGACCGGCAACTGCACGACCTCATCCGCGTGCGCGACGTCGGCGCCAAGAACGCGAAAGAAGGCGACAAGGTCGTCGTCGAGATGATCCGCTACCCGGATCGCGGCGAGTGGGGCGAGGGAGTCATCATCAAGCGCCTCGGCGAGGCGGGGCTGCCCGACGTCGAAACGCAGGCGGTCATTCACACCTACAGCCTGCCCGGCCTCTTTCCGGATGCGTGCCTCGACCAGGCGGCGCAGACCGCGCGCGAGTTCGCCGACACCGAGGCTTTCATCGAAGGGCGCGAAGACCTGCGCGAGCAGTTCATCATCACCATCGATCCGCCGGATGCGCGCGACTTCGACGATGCGATCTCGATTCAGCGCCTCGATGACGGCGGGTGGGAACTGGGCGTCCACATCGCCGACGCCTCGACGTTTGTGACACTCGGGTCGCCGCTGGACCTCGAAGCGCGGCAGCGCGGCAACAGCGTCTACCTGCCGCGGCACGTCATTCCCATGCTCCCCGAAGTGCTCAGCAACGGCGTGTGCTCGCTTCAGGAGGGGGTCGATCGACTCACCAAGTCCGTCTTCATCCGCTACGACGGCAAGGGACAGGTGCGCGAGGAGCGCTACTGCAACTCCGTCATACGGTCGAGCAAGCGGCTGACGTATCTCGAAGCGGAGCACCTCATTCTCGGCAACGAAGCCGAGGCGCGCAAGCACACAATGAGCGAGACGCAGTATCCGCCGCAGCTGCTTGCGACGCTCAAACTCATGGATGAACTGGCGAAGATCCTGCGCAAGCGGCGCACGAAGGACGGCATGATCGTCCTCACGCTGCCCGAGGTGGAGTTGATCTTCGACGATGCCGGGCACGTCATCGGCGCCGAGCCGGAGGATGACGCCAGCACGCACGGGTTGATCGAGATGTTCATGGTGGAGGCGAACGAAGCGCTGGCGCGGCTCTTCGACCGCCTCGGCGTGCCGATCCTGCGGCGCACCCACCCCGATCCATCGACCTTCGACCTCGGCGAGTTGCGGCAGTTCTTCCGCGTGGCGGGGCTCAACCTGCCCAAGAGTCCGACGCGCTTCGAGTTGCAGCACGTGCTGGAGGCGACGCGCGGCACGCCGCGCCAGCATGCCATCCACCTCGCCATCCTCAAGAGCCTCACGAAGGCGGAGTATTCGCCGGCGCTCATCGGCCACTTCGCCCTCGCCAGCGCGCACTACGCGCACTTCACCAGTCCGATCCGGCGCTATCCCGACCTTGTGCTCCACCGCCAACTCAGCGCGTTCCTCGAGCGCACGCGCAACGGGCGGGAACGGCCGCGCGGCAAGGGTTTCAAGCACGTCGGCAACGCCCTGCGCAAGGACCAGCGCTGCCCGGACGAAGCGAAACTGATCGAGATCGGCGGCCGCTGCAACATCACCGAGCGCAACGCCGAGATGGCCGAGCGCAGCCTGCGCACCTTCCTCGTCCTCCAGTTCCTCGCCGAGAAGCACCAGGGCGACGTACTCAACGGCGTGGTGACGGGCCTGTCCGAGTCCGCCGTCTTCGTGCAACTCGAAAACTGCCTCGTCGAGGGGTTCGTCAACGTGCGCGATCCCGAGTCCTTCGAGGAAGGCGACGGCGGCAAGCCCAGCGCCCGCGGCGATCGCAGCAAGCGCTGGCGCCTCAACCAGCAGACGGGCGCGCTGGTGGCGGCGAGCGGCGCGACAATTCAGATCGGCGACCGCCTGCGCGTGCGCCTCGTGATGATCGACCCTTCCGCACGGCGCATGGACCTGCGCATCGTCGGCAAGGTCTCAGCGCCCGCTTCGAGTCGGGAACCGAAGACTCACCACAAAGAACACAAAGACACAAAGCGGACACAAAGAGGAACGAAGAGAGCGAAGCCGAGTCCAAAGGGAGGCAAGAGCGCAGCGAAGAGCACAACCCGCAGCAGGAAGAAGCGCCGGTGATCTCCGATCTGTCTCCTTCGTGTCCCTTTTGCGCCTTGGCGTCCTTCGTGGTGAACTCGCAGCATCCCATGCTCAGCCGCGCCCGAGAAACTCGCGGCGCACATCGGCGAGGGCCCTGAAACTCGCCCGCCAGCTCCGCACCATCATCGGATCGATCTCGGCGGAAAGGACGGTCGGACCATCATCGGCCTGTGCGATCACCTCGCCTTTGGGGTCGATGATGCGCGAGCCGCCGAGGTAAGAGAGGAAGGGGTCGCGGCCGCAGCGGTTCAGGCCCAGGACGTACGCCTGGTTCTCGATCGCGCGGGCGCTGAGCAGGGTGAGCCAGTGATGATGCCGCGGCGCGGGCCAGGAGGCGCCGATCGTGAAGAGTTCCGCGCCGAGGTCGATCGTCGCGAGGCGCCAGATCTCCGGGAAGCGGAGGTCGTAGCAGATCAGCGGGCACACCTTCACGCCGTGCCAGTCGAAGGTGACCAGCCGCCGCCCGCCCGCGAACGCGTCAGACTCACCGCCGCCGCTGAACGGGAAGATCTTGGAGTAGCGGCAGATGAGCTCGCCGTCGGGGTTGAAGATGACGGCGTCGTTGGTCGCCTTGCCCTGCGGATCCGGCCGCTGCACGGAAGCGCCCTGGAGGTAAACACCCCAGCGCCTGGCCGCGGCGGCGCACCACGACTCGCTCGCGCCGTACGTGACCTGTTCGGCGGTGACGGCGGTGTTGAGGCTGAAGCCCACGTCGAACATCTCGGGCAGCACGATGAGCGAGCCGCGCGGCGGATTGGCCTGCTCCACCATTCGCTCCACGATGGCGTGGTTCGCGGCCTTGTCTTCCCAGACGATGTTGAATTGCACGGCGTGAACGCGCGTCATGATGAAGAACAGTAGACCAGCCGCTGGCGCAAGCCCGCACCACGTCTTCGCGCGGAAAGAAAGCATCCCACGATTCGCAAAGCCTCATCGTGGGCGTGGAGCGCGACTACGATCGCCCCATGACCATCGAACTGCGCCTCGAGCGTCTCAAACCCGGCGTGCCCCTGCCTGAATATCAGAGCGAACACGCGGCAGGCATGGACCTGCACGCGGCCCTCGCAGCGCCGGTCACCCTCAAATCCGGCGACATCCGCGTCATCCCCTGCGGCTTCCGCATGGCCGTGCCGGTCGGCTACGAAGCGCAGGTCCGGCCGCGCTCGGGCCTGGCGAGCAAGCACGGCATCTCCATGCCCAACGCCCCCGGCACGATCGACGCCGACTACCGCGGCGAAGTCTGCGTCCCGCTCATCAACCTTGGCCGCGAACCCTTCACCGTCGAGCCGCACATGCGCATCGCGCAGATGGTCATCGCCCCGGTTGCGCACGCGAAGGTGATGGAAGTGAGTCAACTCGACGAGACCCCGCGAGGCGCGGGCGGCTTCGGCTCGACGGGGCACTGACGTCGCAGCCGGAGGGTTGCGCTCGGCGGCAGCGGCCGGAAAGCGGCGAAACGAGTCCCGTCAGAAACCGAACAGACTTTCTTCACGCCGGCCGCGCCGGCGGTTCGATATCATTGGGTGGATCACTGCGCGCTCGCCATGGATCGGGGCGGGGCAGTGGCCGCACCGTCCGACCGCCGCGGCCGCGGCGTGGGCCAAGGACAGAACTGACCGCATGGCACGAGCGAAGCGCAAATCGGCAGACGCAGGGGCCGGGCAGGAGCGCGACAGGTCCGGCCTGTCGCCGGCGTGGCGCCTCGTCGGCTGGCTGGCGCTGGCGGCTCTGGTCGCTTTTCTCGGGGCATCGCTGCTGAGTTTCGATCCGGCCGATGCGCCCAGCCACGTCGTCTCCAACCACAACGATCCGCCGGCAAACTGGTGCGGCCGCATCGGCGCCTTCGTCGCCTACTACGCCTACCACGCGCTGGGCCACGGCCTGTGGGCCGGGCTGGCGCTGCTGCTCGCCTACCTCGCGCTCACGGCATGGGGCACGCGCATCAGCCACGCCTTTGTGCGGCTCGGCGGCGTCGCGGCCGTCGTGCTCGCGGTCTCGGGCCTGCAGTATCTCTGGTTCCCGCAATCCGGCCCCTTCCCCGAGGGCGGGGGCGGGCTGCTTGCCATTGCAGGTGTGGACTACCTTGTCGGCCGCTTCAACGGGCCGGGCACCGCGATCATTCTCACTCTCCTGCTGCTCGTCGGCGCGATCGTCGCAGCCGACCGCCTCGTGCTCGCGATTCCGGTGGTCGCCCTGCGAGGTCTGGGGCTGATGAGGAAAGTGCCCGTCGGCCGGGCAATGAGCGCCGTGACGACGCTGGCCGCTTCGACCACTGCCTCGCTTTCGTCGAAAACAAGCGGTCCGGTGCAGGACGGAGATGCGGAGGCGCCGGCGGACCCGGTTCCCCTGGCGCGCCGGAGCCGGGGCCAGACAGCGCCGCCCTCCATCAGTCCCGACGCGGGCGGGTTCGCCGGGACGGAATCGTTCGCGATGGAGGAAGCCGCCCGGCACGCCTCGGAAACCGCCGACGCCGCCGCCACGGTGCGCCCGGCGGAGATCAATATGGAGGCGCTGCGCGAGAAGATCCGCAAACTGCCCGTCAATATCTCCTCGCGTCCCAAGGCCAACAGCAAGGACGCCCGGGTCGATCTGCCGCGCACCGACGACTACAGCGGCTACCAGTTTCCCTCTCTCGATCTGCTCATCGAGCCGGAGGAGACCTTCACGGAGAAGATGGAGCAGTTCGTCCGCGAGCAGGCCGAAGTGCTTGAGCACGCGCTGATGGTCTACGGCATCGAGGGCGAGGTCGTGGGCATCGACTCCGGCCCGGTCATCACCCTCTACGAAGTGCAACTCACGCCCGGCACCAAGGTCTCGTCCATCAACTCGATCGCGTCGGACATCGCTCGATCGCTCCGCGCCCAGAACATCCGCATCGTGGCGAACATGGCGGGCAAGTCCACCATCGGCGTCGAGGTGCCGAACCTCAACAAGGAGAAAGTGCGCATCAAGGAACTGATGACCGCCGCCTCCGACGCCGCGAAGATGCGCCTGCCGATGTTCCTCGGCAAGGACGCCTCGGGCACGCCGCTCATCGCCGATCTCTCCGCCATGCCCCACATGCTCGTGGCCGGCACGACCGGCTCGGGCAAGAGCGTGTGCATCAACACGATCATCATGTCCTTCCTCTACACGCGAAGGCCCGATGAACTCAAACTGATTCTCGTTGATCCGAAGATGGTTGAGATGGGGCAGTTCAAGGAGATTCCCCACCTCATGTGCCCCGTCGTCACCGAGATGGGCAAGGCTGCAGCCATCCTCGAGTGGGCAGTCACCAAGATGGAGGAGCGCTACGAACTGCTCTCCGAAGTCGGCGTGCGCGACGTCGCCGCCTACAACATGCTCACATGGGAAGAGATCGAAGAGCGCCTCGGCCCGATGACCGAGCAGGAGGCCGCGAGCATTCCGAAGAAGATCCCCTACATCGTCTTCATCATCGACGAACTCGCCGACCTCATCATGACGCACAAGGAGGTCGAGACGCACATCGTCCGCATCGCGCAGAAGGCGCGGGCCGTGGGCATCCACCTCATCCTCGCCACGCAGCGCCCGCAGGCGAACGTCGTCACGGGCCTCATCAAGAGCAACATGCCCTGCCGCGTCTCGTTCAAGGTGGCCTCGGGCATGGACAGCCGGATTGTGCTCGACCAGAAGGGAGCGGAACTGCTCCTCGGCCAGGGGGACATGATGTTCCTCGGCCCGCGTACGAGCGAAGTCATGCGTGCCCAGGGCACGCTCGTGGATGATCTGGAGATCCGCCGGGTGACGCGCTTCCTCAAGGAAGTCGCCGCCCCGAGTTTCGAGCGGCAACTCATGGTCCTCCGCGCACCGGGCGTCGAGGGCGAGGCCGAGGGCGGACTCTCCGAATCCGAGCGCGACCCGCTCTTCTTCAAGGCGGTGGACATCATCGTCGAGTCCGGCCGCGGCTCGGTGTCGCTTCTCCAGCGCCGCCTGGCGATCGGCTACACCCGCGCCAGCCGCCTCATCGACCAGATGGGCCTGGCCGGCATCATCGGTGAGCACAAAGGCTCAGTCGCCCGCGAAGTGATCGTCACGCCCGAGGAGTGGGAGCAGATGCGCCGCATGATGGAGGAAGGCGAAGCCGAGGGCACGCTCTTCTCCGGCGAGGGCGATGACGCGGCCGCCGATGCGGCGGCGTCGAATGACGAGAGCGATGAAGACGAAGGGGACTTTGACCCTGAAGATGCAGAGGACGACGAGATCATTCTGGACGATGAAGATGCCGCCCCCTTCGACGCCACGCGCCGGTTCAAGACCTGACCGGCTGGATGAAAACAGGGGGTGCCTTGGTCGAGCGACGCTTTGGGAGCGCGGGCCACGCGAGTGCAGTCGTGACAATCGAACTTGTCTGATCGATTGTCCGCGAAGCAGCGTGGCCCTCCGGTCGCAGAGCCTCCCTCCGGACCACGGCACCCCACGGTCTTCGCACAGGTTCTAAGGCGGACCCGGTGCGCCTCGGCCGCTCACGCTGTGCCGCTACACTCTCGCCCGATGGCTGCGGCCCTTTCACACTCCTTCACCTTCATGCTCGACGGCCTCGGCGATCCGCGCGTCGCGCGCGATCTCACGCGCGATGTTCACACTCAACTCGGCCTCGTCGCCCGCGCCGATCCGGCGGGGATGTGGCTCGAAATCGAGAGCGAGGCGCCGATCGACGAGGCGATGTCCGACCGCGTCGCGGAGATCGCGCGGCGACACGCGCTCGAACCGCGCGACCGGCTGAGCAGTTCCTTTGTCAGCAGCGTCACGGCCCAGCAACTGCGCGGCCGGCTCGCCTACGAATGGACGAGCCGATGGGCGACGGGGCTGGTCTTTCTCCTGCCCGCGATCGTCCTGCACTACCTCACGCCGATGCTGGCGCAGGGCGGGCGGCTCATTCCCGGCATGCTCGAAGCGGCGCTGGTCATCTGGTCGCTCATCGCGGCATGCTGGCCGATCGTCTGGCAGGGGCTGCTCGCGGTGCGGCACCGGCGCTTCACGCCTGACCTCTTCACGCTCACCGCCCTTCTCACGTCGCTGATTGCCGGTCTCGTGCAGGTCGTCGCGGCGAACGAGAACGTGCTGCACATCGCGGCGTATCTCATCATCGTCGCGACGACGCAGCGGATGATCCTCTGGCGGCGCGCCGGGCGACTGCAGGGCGGCGCGCATCTCATGCCGCCATCGAGCCCCCTGCTCGCGCTCGTGCTGTTCGCGGGACTCATCGTGGGGTGCTTCGATTTCCGCGGCGGCATGGCGATGCTCCTCGCCGCACCTGCGATGATCGGCCCCCTGTCCATCAACCGGCTCGTGCATCCTTTCGGCGCGATCATGCCGGCGCTGCTCATGTGCGCCCTGCTCGGCGCGGCCCCACTGTTTCTGACCGAGAACCAACTCGTCGGCCGCGTCGAAGCGGCCTTCGCCTTCAACGTCCTCCTCACGCTCGCGTATGGCTCCGCCCTGGG
Organism: Phycisphaerae bacterium; assembly: GCA_039794345.1. Lineage (GTDB taxonomy): Bacteria > Planctomycetota > Phycisphaerae > Phycisphaerales > UBA5793 > UBA5793. The sequence continues at coordinate 7,179 of JBDIVQ010000051.1, read as the reverse complement.
AGTGCGCCGCACTGCCTGCGGCCGCGCGACCCTATGATCACGACGGTGGACACCACGACGCCGACATCGCCCCACGACACGCACCCGCCGCACACCTGCACTGACCACGCGCGGCAGCGCACCTCCACGGTGATGATGACCATCGGGCTGACGCAACTGCTCCCGCTGGCGCTCTCGCTCCTCGCCGGGACGGGCGAGACGGCCCAGCGGCTCACGTCGCAGCGCGGCTGGCTCACGGCCGTCGCGCTCGGCGGCGCCGTCTACGTGCTGGCGGCGCTGCCCGTTCGCCTGGGCTGGCGGCCCGCGACGTGGCTCGCCCTGGCGGCGAGCGCCGGCCAGGCCGGCGTCTTCATCCTCCTCGCCCTGCTCGCCATCATCGCGGCCTTCAGCGCCGGCAGCCCCGGATCAATGACGATGGGCGTACTGCTCTTCGGCTCGATCGCCTCGCTGCACCTGTTCATCGCGCGGTGGCTCTGGCCGCTTCTTCAGAGGATGCCGGCGTGAGCGCCCGCGACGAGCACATCACCCGCCTCGACGCCCTGGCGGAGGCGCCCGAACCGCCGCCCGATCCCACGGCGAATCTGCGGTCCTTCTCGCGCGGCGTGGGCTTTCTCATGCAGGGCCTGGGCGCGACGCTCTTCATCCTCACAACCTGCGCCTGCTGCGGGGTTGCCTTCTTTGAGGGCGGCGCTCTGCACCGGGGCCTGATCGACGTGGAGACCCAGGCGCCGGCCGGTACCGCCCGTGCGCAGATCCTCCTCGTCGCGAGCGTCATCGGCGCGCTCGCACTCGTCGCGTTCGGCCTGGGGCAGCAGTCCGATCGCGGGCGTCTTCCGGCGTGGGGCACAGCGATCACGGCCACGCTCATGGCGGCCGGCTATGGCGCGGTTCCCCTCTTCGATCTCGGTCCCCAGAGCCGGCCGCCGCTGATCATCGCCCTGAGCATCGCGCTGGCGATCTTCTTCGCGCTGGCGGCTGCGGCCGCGTGGGTGGCCGCCTGGCAGGTGGTGCAGCATCCGCCGCGGAGCGCGGCGCCGCCGACCGTTCCAGCCGACGCCTTTCCCGACCCTCTCGCCCGCCCGCGCGAACGTCATGACTCGCCTGCAGAGGCCGATCTCGCAAAGCGCCGCCGGCGCCTCGAGGAGGAACTGCGCCACCTTAATGACATCGAACGGCAGATCCGCCGCGAGAATCACCAATCGCAGTGAGCAACGTTTCGAGGCAGCGTCGATATCATCCTCTGAGGTACACCCCATGAAACACTCGCGAATGACAAGCGCCGTCGCCGCATGCCTGGCCGGAATCGCTGTCGCCGCAGCGACGGGCGCTTCGACGCTCAGTCGCGGATCCGAGCGAATCGACGACAAGCACTACAAACTCGCCCGGCAGTCGATCGAGCGGGCCGTCGCCTACCTGCGATCGCAGCAGGATGAGGCGACGGGGGGCTGGGGCATCCCCGCCGACGACAAGCCGCACCTCCCCGGCATCACGGCGCTGGTGCTCAACGGCCTGCTCATGGAGCCCACGATCGACGATTCTGACCCCGCGGTGCGGCGCGGCTTTGACTACCTGCTCTCGAAACGGCAGGACGACGGCGGCATCTACGACACGATCCTTCCCAACTACAACACGGCGCTGGCGCTCAGCGCCCTGAGCCGCAGCACGCGCGCGGATGTGGTCGCCGCCGTCCGGCCCGCGCAGGACTTCCTCCGCGCCCTGCAATGGGACGGCCAGGTCGATCCCGAGGGCAGGATCATCGACCGGGCGCATCCGTGGTACGGCGGCGCAGGGTACGGCGGCAGCAGCCGGCCCGACAACTCCAACCTCAACCTCATGCTCCAGGGCCTGCACGACAGCGGTCTCGACTGCAACGATCCCGCCTTCCAGCGGGCCGTCGTCTTCCTCCAGCGCACCCAGATGCTCGACTCGGTCAACGACATGCCCTATGCCGACGGCTCCCGGCAGGGCGGGTTCATCTACGCCACCAGCCCGAACAAGGACGCGATCGGTGCGGGCGAATCCAAGGCCGGGATGATCGAGGAAACGCTCGATGACGGCGCCGTCGTCTCGCGCCTGCGATGCTACGGGTCGATGACGTACGCCGGGTTCAAGAGTTACATCTATGCGAATCTCGATCGGGACGACCCGCGCGTCGTGGCGGCGCACGAGTGGCTGCGTCGGCACTACACCCTCGAAGAGAATCCCGGCATGGGGATGCAGGGATACTACTACTACCTCGTGACGATGAGCCGCGCCCTCGACGCCTGGGGCAGCACGACGATCACGCCGCTCAACCGCGACGGCTCCCCCGCCGAGCCTCGCGACTGGGCCAACGACCTCATCGCCAGACTCGCCTCCCTCCAGCGCCCCGACGGGAGTTTCGTCAACGAGTCCGACCGCTGGATGGAGGGCGACCCGGTTCTCGTCACCGCCTACGCCCTGCTCGCCCTTCAGCACGCGATAGACTGATTCATGCGAATCGGCGAGATCACCCTCCGCGTGCGCTACAGCGAGTGCGATCCGATGAACGTGGCGCACCACTCCGCTTATGCCGTCTGGTTCGAGATGGGGCGAACCGAACTGTTGCGCGGCGACGGCGTCTCGTACGCGGACCTCGAGCGGGAAGGCGTGCGCCTGGCGGTGGTGGAACTCAGGGTGAAATACCGCCGTCCGGCGCGGTACGACGACCTGCTGCGCCTCGAGACGCGGCTCGTCGAAGCGAGTCACGTCAAGATCCGCCACGAGTACAACCTCTGGCGGGGAAGCGAGCGCCTCGCGGCCGCAAGCACCACGCTCGCCTGCCTCACCGAGCAGGGCCGCGCCGTCGAACTGCCTCCCGTCCTGCGGGCGCACGCGGAGGGGTCCGCCGCGGCGGACTCGGCGGGCGATTGACGACGCGGGCGGCGGTCCCTCGTTCGCCGCGAGTGGTCCCGGTCGCCCGGCCGGCACAGAATAGGGCAGCGCTTCCCGGAGGCCTCACATGCCAGAGTCGGTCGCTTCGCTCACCGTGCTTGTCGGACTGGATGATTCAGACTCGGCCCGCGCGGCCATCTCGCACGTGCTCCGCGTGTTCGCGGCGGCGGCTCAGAAGCCTCACCTCCATCTGCTCCACGTGCTCGTGCAGAAGATTCCGCCGCACCTCGAGTTCATCGATCCATCGATGATCTGGGACGGCGCGGGGCTGCCTTCCGCGCTGGCGACGGAAACGGCCGAGCAGATCGCCCAGGAGAAGTCCGCCGCGCACCAGCGCGTCTCCGGCCTCTTCGAGAAACTCGGGGGCGGCGCCTGGCCCCGGGAGAGGCTCACCATCACCGTGCTCGAAGGCGGCTACACCCGGGCCGCGATCGCCGAAATCCTTACCTGGCACGCGCGGGAGATCGACGCCGACATCGTCGTCGTCGGGCGCACTCATCACGGCGCCCTGCACGACGCCTTCATCCGCTCCACCGGCGAGCGCCTCGTTCACGCGTGCAAGGGCACAGCCGCCTGGGTTGTCGGCGCTGCGGGCCGGGATTGATCTGAACACGAGGTCCGGCAACGCGATCGGCCCGACGCTCAAGGCGCCGGGCCGATCAAGTGGCATGAAGGCGGATGTCGCGCGGAGCGATCAGTTGATGGTGGTCTCCACGACGTTGCTCTTGTTCTCGAACTGCGCCGCCTGGAACCAGACGGTGCGTCCCGAGGCGTTGGGCGGGATGGGAAGCGTCCAGGAGACGCTGCCGCTGCCGTCGGATCGGCGGGCAGTGCCGGCCTGGACCGGGCTGCGCAGGTCAAGCGTGACGTTCAGCCCCGGCACATAGGTGCTCCCCAGGCCGCGCAGGCTGTACGCGAGGTATGTCAACTCGTTGGGGTTGGCGTCGGTCACGTCGAACTGGCCGTTCTGCCCGGCGTTGAGGGGTCCGACGGCCAGCGTCATGCCGCCGCCCCCGCCGCACCCGCGCCGCGCGACGAGCACCGCGTCCACGCCCGCCTCGACGACGGAGTCGTTGGGCACATCCACCGCGTTGAAGCGGATCTTCATCGTCGCGGTCGGGGCGAGGTAGTTGCTCACCTGGAACTCGTTGACCCCCCACTGCGTGGGCTGGTTGCCGAGGTTCTCCACGTTCGTCCATGTCGAGCCGTTGTCGTTGGAGATGTCCACGGTAAAGCGGTCGGCCGTGCCGTTGACGCTGCGGAACCAGCGTGCGTAGGAGATCGTCGCGTCGCCGCCGCTGAGGTCGAAGGTGGGCGAGATGAGGCGCGTCGGCCCACCGTCCACGTCGGAATTGCCGCTGCGGTTGGCGGTGAGGAAGCACGACCCCGAGCCGTCGAAGTCGCTCGGCGGGTCTTCGCGGGCGCCTCCGCCTGCGGGCACGCCGCGCTCCCATGCGCCATCCTGCAGGTTCTCGTTCTGAACGGTCCAGCCCTGGTTCGTCTGGAAGTCATCCGCGAAGATCACATCGACGAAGACGGAGTCGGCCGCGTAGAACTCCGTCGGCGCGCCGACGGGCGAAGTATGCTGCACGTTGTCGGTCGAGTAGGCCTCGAAGTAGAACTGCACGATCTCGCCGCAGTCCGCCGCCGGCAGCGTGGCGAGGAAGAGGTTGCCCCCCTGCGGCGCCATGCTCGATGCGACGAAGGGGCCGCTCGTGCCGACTCGTGCGTAGACCTTGGCGCTGCCCGTCTGGTAGGAGCCGCCGTTGATCGGATTGATCTGGACTTCGATCGTCGCCGCCGTGTTCGGATCGACCCAGGTCGGCAGTCCGTTCGGGAAGGCGAAAGCGAGCCGGTTCGAGAGGAACTTCGCCAGTTCCATCGCGCCGACGAAGCACTCCTGCGATGCGGGAATGATCTGCTCGGGGGGGAGCAGGAAGCCGAACTGCCCGGTGTCGCGCAGTTCGAAACTCATGCCCCAGGCGCCGCCCTCGACGTAGGCCCAGTCGAGCGTGACGCCGGAGGCGGGGTAGATCGTGGTGTAGGTGGGCCCGTGAACCCACCCCGTTCCGTGGAGATCCTCCATGACGTTTTCCATGTTGGCGCCGATCATCTCGAAGGTGGCGTGATCCGGCGGCAACTGGCTCGTGTAACCGTAAGGCTGGAGGATGAGTTGTGAGTAGGAGTGGACGTCGATGAAGCCGGCGAAGTTCGGCAGGGAGAGTTGCCAGTCGCGCATGACCTGCGACTCCGGCTCGGAGAAAGGCGCGGTTCCGCGGTACGTCTCGCTGCCGGTGTTGCTGCTCGACCCCTCGCCGCCCCAGCCGACGCTGTAGTTGCGGTTGAGGTCCACGCCGTACGTTCCATTGCCGTTGTTGCGGCGATTCTTGCGCCACATGCGGTCCGTCTGCGTGTACAGAAAACCGTCCACGTTCATCACGGAGACGATGTGGAAGTTGACGCGATCGACGAGTTGCGTGAGCACCGGATCGTTGCCGTAGGAGGTCAACAGGGTTTCAATCATGTAGGGCATCGCCATGGTGGTAATCCACTCGCGGGCGTGGATGCCCCCGTGGATGACGAAGTCCGGCTTGCCGTTGGGTCCGCCGGCGCCGGAGATGCGAATCCCCCGGATCGGCCGCCCTTCGAGCGAGTTGCCGACGACGAAGGTCTGCGCCAGGTTCGGATGGGAGTCCGCCAGTCCCTGCACGTACTGCTCGATTTCGGCGAGGGTGTGGTACTGGTCGTACCAGCCGGCCGGCTGACCGACCCCCTTCTCGCGCTCGATGAGCGCCTGCACGTCTTCGATGAGCACCTCATGCTCGACTCCCGAGGCGGCGAGCGCGTCGAGCGCCTCGGGCGGGATGCGATAATCAACCAGGCCGATGCCCGAGCCGTGCGACCAGCAGTCGGGGCTGAGCGTCTCCATGATCCGCAGTTGCCGCGCGTTCCTGATGTTGGCGCGGACGACCTTGTGCCCGTCGTATCGGACGGGCGGCTGAGCGGCCTGGTCCTGTGCGGTCGCCTCGATCGAGCCGATGTTCAGCGTCGCGACGCATGCCGCAAGCGTCAGAGCCGTAGCGAATCGACGAATCATCACGCAACCTCCTCGTGCCTGGTGTTCTCGTGCCGACAGAGACGGATGGCTCCCCCCGGGGACGGCCGCTCGCCCGTCTTGACCCAAAACCGATCGCCGCGCGACGGCCTGCCGCCGCGCGTGCCGCTCCGGGCATGATGTACAACCCGCGTCGAGACCGGTTTCATCCATGATCCGGCCGTCGGCTACCCCTTTTCGGACTCTCGGGATCACTCCCTAGCCTCCCGCCGCCTCACCCCCGCCGATCGACGAGAGAGGCCGAACCGCCCAGATCCACTCCTCCGGCCGCGGTTCCGCCGCAAGGTCGAGCGCGAGCACAGCCGCTCGGTCATGGTCGCTGTTGAGGATGATCCCCCGGGTTCCCAGCGGCTCGCTGCCCGACTCGGCGTGTTCGTGGCCGATGCAGAACGCCTTGACTCCCAGGATTGCGGCCAGACGGTCAAGATGGGCTTGGCTGTGGCGGCGGCCCCAGACCATCAGGTAGGCCGAGCCGGTTCGCGGCTCATAATCCGATTCGGTCAGTTCCCGCGTCAGCACAGCCGGATCGAAGTGCCCCAGCGCGTGCTCAGCCGGCAGGCTGTGAGCGCAGAGCACGCCTGATTCCGTCCGCAGCACCAGCGGCCAGGTGCGCAGGAAGCCGTTGATCGCCGCGGCGACCGCATCGGCGGCGTCCCCGAACGTGAACTCGACTGCGTCGTTGAAGAGCCTCACGGAATCGCCGGCGCCCTTGCTCACGCCCCGGCCGGTCATCTGGGAGAGTTCGTGATTGGCCAGCAGCGGATGCACCTGGTCCGGGTGCCGGACGATCAGGTCGGCGGCGCGCAGGACCATCCGATGGCTGAAGTCCATGCCGTTGATGAGGTTCTCGCCGTGAATCAGTTCGTGCAGGATGACATGGTGGTCGGCCGAAGCATCAAGCGCGGCAAGGCGCAGGATCTTCTCGAGGTGGAAGGGGTTGTCGTGCAGATCGCCCGTAACGATGAGCCGGCCGCGCGCCGGCAGATGAACGGTGCAGCCCCGCCGCAGCGGCGAGCGGCGCAGCACCTGCGCCGCGCGACCGAGCAGGTCGATCACCGCCGCGGCATCAGTGAAGTTCGTCTCGTTGAGCACCACAAACCGTAGCGCCGCGCCCCCACGTCCACGATGAGGCTCCGCGAATCGTGGGGTGC
>JBDIVQ010000050.1:0-23692 GCA_039794345.1 Phycisphaerae bacterium | reverse complement strand
GCCACATCCACTTCCGGTTTCCCGACGGCACGCAGTTGAAGAAGGCCTTCACCTACGACTGGCGTCTCTGGTCGATCGCGGAGATCCGCGAGGTGCTCGCCGAGGCGGGCTTTGCGCGCAGCACGGTCTACTGGGAAGGGACGGACAAGGACGGCGAGGGCAACGGCATCTTCCGACCCACGACCAAGGGCGAGGTCTGCGCCGGCTGGGTCGCGTATCTCATCGCCGAACGCTGAGAGAGCGCGTCGGCGCCGATCCGAATACGTTGTTGAGGAGGCGCGCCACACGGGAGGATTTCATGACCTATCAGCACACGCAACACGCTCCGCTGGGCTGGATGCTCGTCGCGATCGCGGTGCTGACGGCCGCGGCGGGGGCGCTGGCGGACATCCGCCTGTTGATTCTCGCCTGCCTCCTGGGCGCTCTGCTTCTCCTCTTGACGCTCTGTTTCGGCACCCTGACCGTGGTCGATGAAGTCGACTCCATCCGGTTGCAGTACGGGCCCATGCCGCTCCTGGGCAGGCGCGTGCGCTGCGACCCAATCGCCTCCGCCCGGGCCTCGCGCAGTTCCGTCATCGATGGATGGGGCATCCACTCCATCCCCGGCCGGGGCTGGACCTACAACCTGTGGGGCCGGGAGTGCGTTGAACTGACCGTGAACGGCCGCACCCTGCGCATCGGCTCGGACGATGCGGAGAATCTCGCGGCGTTCATTCGGTCGAGGATCTGACGGCGCTGTCGCACGGGGCGCTGAGGGTGCTCGCCGGGCGTTGTGAGCAGGGATTTCACCCCGTTTTTCGCCGTGATGGTGTGGTTCTCAAATAAGGAGCGTCAAATCCTGTTTATTCTCCGTGGCAGGCGCGTTGCCCGCTCAAGCCCGGGGCGTTCGAAGGCGTTCGACGAGACAGGAGATCCATCATGCATTCCCGAGCAATCACCATCAGTCTTTCCACCCTTGCCTCTGTGCTGCTGTCAGCCGCGAGCAGCCCCGGCCAGGTGCTTCGGTTCACGCGCATCGCCGACGAGAGCACGTCGATCCGCGCCACCGGCAATGCGCCGGCGCTGCACAGCGGGGTCGTCGCCTTTTACGGGTCCAATCCGCAGACGATTCAGAGCGGCGTCTTCACGGCCTTCGCCGATGGACTGAGCGGATTCACGGTCATCGCCAAACAGGATGATCCGATTCCCAATCAACCGGGCCGGACCTTTGGCACCTTCGGCAATCCTTCCACCTATGGCGGTGTGACGGCGTTCTCGGGAGGGTGGGGCACCAATCCCAACGGGATCTACCTTGGATCAGGAGGCGAACTCGTCGTCGCCGTCAACCAGTCCATGCAGCATTTCCCCTTCCTCGGGCCCGATGGAGTGACGCATCAGGTCGACGGCACCTATGAAATGCCCTTCTTCTCCGCCCTGCCCGGCGGCACGCCGTTCACGCTTGCCGACCGCGGCGAGAGCGCCCCCGGAGGCGGCACCTTCGCCACTTTCAGCCTGTCGTATCGCGGTCCGTCCCTCGGGAACGGGTACGCCTCTTTCGCGGCGCTCGTGACTCATTCCGGCGGAACCGAGGGCGGGCTTTATGTCAGTGAGGTGGCGACCGACACGCTCCAACTCATCGCCAACTGGCAAAACACGATGCCCGGCCAGAGCGTCGCGTTCGAGCGCTTCTACGACAGCGACACCGATGGGCGCGCCGTCGTATTCACGGGGGCTCACGGCAACATCAACTTCGGCGGACACATGGGCGTCTACGCCGCGCCCCTCAACTCGCACGGCGGGGGACCGCTGACCGTCATCGCCGAGAAGGGCCAGCCCGCTCCGGGCAGCGGCGTGCCCTTCCATCAGTTCGGTGAAGTCGCTATCGAGGACGGTCTCGTGATCTTCGTGGCGTTTCTCAACTCCCAGACCGCACCCAACATGGGACTCTACGGCTGGCGCGATGGCGAAGTCTTCAAGATCATCGACAACGGCGATGCGCTCTTCGGCGAGGACACCATCGACTTCTCTTTCACCTGCCGGGGCCTGGACCGCAACCAGATCGTCTTCCGCGCTCGATACGTCGATCCGAGCCGCCCGTTCAATCAGGGCTACGGCGCCTATGTCGCCACCCTCGATGGCGCGTTGAGCCTGCTCAGTCCCGGCCATCTCGTGCGGGGCGGCGAGGTCGTGTTCGAAGCGGTCGGCGCCATTCCGGGCGAGCAGGTCTACTTCATCTACTCGCTCAATGGGATTGGTCGTGGGCGTTGTCCCGCGCCGCTGGGCGACCTGTGTCTTGATCTCCTCGATCCGGTCACCCTGATCGGAAGCACCTTGGCCAATGCCCAGGGCGAGGCTCAACTGCGCGTGCGTGTACCCCGCAGCGCTCCACTCGGGCGCCGCGTGTACGTCCAGTCGGTGATCCGCCGCGGGTCAGGGGGCATTGACTCTGTCAAATCCAACGCGACGGTTTCGGTCATTACCGAGTGAAGTTGCAGTATTGGCGTGCGGCCCGCGGAGGCGGGCCGCACGCTCGCGCGATGCGCTGCGCCGCTCCCGACCGAGCCGGCGCCGCCGGGACGGGCATCTGCAACCGTCGTTGCTTGCTCGCAGCGACTCTTTTTTCAGTTTTTCTTGGGGATTCACTTGCAACCGGGGGTTGAGGCCGTTCTAATAGGGAGGAGACAGCCCCCAGATGTGCGCCGGCCGCTCGGTCGGCGTCATGTGGGATTCGGGGCTGGCCGGTCTTCTCCGTGTGTAGCGGAGACCGCCGACCAGCGGACGAGCGGCCCGAGGCGATCATCCATCGCGCCGTGCGGGCCAGAAAGGATGTGCAACCGATCGCCATGCGTGGCGATCCTGGTAGTGGGTCCCCCGGATTGTGTCCGGGCCTGCCCACGCGGTACGGGCCTCCCGGCATCCAGACCTCCGACAGGAGTCGCTCGGGCGCTGCCCGCCGGACAAGTGATTCGCCCTCTGCCTCTGCCCTGCCCGTCGGCCATGAGCCGATGCCCAGGTGATCAGCAGCCGGTGGATCGGATTCGGCGCCCAGCCCACTCGACGACGAACGTCAGACCTCTGGCAGAGGCTGAAAGACGGTTTGACTCTCTTCACAACTGAACCCGCGTCATGGTCATGCCGGCCATGCGAAGCAGGTCCATCCGGCCCGGGTGCCGCGGTCCGTGCTTCATACGCATCTTGGACGCAAAGGAGTTGGCCATGGCCAGTTCAAGCGCCTGGGGCATCGAGATCGGCTCGCATGCCCTCAAAGCCCTGCGCCTCGAGCGCAACGGCGACGACGTGACCCTCGCGGATTTTGCCTGCATCCCCCACAAGAAGGTCCTTTCAACCCCCGACGTCGATGCGGATGAGATGATCCGCCTGGCGATCGGGCAGTTCATGAGTCAGCAGCCGGACATGCGGCAGGGACCGATTCTCATCTCCGTTCCCGGCAACGGCGCGTTCGCGCGCTTCGCCAAGCTGCCGCCGGTCGAGCCGAAGAAAGTCCCGGACATCGTCAAGTTCGAGGCGGTGCAGCAGATCCCCTTCCCCATTGAAGAGGTGGAATGGGACTACGAGACCTTCACGAGCGAAGAGACGCCGGAAGTCGAGGTGGGCATCTTCGCGATCACCAAGGGAGCGGTGCAGGCCCGCCTCAATCTCTACGGCGAACTGGGGCTGGTTCCCGACGGCATCACGATCTCCCCGGTGGCGGCGTACAACGCCCTCCAGTACGACCTCGGCCTCGGGCCTTCCACGCCTGGCACGATCATCCTCGACATCGGAACGACGAGCACCGACCTCATCATCGCCGAGGGGGGGCGGACGTGGATCCGCACCTTCCCGATCGGCGGCCACAACTTCACCGAGGCGCTCATCGAGTCCTTCAAACTGACCTACAGCAAGGCGGAGAAACTCAAGGCCGAGGCGCAGACGAGCAAGTACCGCCGGCAGATTCTCTCGGCCATGCGCCCTGTCTTCGCCGACCTCGCCCAGGACGTGCAGCGGTCGATCGGGTACTACCAGTCGCTGCACCGGGAGGCGAACCTGACGCGGCTCATCGGCATCGGCTCGACGTTCAAACTCCCTGGTCTGCGCAAGTTCCTCAGCCAGCAGGTGCAGATGGAGATCTCGCGCCTCGATGAACTCAAGCGGCTCGGGGCGAGCGACAACCCGCAGTTCTCCGAGCACGTGCTCAACATGGCGACGGCGTACGGGCTGGCGCTCCAGGGCCTGGGCCTGGCGGCCATCGACGTGAATCTCATTCCCGTGAGCGTGGTTCGCGACCGCCTCTGGGGCCAGAAGATCAAGTGGTTCGGGGCCGCAGCCGCCATGGTCGTCTTCGGGTCCATGATCGCCTTCGCGCGGCCGATGATCGACCAGCGCTACACCACGCAGCAGACCGAGTACAACCGCGAGATCGAGCCGATCGTCAGCAAGGCGACGAATCTCAAGAGCCAGTTCGACGAGATCACCCGGGCGACGGAAATCACCGCCAAGCCGGTGAACATTCGCGGCATGATCGCCAACCGCGACGTGTGGCCGAACATCCTCGCCGACGTCTCGAGCATGATCGCCTCCGCCAGGCCGCAGCCGGAGTTGCTCAGCGGCGACCCGGAGAAGATGAGCGCGATCCCGCCCGGCGAGCGGCGGCTGCTCGAACTCAAGTCGCTTGAATACACCTTCATCCCGCCGCGCGTTGACGAGACGATGCCCCGCCTGCGCCTGCGGATGCGCGTCGAGACCTCAAACCGCGACAGCGTGGCGCTGGTGAACCAGTCGGTCATCCAGTGGCTTGAAAACAACTCGGAGCGCCCCGGCGTGCCGTACCGCATCATCAGCAGGGACGAGCCGGGCGCGCGACCGGAGACGGTGCGCGTCGATTCCTTCCGCACGCCGCCGGCGGCGCAGGCCCCCGGCGGGCCGTCCGGCAGCCCCTCCCGCCCGGGCGCCTCGCGCGGCGGGGGCACGGAACGCGACCTGGGGCACGGGGGCAAGGGAGGCATGATGGAAGGCGGCGGGGGCATGACCGCTCCTCCGTTCGGCGAGGGCGGGGGCTTCGTGCCCGGCGGCCGCTCGGCCTTCGGCGGCAGCAACAACCTCGAGATGATCGCGCCTCTGCCCACGCCCGCCCCGACCCTTCCGCCTGACACCGAGTACTACCAGGTCGAAGTGACGTGGACGGTCCAACTCATCGATCCGACGAAGGCCTCGTCGGACGAATCCGCCAACTCCAGCGAGGAGGGCAACTGACCATGACACCGATTCTCAACTGGATCAAGGCGCACCTGCTCATTGTGATCATGTGCGCCGTCGCCATCGTCGTTCTTCCCGTCGTCATCTACGCCAGCAGCGCGTGGAACGCCTCGATCGCCAGGGAAATCGCCAAGCGCGTGAGCGATCAGGATCAGAAGATCAGCCGCGTTTCGTCGGCCCAGGTGGTCATCAAACCCCTCGCGCCCGGTTCGCCTGCGATCGAGAAGAGCATGGCCCTCAACGAGGGGCTGATCGGGGAGTACCGGCGCGTGCGCGAGGCGATCAAAGAGGACGCCACCGCCCTGGAGCAGTGGGTCGTGGAGGTCAACCGCTCGGGCAAGGATGAACTCGTCCCGGGCCTGCTCCCTGAGCCATCGCGGGTGCAGATGAACGAACTGCCCTTCCGCATCCACGGCGCCTTCATTCGCGCGCACGAGGAACTCCTGCGCCGTTCCGGCGCGGGAATGCCTCCGGCGCCGGACCTGGTGCAGGAGCAACTCGTCGAGTTCGAGCGCAACTACCGGCGCACGCAGTTCAACGTCGGCCCCGAGGTGTCGCTGACCGAGGCGGAGCGCACGAAACTCGCCGAAGCGATGACGGCGCGTCGGCTGGCGATCTACGCCCAGGCGGCGCAGGAGCACACCGTCTTCGCCGACCTCAACGTCTTCGCCCTCCAGCAGTGGCAGGACCAGAAGGCTCCCGACAAGTTGCGCTGGTGGGAGTGGCAGCACACCTACTGGGTGAACTCCGACATCATGGCCGCAGTGGAGCGAGCCAACACCGCTGATGGCGAACGGGCGACCGTGATCGGCGAGCCCTCCAGCGTCATCAAGCGCCTCGTGAGCGTCGCGCCCGCCCAGATCTTCCCGCCGAACCTCACGGAAGAAAGCCTGCGACCCAAGCCCGAGGAAGCGCCGGAGGCGCCGATGGGCGGTGGCGGAATGGAGGGCGCGTCCGTCGGCGGCATGGAAGGCATGCCCATCGGCGGCATGGAAGGCCGCTCCATGAGCAAGATGGGCACCTTCGAAGTGCCGGTGGGCGAGCGCGGCGGAGCGCCCGGCGGCGCCGCTGCGGCTCCCGACGCCACCGCCTACGCCGATCCCGCCCAGCCCTTCCCGCCGGATTACACCCGGTCCATCAGCGGCCGGGCCGCCCAGACCGGCCTCTATGACATGCGACCCGTCAAAATCCTGCTCATCGTTGACAGCCGCCGGCTCGGGCAGGTCTTTGACGCCTTCCACACGACTAACTTCATGAGCGTTGTCGGCTTCCGGACCGTGCCGCTGGATCTCTCCGCCGAACTGGCGCAGGGGTTCTACTACGGTTCTGATCCGGTCATCCAGATTGAACTGGAGGTCGAGACGCTCTGGCTTCGCGACTGGACCGTGAAACTCATGCCCCCGCCCGTGAAGACGTTCTTCGGCATCGTCGAGACGCCCAAGGCGGAAGGCTGATGGCGCGTCATCGTCACGACGCCAATGAAAGGCAGGACACACCATGAAACCCAAAGGCATCAACTTCTTCGAACAGCACGTGGAGAAGATCGTCATCGGGGTGGCGGGCGTCATCGTCTTCGCCATCGCGGGCAAGGCGTTCTTCACCGATCCCAACGCCGTCAAACTCGGCGCCGCCACGCACAGTCCCTCCGCCGTGGACGAGGTGCTCGCCGAAAAGGCGCGCTCCCTCAAGGCCAAGATGGACAGCCCCGTTTCGCTGGAGATTCAGTCCGTCGATCGCCTGACCGACTGGCTCGAAGCGCAGTACGAGGGCGCTTCGCAGCCCGCGCGCCCGACGGTCGCACTCGTCGCCCCCACCGCCTACAAGATGGGCGCCGAGGGCGCCGGCTTCATGAGCACCGCGACCGAGTTGTACGCCGAAGTCAACGCCCCGGCGCCGGCGAACCTCCACGCCGCCTCTCTCAGTTACACCATCGACCCCGCTGAGGTCGAGGCGCAGCCCGACCTGGCGTCGCGCTTCGACGGCAAGCCGCCTTACGACCTGCACGCGGTGCACGTGACGGCGGAGTTCGACGGCACGGCGCTGCGCAGCGCCCTCTCCGGATTCGTGGAGGGCCGCAAGCCCATCCCCACCCAGTGGGTTGATCAGGACATCGCCATCATCGACCTCGTCGTCGAGCGCCAGCAGTTGCTCCCCGACGGGTCGTGGTCGAGCGCCGAGACGGTCGAGCCGATTCCCGGCCAACTCTCCGTGCGCGACCGCCTCAAGGCCGAGGCGCTTTCCTCGCGCGTGAAGGATGAGTTGCTCGCGGAAGCGGCTTCGTTCGGGTCGTCGATCTACCAGCCGGGCTTCTACACCCTCGCCGACGGCACGCCGTGGTCCTTTGACATGGTCAAGCGCAGTGTTCCCAAGAGTCCCGAGGTGCTGGACGCCGAGCGGCGCATGCGCCTCGCGTGGCGCGATGTCGAAAAGACCCAGGCCGCGCTCGATCGCTTCCTCGCCGCGCAGGAGAAGCGCAAGCAGCAGGAGACGACGCGCCGCCAGGACGATGGCGGCGGGATGTCCGGGGGCGGAAAGGGCGGCGGCGGAACCGAGGGCGGCGGCGCCCAGACGCCCACCGAAGAGCGCCCGACCGGCATGACGACCGAAGAACGCGCCCGTCAGCGCCTCGACGACGACATCAAGAAGGCCCGCACCGCCTACGACGCCGCCAAGAAGACCCTCCAGGATCTTGATCCCACCTACACCGACTTCCCCGATGCTACCGCAGGCCCCGGACAGCAGAACGCCCCGCCGGGCGGCAAGGGTACGACGCCGCCGGAACCTTCCGGCAAGGGAACTGAACGAGAGCACGGCGGAGGAATGACCGAGGGTGGCGGGATGACCGAAGGCGGCGGAATGACCGAGGGCGGCGGCAAGCAGGCGCCGGCCCAAGCCCCAGGAAAGACCGGCGGACCGAGCGCGGCCGTCAAGGGCCTCCTCGAGAATCCCTCGCTGCGCGTCTGGTGGCACGACATCACCGCCAAACCCGGCTCCACCTACCGCTATCGCGTCGCGGTCGGACTCTACAACCCCTTCTTCGGGCGCGAGTCGCGCCTGGCCGAGTCGCAGCAGCACCTGGCCGGCTCGCCCATCGTCCTCTCGCAGTGGACCGCCTGGAGCGAGCCCGTCCGAGTGACCCCGCCTCAGCAGTTCTTCGCCATCTCCGGCATTTACAACGACCAGATCGACGACCGCAGCGCCAGTTTCGAGATCTACTCCTTCACGCAGGGAGTGCATCGGGTGGCCTCGGTGACCTGCCGGCCGGGCGAGCCGATCGGCGAGATGCGGAGCATTCCGCCGGCGCAGCCGGGCGGCGAGACGCAGGAGGTCGAGTTCGCCACCGGGGCGACGCTCCTGGACGTGATCCAGATTGACGGGGGGTCAACCCTGAATCAGCAGGTTCGGGTCATTGTGGCGATGCCCGACGGCTCGATCCAGGTGCTTGACCCCTCCGATCCGGCGATGGAGGCGGAGCGTCAGCGACTGCGCGGCCTGGCGACCCGCGGCTAGCCGTTGTTTTTCAAGGACTTGCGCGAGGCCGGGGCATCTGTCCCGGCCTCTTTCCTTTTTGTCGGTTTGCCGCCCCCCCTCCAGGACCTGGGGTGCGGCGGGCTGGAGAAAAACTCGTCAGGCGGAGGTCTGCCGGGCTTGACGGGGCGTGGAGCGGGGCTACTATCTCCCTCGCCTCTTGATGGGGCGAGTTTTGCTTGGGAAGCGGCCGCACCCGCGGTGCAGCGACCCGAACGCTCTTTGACAAGTGAGTTTGAGAACGCGTGGATTGCAGCGCTTTTTCCGGGCGCTGCGATCAAGATCATCGAGTTCTGAAATCTCGAGATGACCTGTCAATGCACGACAGGTGGGCGGCTTCGAGGCATCGTTCCGGCGGCGTGAAAGCGGCGGCGGTCGATGGTTCGAGGCAGCGGAGGTTCGCAAAAGCCTTCGCGTTGGCGCGTCGGTCTGGGTGCGTGCCGGAGCGATCCGGCACGGGTTCAGGTCGGCCTGACCAAGCCACAAAGGGCACATGGTGAATGCCTTGGCGTCAAGAGGCGATGAAAGACGTGGAAACCTGCGATAAGCCCCGGGGAGCTGGTAAACGAGCATCGATCCGGGGATTTCTGAATGGGGCAACCCGGCCCGAAAGGGTCATCACGTCCTGAATGCATAGGGACGTGAAGCAAACCCGGCCAACTGAAACATCTCAGTAGCCGGAGGAAAAGAAAGCAAACGCGATTCCGTCAGTAGCGGCGAGCGAACGCGGAACAGCCCGAACCAGGCTTCGGCCTGGGGCGCCGGAATCAATGCGGATCGACCGTGAGCGTGCTGGAAAGCACGACCAGAGAAGGTGATAGTCCTGTAGCGGCCGTGATGCGGCGAGGGCGCAACGAGTAATGCCGAGCCCGTGAAACTCGGCATGAACATGCGGGGCCCACCCCGTAAGGCTAAATACTCCTTGACGACCGATAGTGAACCAGTAAGGCGACTGAATGGTGAAAACAACCCCGACGAGGGGAGTGCAATAGTAGCTGAAACCATGTGCTTACACAGCGGTCGGAGCCCCGCCAGTAACTGGCTCTTGCGAGAGCCATTTAGTGGCGGGGTGACGGCGTGCCTTTTGCATAATGAGCCGGCGAGTTATCCTTTGCGGCAAGGCTAAGCCTCATCGAGGCGGAGCCGCAGCGAAAGCGAGTCTTAAACGGGCGCGAAGTCGCAGGGGATAGACGCGAAACCAGGTGATCTACCCATGGCCAGGCTGAAGGAAGGGTAAGACCTTCTGGAGGGCCGAACTCACCAGCGTTGAAAAGCTGGGGGATGAGCTGTGGGGAGGAGTGAAAGTCTAATCATACCTGGAGATATCTCGTTCTCTCCGAAATAGTTTTTGGGCTAGCCTCGCGTTACACCCGGTGGGGGTAGAGCACTGAATGAGACTTGGGCTCGAAAGAGTACCAATCCCAATCAAACTCCGAATACCACCGGTCCCTGTCGCGGGAGTCAGTCTGCGGGTGATAATATCCGTGGTCAAAAGGGGAACAACCCAGCCCACCGGCTAAGGTCCCAGATTCCGTCTCAGTTCTTAAGGTAGTCGAATCGCTCAGACAGCCAGGATGTTGGCTTAGAAGCAGCCACCATTTAAAGAGTGCGTAACAGCTCACTGGTCGAGGGATTCGGCGCCGATAATGATCGGGAATCAAGACGGAAACCGAAGCCGTGGACTCGCCTTGTGCGAGTGGTAGGAGAGCGTTCCTGTCAGCGTCGAAGCGATCCCGGAAGGGTTCGTGGAGCGTCAGGAAGTGAATATGCCGGCTTGAGTAACGATAAAGCGGGTGAAAATCCCGCTCCCCGAAAGCCTAAGGTTTCCTGGGGAAGGTAAATCCGCCCAGGGTTAGCCGGATCCTAAGGCGAGGCCGAAAGGCGTAGTCGATGGACATCAGGTTAATATTCCTGAGCATCGGTGTGCGGTTGAAGCGACGCGACGAATCTCTTAGCTCAGCAGGACGGTTGGAAATGTCCGGGCCCCTCGGGGCCCCGCTGGGGGCGGAGGTTCCAGGAAAATCCGTTCGTGGACAAGCACCGATTCCGTACTAAAACTGACACAGGTAGGCGTGGTGAATAACCTCAGGGGCTCGAGAGAACGGTTGTGAAGGAACTAGGCAAATTGACCCCGTAAGTTCGCGATAAGGGGGCCCTCCTCCGTTCCAGGAGAGGGCGCAGAGAAAAGGCTCTGACGACTGTTTATCAAAAACACAGCACTGTGCCAACTCGCAAGAGGACGTATACAGTGTGACGCTTGCCCAATGCCGGAATGTCAAAGAAGTAGGTTATCCCGCCACTAAAAGACTTGGAGCACCGATCGAGTTCGTTCGACGGTCCTTCGAGTCATTTAGTGGCGGGAGAAGCTTGCGACTGAAGCACCGGTCAATGGCGGCCGTAACTATGACGGTCCTAAGGTAGCGAAATTCCTTGTCGGGTAAGTTCCGACGTGCATGAATAGCGTAACGATTGGAGCACTGTCTCCACAACCGACTCGGTGAAATAGTAGTGGCGGTGAAGATGCCGCCTACCCGCGGCAAGACGGAAAGACCCCGTGGACCTTTACTGTAGGCTAATATTGGTCACGAGCCTGTTCTGCGTAGGATAGGTGGGAGGCTTTGAAGTTCCGGTTCCGGCCGGGATGGAGCCACCCTTGAAATACCACCCTGAATTCGTTTGTGACCTAACCTCGACTCCCGTGAAACCGGGCGAGGGACAGTGTTTGCTGGGCAGTTTGACTGGGGCGGTCTCCTCCCAAACAGTAACGGAGGAGCACAAAGGTCGGCTCAATACGGTTGGAAACCGTATGTCGAGTGTAAGGGCACAAGCCGGCTTTACTGCGAGACTCACTCGTCGAGCAGTTGCGAAAGCAGGTCCTAGTGATCCAGCGATCCCGTGTGGAAGGGTCGTTGCTCAACGGACAAAAGGTACCCCGGGGATAACAGGCTGATCGCTCCCGAGCGTCCACAGCGGCGGAGCGGTTTGGCACCTCGATGTCGGCTCATCACATCCTGGGGCTGAAGGCGGTCCCAAGGGTTTGGCTGTTCGCCAATTAAAGTGGTACGCGAGCTGGGTTCAGACCGGCGTGAGCCAGGTCGGTCCCTATCTGCCGTGGGCGTTGCAATATTGCGAGGAGTCTTCTTCAGTACGAGAGGACCTGGAAGGAGCCACCCCTGGTGCGTCTGTTGGCACGCTCGTGCCATCGCAGAGTAGCTAAGTGGCGCAGGGATAACCGCTGAAAGCATCTAAGCAGGAAGCCCCCCTCAAGATCAATATTGCTCGCGTAAGCGAGAGACCCCCGGAAGACTACCGGGTTGATAGGCCGCATGTGTAAGGGTCGAAATACCTTCAGCAGAGCGGTACTAACGGTCGAAGGCCTGGTCAGGTCGACCCGCGCCCGTGTCTCGTCTCCTGCCTCGGAGCAGGCCTGCCCCCAAAGCAGCCCTCTCCCCTTGCAGGAGCGGCACGCGCCAGGGCGACCACCAATGTCCACCAGCGTGCATACGCATCTCCGATTTCACTCGATCGTTCGCACGCGTTCTCAACTCCCTCACTTGTCACTTCGTCCGGCCGGGCCGAGAGGCCCGGCCGGAACCTTGTCGGTGACCAAAGGTCTGGGGCCACACCTGTTCCCATCCCGAACACAGCAGTTAAGCCCAGGCCGCCGATGATACTGCTCAGCGGGAAAGTAGGTCATTGCCGACGCTTCAGCCTCGCCGCCCTAAAGGCGGCGAGGCTGTTTTTCTGCGCCGAGCCGCTACCGCCCCCCCCTGGCCGGAACGCTCCACGTCTCGAACTCCACCCGCCCCGCCGGTATCATGCGGCATGACCGAACCGCCACGCGAGTCCAGCCGACCGCCGGCAGCGCCTCCCCTCGTCGCCCCTGCTCCGATCGCCCGTCCGCCCGGCGCGGTCGAGACACCTCGGCCGCTGTCGGGCATGGAATCCTACAACGTCGTGAGCGACACCCTCATCGGCGTCAACGTGCGCTGGCGGGACAACCTCGTGCAGCTGCTCGCGGTCGTCGGCGGGGTGTTCCTCGGGGCCGCCGTCGGCGCCCTCGTCCATTCGCGAGACCGCGTGACCGGCGCCGTTGCGGGCGCGTTTGCCGGATTGCTTGCCGGCCTGCTCCTGAGCGGCGCGGCGCTGATGATCTACCGCGGCCTGCGCCACGCGCGCGGCCGGCATGACTGAGATCCGATTGCTCCAGCCCGGCTGCGTATCTGATCCGGCGCGTTGCGATCCCGCCCCCGCAGCGGCGCCTTGTGCACGAAGTCTGCCTCGAGGCATCCTTGAAACCCAGCGACTGCGGCGCAGTTTCATCTGCGCCCGCTCCATGCCCGGTTCGGCCTGAGGGAGATCACCCGATTGATCCCTGATTCTGTCCGCGGCGCTGATTGGCTGCATCCGTCAGCCGCCGCCCGCGTACTTTCGAATTGAGGCGCGCCGCGTCGGCTCGTCGATTCAGCCGCGGTTCCGCGGACACCCGTCGCGGCGCCTCTTCCCGGAGGGCTGATCATGTTGCGCTGCACGCGGGCGTTTCTGCTGTCATTTCTGCCGCTTGTCTGCTTCGGCCGCGTCGCGTCCGGGCAGGTCGTGTACGTCGATCTTGAGGCGACGGGGAGCAACTCGGGCGTTGACTGGGCGAACGCCTACACCTCGCTCCAGACGGCGCTCCAGGCGGGCTGGGGCGCCGAGGTCTGGGTGGCGGAGGGGACCTACTGCCCCGCGCCGCCGCAGGGCAGCGCGGCCGAGACCTTCACGCTGCGCAACAACCTCGGCGTCTACGGCGGCTTCGCCGGCATCGAGACGCTGCGCGAGCAGCGCGATCCCGCCGCGCACCTCACCATCCTCAGCGGCGACCTCAACGGCGACGACCTGCCCGGCTGGGTCAACATGACGGAGAACACCGATCACATCATCACCGCCGGCGGCGTCAACGGCAGCGCGATTCTCGACGGATTCACGATCAAAGCCGGGCGCTGCACGCAGTCCTCCGGCGCGGGGCTGCGGATCCTCAACGCGTCGCCGGTCATCGCGCAGTGCCGGATCGCCGGCAACATCGCTGACTTCAGCCCCGGCGCCGGGTGCGTGATCATCGGCGGCTCGCCGCGCTTCGAGCGCTGTGAGTTTGCGGGCAACTACGTCTGGCTGGCGCGCGGGGCGGGCGCGTACATCGCCACCGGCAGCAGCCCGACCTTCGCCGGCTGCCTCTTCTCGGGCAACGTGGTGCACGGCGGGGGCGCGGCCGTGGCCGATGGCGCCGCGATGTTCATCGAGTTCGACGCACCGACGACGATCGAGCGCAGCACGTTCAGCGCCAACGTCGCCGATCCGAACTACCCGCTCTACTCGAACGGCGGGGCGATCTGCAGCCTCGGCCAGGACCTCACCATCACCCACAGCGATTTCGTCGCCAACCGGGCGGACGTGGGCGGGGCGCTGTGGATCGGCCGGCCGGCTCGCGTCGAAGTCTGCCGTTTTACCGGCAACGAGGCGCTCGTCGGCGGAGCGATCGTCAACTTCGTCGCGGCGGGAACGGTTGTCGTCGGCTCGACGTTCAGTTTCAACGACGCGGAGGACGGCGGCGCCGTCTCCAACTCGACCAACGGCATCATCGAGTTCCACAACTCGATCCTCTGGGGCAATACCGGCGTCGGCGAGACGCGCTTCAAGCAGCAGGTTCACAACGCCGGCGGAACCGTCTCCTTCGCCTATTCCTGCATCGAGGGCGTCTTCGAGCGCATTCCCAACGAGGACCCACCCAACCCGCGAAGTTACCCCGGCTGCATCGATGAGAATCCGATGTTCGCCGATGCCGACGGGGCTGACAATCGCGGCGGCACGAACGACGATGACTTCCACCTGCGTCCGGCCTCGCCCTGCATCGACGCGGCTGACAACGCGCTCTTCCTGCCGGGCACGCAAACGGATCTTGACGCCGCGCCGCGATTCGTCAACGACCTGGGCATGCCCAACACCGGCGAAGGCGGCGCGAACGTCGCCGACCTCGGGTGCTACGAGTTCCAGGGGCGCACGACCGGGTTCATCCTGACGCGCCCGACGCCAGGCTGGGCGAACGAGAGCAACACCTGGCGCGCCGGCGGCGCGGCGCCGTCGCAGCGCGTGTATTTCGTCTACGGCTTCGACGGCGGAAGCACGAACGTGCCCGGCTGTCCCGGCGTGACGGTGACGATCCGCCAACCGACCGTCATGGGCAGCGTCCGCGCCAGCGGACAGGGGGAGGCGTGGATGACGCGCTTCGTGCCCGAGGCAGGAGCGGGGCGGTACATCTTCTTCCAGGCGATCGACCCGGCGACGTGCCGTGTGAGCAACCGGATTCTGCGGCTGTTCTGAGGCGTGGAGCCGGGGATCAACGCTCTGCCGCCCCGGACACAGCAGACCGGTCGCAGCCTTCACGTCTCACGCGTCGCGCTCGGCCTTGCGCGCGGCGGGGCGCGCTGGCGCGTCGGCGCGTGGGCACGACTCTTGCCGAGTCGATCGGCGAGGACCGGTGTTCGGCGAAGACCCTCCCTTGCGGTCGGGGCTCGGATCATCGCTGCGCGATGATCGGAACCGAGCCGTAGCATCCATGCCGCGCCCATCGGACTGCCTCCATGCGGTGTCCAGTCTCAACCAGCATGTAGGTCCGGTGGGCGGTGGTGTAAAGTGTCGGGTGGCGAGTCTCTTCGGGGAAAGGCCGGGGTGGGGGCATTCCGTCTTTCCCGCGCAGCGTGTGCCCCCCCCGCGAACGCGCGGGGCAGACTCCTCCGGGGCATGACGACGATAACGCGCTCGTCTTGCGAGACGCACCAGGATGACCGCGTCGCGGTCGGGCGCCGATATACAATGCGACGGGGCAGGCAACCCGAATGCCCGACTGCAGTGCGTGGAGAGCGGCCGCGTGGCGGAGCAATCGCCGAATCGTGGTGACGAGGGACGATCGCCGGCGGGCGGCCGCCCGGAAGGGGCGCTCCTTCCGATGCCCTGCGCGCTGCTCGACTCCGGCGGCTGCATCGAAGCGGTCAACGGCCCCTGGCGGGAGGGGGTGGGTCGCCACGCGCTGCTCGCCGGAATCGGGACGGACTTCGTCGCGATGCTGGGGCAACTGTCCACGACCGGCCGCGTCGGCGCGGGAGTGCGCGCTGTCCTGCGCGGCGAGGCGGATGACTTCACCTTCGACTTTGCGACCGGAGGCGTGAGCGGGAGCCGGTGGTTCCGGCTCATCGTCGCGGCGCGGCGGGATGAGGCGGGAGGCGCTTCGGTCGTCGTCCTCGACATCACCGATCACCGGCAGGTGGAGGAAGCGCTGCTCGAAAGCGAGGACCGCTACCGGCGCATCGCGCGCGAGATGGCGGGTTCGGCCCTGTGTACGCTTGACGCCTCCGGCCGCATCCTGACGTGGAGCGCCGACGCGGAGCGACTGACCGGCTTCCACGCGCGCGACCTGCTCGGTCGCGAGGCGGGCGAACTCTTCTGTCCGGAAGACCGGCAGGCGCGAGTCGTCGATGCCGCGCTGCGCGAGGCGGCGGAGCGCGGCCGGGCGAAGGTTCGCGGCCAGCGCCTGCGCGCCGACGGGACGCGCTTCGAGGCGGAGTCCACGTTTTCCGATCTGCGCGGCGAAGGCGGTTCGCTTCGGGGGTACTCACTGCGCACGCGCGACCTCACCGGCTGCGCCCCGGCCCACCACGTGCTGCGCAACGACTACGAACGCCTCCTCTCCATCATCGATACCGCGATGGACGCCATTATCACCGTCGATGAGGAGCAAAGGGTGGTGATGTTCAATCGCACGGCGGCGAGCGTCTTCGGCGTGCCGGCCTCAGAGGCGATCGGCTCGCCCCTCGGCCGCTTCATCCCCGCGCGCTTTCGGCAGGCGCACGCCGAGCACGTGCGGGCCTTCGGCCGCACGGGGGTGACGAACCGGGTCATGGGCCGCCTGAGCACGCTCAGCGGCCTGCGGTCTGACGGCACGGAGTTTCCCATCGAGGCGTCGATTTCCCACGCCGTGTCGGACGGCCGTCGATATTACACCGTCATACTGCGCGACATTTCCGAGAAGAGGCGCCTCGAGGCGCAACTGCTCCACTCGCAGAAGGTCGAGGGGATCGGCCGCCTCGCGGGCGGCGTGGCGCACGACTTCAACAACCTTCTCATGGGGATCTTCAATTACCTCACCCTGGCGTCGCGGCAGATTGAGCCGGGGCATCCGGCGCACCAGACGCTGGGGCGCGTGAAGGAGGCGGCGGACCGGGCGGCGGCGCTGACGAGGCAACTGCTCATCTTCGCGCGCAAGCAGGTCGTCAAGCCGACGGTGCTCTCGCCGGCTTCGATCATCAACGATCTGGCGCCGCTGCTGCACCGCCTGCTCGGGGAGGACATCGCCCTGCGCATCGTCGTGGCGCCGGATGTCGGCCACGTGCTCGCCGACGCTTCGCAACTTGAGCAGGTCGTGATGAACCTGGTGCTCAACGCGCGCGACGCCATGCCCCAGGGCGGGACGCTGACGATCGAGGCGAAGAACGTGCGCCTCGATGAGGCATATTGCCGCTCGCGCGTCGGCGCGACGCCGGGGCCGCACGTCATGATCGCCGTGACGGACACGGGCACGGGAATGTCGCCGGAGGTGCTCAGCCGGCTGTTCGAGCCCTTCTTCACGACCAAGCCGCCGGGCAAGGGCACGGGCCTCGGGCTGGCGACGTGCCACGGGATCGTGCAGCAATGCGGCGGGCACATCGCCGTCTACAGCGAGCCGGAGCGGGGAACGAGCGTGAAGGTGTTTCTGGCGCACGTCGGCGAACACGATGGGAGCGCCCAGGCGGCGCCGGCGCGCCGGGACGCGCCGCGCGGCGGCCGCGAGACGGTGCTCCTCGTCGAAGACAACGCGATGATCCGCGACCTGGCCGTCGCAGCGCTTCGCGAGGCGGGATACGACGTGCTCGTGGCCGAACACGGCGTCGATGCGCTCCGCGTCGCGCAGGAGGCGGCGCGGAGGATTCACCTGCTCATCACCGACGTCGTCATGCCCGAGATGAGCGGCGTTGTGCTCGCCGAGCGGCTGACGCGGTCGCAGCCCGGACTGCGCGTGATCTTCATGTCCGGCTACACCGAGGAGACGATCGCGCACCACGGCGTGGAGACGGCCTCGAGCGCGTTCCTCGCCAAGCCGTTCCTCACCGACGTGCTCCTTCAGAAGGCGCGCGAAGTGCTCGATGCGCCGATGACGTGAGCAGCGCGTGCGGGTGAAGGCGCGGCCGCGCCGCCGGCGGCGGTCGTTCAGGCGCTGTACGCCTGCCGGGAATCTAACATGGACGGCGGTCGATCGCGTCGGCGCATCATAATGCGGCCGTATGACCTTACATACGCCGATATCGCGGCGGAAAGATCGTGTTCATTGAACCGGGCGGCGCGCGGCGGCGTATTGATTCGTGAACGGCCGATCCCGATGCACAGCCCGCCAGGGGGAGCAAGGCCCGACCTTCTGTTGCTTCGGAGCGAGCCGCCGCAGCGCGGTCCGCGAAGCCGGTCCTTCGGGACACTGGGCCGATGCCCGCCTCCATGCGGTCGCATTCGGAACTCCGGCCGTCGAACCGGAAAAGGAGGTTTCAGATGAAGTTGATTTGCGTGACGTCGATGGCGCTGACGATGGGCGCCGCCCCGGCCGTCCTGGGCGTCAGCCCGGAGGAGTTCATGTCCACGCTTCAGCGGGCGATGGCCCCGGCCGTGGACGAGGCCGAAGGAGTCATCCACAGCATCGTGGCCGACAGCAACCAGTTCGTGCTGCGAAAGGCGGATGACCAGTTCCTGACCCTCATGGTGAACGAGAAGACGGCCTACACGCTCGACGGCGAGCGCTCCACGCGCGAGGCCGTCCTCAAGATCGGCCACAACGCCAAGGTCACCTACGAGGATGGCACGGCGACGCGCGTCGATGCCTTCTCCAAGTGACCGGATGATCCGCATGAGGCGGGGAGATTGTCCGGCCCAACGGCTGTGCACCGGACCAGTCGCGCTGTGCGGCGCGATCCCTGCCCCGCCGAGGATTCCGGTGCGGCCGGCGACTCGTTCGCCGGTCGCGCTTTTTCTGTCACGGCGAGCATCCCCGGCGAGATTGACGCCGGGGCGCGGCGCTACAGAATCGGCAGGCGCACGCGCGACTCGAGTTCGGCCGTCGGCCGGGCAATGAGGTCGTAGCCGTCGTTCTCGACGATCGTGCAGCGCACCAGTTCGCCGGGGCTGAGGCGATGGCGGCTCTGCACGAATGTCACCGCATCGATCTGCGGCGCCTGGAAGTAGGTCCGGCCGACGGCGAGGTGCCCGCCGGCGCTCACCCCCGTCGTCGCCACGCCGGTCGTCGTCGTTGGCTGATCGATCAGCACGTCGAACTGCACCCCCTCCTCGCGCGCCCGCCCCGGGTCGCGCTCGGCATGGCGCTGGTAGAACGACGCGAGGTACTCCGCCTGCTCAAAGGCGATGCGCTGCTGCACCTGCATGATCTCGTCGTAGCGCCGCTGCTTGACTTCGGCCGGCACCGCCAGCGCTGCATCGCGCTCCGCCAGTTCAGCCGGCGTGCCGGGTTCGGGGGAATACTGAAACGCGCCGAGCGCCTCGAAACCGAAGGACTCGATGAACTCGAGCAGTTCTTGGTGATCCTCTTCCGTTTCGCCGGGATAGCCGGTGATGAGCGTGGTGCGGATCGCCATGCCGGGGATGCGGTCGCGCAACTTGCCGAGCAACTCTTCGATGAGCAGCCGTGAAGTGTGCCGCCGCATCGCGGTGAGGATGCGGTCGCTGATGTGCTGGAGCGGCATGTCGATGTACTTGACGACGCCGGGCAGGTCGGCGATCGTGTCGATCATCTCATCCGTGAAGCAGGAGGGATAGGCGTACATGAGGCGAATCCACGCCTGCCCGTGCTCGCGGGCGGCTTCATCGAGCGCCGTGAGCATCCCGCACAGACCAGGCGCATAGCCGATGTCGCGGCCGAAACTCGTCGTGTCCTGGCCGATGAGGTTGAGTTCAAACGCGCCATCGGCGAAGAGTTCGCGCGCTTCGGCGAGAATCGCCTCGACGGGCTTGGAGCGCATCTTGCCGCGGATGCTCGGGATCGTGCAGAAGGCGCAGCGCTGATTGCAGCCTTCGGAGATGCGCAGGTAGGCATAGTGGCGCGGCGTAAGGCGCAGCCGGGCCGCGTCGCTCTCAAAGTAGCCCACCCCCTTGCCATCCGCCCCGTTGACCGTCAGCCCCGCAACCGCCATACCTCGTTGCTGGGCGGCGATGATCGCGTTGCCGGAGATCCAGTAGTTCGGCCGCTCGCCGTCGATCGGCAGGTTCTCGCGCATCGCCCCGTTGCCGCGCACGGCTTCGACGATGTGGTCGCGGTCGAAGACGCCGATGAGCGCATCGATCTCCGGACACCATTCGAGCATCTTCGCGCGGTGCCGCTGCACGAGGCAGCCGGCCACGACCAGCCGCTGCACCCGCCCGGCCTTCTTGCGTTCGGCCGCTTCGCGGATCACCCCCATCGACTCGTCCTTGGAGGCTTCGAGGAAGCCGCAGGTGTTGACGATGATGGCGTCCGCCTCGTCGTGGTCGCTCGTCGGCTCCAGGCCGTCCATCGCCAGAAGGCCGAGCATCTTCTCCGAATCGACAAGGTTCTTCGGGCAGCCGAGGCTGACGAAGGCGATCTTGCGGATGGATGGCGCGGCGGCGGACATGAGGCGGATTGTAGGAGACTCCCGGACCACGCGCTCCCCTGCGCAAAGCCTCCGGGTCGCGGCTGAACGGGTCGCCGTCGCTACGATTCTCCATGGAGATCGTCTGGAACGCGGTTGATCTCGAACCGGTGTACGGCGGAGTGTGCGTGCCGACGATGGGGGCGCTGCACGAGGGGCACCTTTCGCTGATTCGCCGCGCCCGCGAGGAGGCCGATCTGCACGCCCGGCGTCTGCCCGTCGTCGTGACGATCTTCGTCAACCCGGCGCAGTTCGCGCCCGGCGAGGACTTCAACCGCTATCCGCGCACCTTCGAGGCGGACTGCACGAAGTGCGAGCAGGCGGGGGCCGACGCTGTCTTTGCGCCGGAGGTGTCGGAGGTGTATCCCGAGGGTGCCGACGCCCCGATCGACCCGCGCATCATCATTCCCGCCGTGGCCCGCGAGCCGGGGCTTGAGGAGAAGAGCCGGCCGCAGTTCTTCATCGGCGTGTGCCGCGTGGTGCATCGCCTCTTCGAACTGGTCCGGCCGAGCGCTGCGGTTTTCGGAGAGAAGGACTATCAGCAACTGCTGACGATTCGCGCGATGGTCGCGGAGATGGGCCTGGCGGTGACGATCCACTCGGAGCCGACGGCGCGCGATGAAGACGGCCTGGCGCTGAGCAGCCGCAACGTCTATCTCGCGCCCAACCAGCGCAAGCGGGCGCTGGGGCTGAGCAAGGCGCTGCGCGCCGCGCGCGGTGCGTCAAGCGTCGCTGAGGCAGAGAGCGCGATGCGCTCCATCCTCCTGGCGAACCAGGTGGAGGTCGATTACGCCGTGGTGCGCGATGCCCACACGCTCATGCCGATCGACGGTTTCGCCTTCGGCGCCCGGGCGCTGGTGGCGGGCAAAGTCGGTCCGGTGCGGTTGATCGACAACATGGCGGTGTGAGTTACGAGAGGCAAACGCACCCGTAGCGAGCCCGAAGCGTGAGCGAGGAGCCCGGGAGCGCCGCGACGCGGATGAGGCCGTCCTCGCTGGCGCCTCGGCCTGGTTTCGGGCGCTCGCCCGGTTCTTCCGCGCTCAATGCTTCGATCAGGTTTCGGGCTCGCGTGGATCGCGTTTGATCACCCGCCCATGCACGGCCCGGGGAGGTCGGCCTCGCCGAGGAGGCGGAAGTTCTTGGAGCGGAGAATCTGCCCCGCGAGCATCTGGTCATCCACCGCCAGGGCGATCATCGGGCAGCCGCCGCGCGTGAGCATGAGCGGGTAGGCGAAGTGGATGCTCAGTTCAGCGCCGAGGAGATAGAGGCACAGCCGCGTGAGCGAGTGGGCGGAATCGACCTCGACGATGAGCAGGTCCATTTCGGCGAAGGGCAGACCGCGATCGCGGAGCAGGTTGCGCGCCAGGCGCGAGTTGTTGGGGATGATGCGGATGACGGCGTGATCGGAGGCGTCCATGACGCTCAGCGAACAGACCTGGACGGCGGGATGCTCTTCGAAGACTTCGAGAAGTTCGTAGAGTTTGCCGACCTTGTTGTCGAGAAAGACGCTGAACTGACGGACGGAGGGTGGCGCATAGCCGTGTTCGGTTTCGAGGGGGATGGGCGCCTGGCTCATGGGTCGGGGCTTTCCACCGCGGACGGGCAGAGGGACGACGACGCGGCCGCCGGGGGCCGGAGCCACGAACCGAGCCCCCAGCAGCGCGTCTTGTGTGCCTAAACATACCCGATTCCAGCCGCGCAGGACAGCGGAATCCGGCAAATCCCTCATCTTTGTGCCGGATCGACAAAGTCAACCGGGCCGGCGGGGGGGGTCAGGCCAGCCTCGGCCACCTCGGCGAGGAACCGTCGGACGGCCTCCCGCCCCGTGGAGCCAAAGTCGAGGGTGTGTTTGTTGACGTACATTGCGACGAAGCGCTCGGCGAGGGTCCGGTCCATGCCCCGCGCGTAGGTGAGGGCGTAGTCGATCGCCTCGCGGCGGTGCTCGAGGGCGAACCGCAGGGAGGCAAGGAGCGTGGCGGTCACCTCCGCGAGCGTTCCCGCTCCGAACCGCCCTTCGAGGTCGCGGCGGATCACGTTTCCCCCCAGCGGCAGCGGGAGGTTGGTGCGGCCGGTCCACCACGCGCCCAGATCGGCGATCAGGACGAGGCCGTGATCCTGGAAGGTGAGTTGGCCCTCGTGGATGACCAGGCCGGCGTCAAACTCCCCCGACGCGACGCGATCGATGATCTGGTCGAAGGGGACTTCGGCTGCGGCAATGCGTTCCGGGGCGCCGAGCATCAGCCCCGTCGCCAGCCAGGCGCTGGTGCGGCGTCCGGGGATGGCGAGCGCCGCCCGGCCGTCGCGGATGGCTTCGAGGGAGATCGCCTCGCGTGCGACGAGGCGCGGGCCGTACCCGTCGCCCATCGACGAGCCGCAGGAAGTGAACGCGTAGCGGTCGGCGACGTAGGGGTATTGGGCGACGGAGATGGCGGTGATCTCGAGTTCGCCGCGATCGGAGCGGCGGTTGAGCGTCTCGATGTCCTGCTGCACGGCCTCGAAGCGAAAGCGTCCGGTGTCGAGCGCGGGCGGTGCGCCGGCGATGCCGGTGATGGGGAACCACATGAAGGCGTCGTCGGGATCAGGCGAATGGCCGAGGCGCAGCACCGGCCGGTCGTCAGGCGTTTTTGCGGATGGAGTCATGGAAAGGCCGATGTTGCGTCCGCGGGCGCCGCGTTGCGCCCGCACGGAGCGATCGTAGGGGCGCATGCCGCCGCGGGAGTCGAGGGCACCTTGACGACTGACCTCTGGGATGACGAGATTGACTTTCTGCCGATCGTGGTGGGCATCCACCTCGATGCGGAATTGCAGGACCGGCCGCGGGCGCAGCGCATCGTCGAGGCGGTCCGCCGGTGGCAGCACGCGTACTGTGATGAGCCGATCTGCCGGCCCGTCGTCGTGACGGATGCGCTCTACTTCACGAGCGACGCGCTGGCGCGCGGGAGCGTGATCAGCCTCGGCCGACCCGCGCTCAACGCTCTCTCGGCAGCGCTCGGGGAGCAATTGCCCGTGGTGCATTCTCGGCACGGCCGGATTGTGATTCAGGCGGACCTGAACGGGGCCTTTCCCCGACTGTGCCTGTGGGGTGAGGGCCGGCGCCGCGCGGACGAAGCGCTCGACCGCCTCATCGACGTCGAACTTGACGAATTCCTTCAGGCGATGGCGGCGCGGACGGCGCTGACCTGAGGCGGGCCGATGTG
>JBDIVQ010000049.1:0-23890 GCA_039794345.1 Phycisphaerae bacterium | reverse complement strand
AGCCGCAGCGTCTGCCACTCATCGTGCATGCTCGCCAGGCAACTCGGCTCGCAGACGAGCACCGCCCGGGCATCGTGCCGCTTCACAAGCACGCTGAGATGATCGATGGTGCGGGAGATCATCCGCTGCGCCTGCGGCAGCAGACCCGTCGAAACCATCGCCCGGCCGCAGCAGCCCGCATCCTCCACGATGACGCGATAGCCGAGCACATCAAGCAGGCGCATCGCCGCCAGGCCGACGTGCGGCTCGTTGAAGGTGGTGAAGCAGTCGGCGAAGAGCACGACCGCCGGCGCATCCGCCGCGACCGTTCGCCGGAACTGCCGCGCCTGTCTGAAGAGCGATCGTGCGAAGCGCGGCAGCGACCGCTGCGGCGCCAGGCCGAGCGCGCGATTGAGCAGCGCCCGCACCGGCGGCAGAGCGGCCATCGCGTTGCTCGCCCCCGGCGCGATGCTCCCCAGCCGATTCAGCCGATCAATGCGCCCGAGCACGCGCGCGGCAAGCGGCACGCGGCCCGAGGCGCGGTGCGACTGCGCAAGGTACTCCGCCTTGTACTTGCTGATGTCGACGTTGCTCGGACATTCCGTCTTGCACGCCTTGCAACTGAGGCACAGGTCGAGCGTCGCGAGCGTTTCGGAGTCGTTGAAGTCGGGCCGTCCCGCGCCGCCGAACTGCCCGGAGATCGCCAGGCGCAGGGCGTTGCCGCGCCCGCGCGTGCTGTGGCGCTCGTCGAGCGTGGCCATATAGGAGGGGCACATCGTCCCGCCGCTCTTCTTGCGGCAGACGCCGGCGCCGTTGCAGAGTTCGACGGCGTGGTCGAAGCCGCCCTCGCGCGCGTAATCGAAGAACGTCTCGCCATGAATCGCCGCATCATCCGCAAAGCGCGCCTGCCCGACGCGCGTGTCTTCATGGATTGACGCGATCGGTCCGGGCGAGACGATGTTGCCGGGGTTGAGCAGGTTGTGCGGATCGAAGAGAGCCTTGACCTCGCGGAAGGCGCTCATGAGTTCCGGGCCGTAGAAGCGTTCGAGCAGCGGCCCGCGGGCGCGTCCGTCGCCGTGCTCGCCGGACATCACTCCGCCCAGCGTGCGCGCCAGGTCCGCCGTCTCGAGGGCGATCTCCTCCATGCGCCGGCGGTCCTGCTCATCGCGCAGATCGAGCAGGGGTCGCACATGCAGCACGCCGACGGAAGCGTGGGCGTAGAAAGAGGCGATGGTGCCGCGCGACTCGACGATGCGCCGGAACTGCCGCACGAACTCGCTGAGGTGCTCGACGGGCACGGCGTTGTCTTCGACGAAGCCGACGGGCTTGCGCCGTCCCGGAATGCCGTGCAGCAGCGGCTCGCCGGCCTTGCGGAGTTTGAGCGCCTGGAGGATCGCCGACTGGTCGGTGTACGTCGTCAGCGCCGCGCCTGGGAGGTGCGCCGCGGCCAGTGTGCGCAGCGCGGCGAAGCGATCCTCGATCTCCTCTCGCCCCTGCTCGCTCTGAAACTCGACGTAGAGCACCGCCTTGAGCGCCGGGCAGTCGGGAGTGCTGGTCATCGCGCTGCTCGCACGGGCGGGACGCCCATGCTCCGCCTCAACTCGCCCATGCTCCGCCGCGTGACGGGCGGGACGCCCATGCTCCGCAGCGGGTCGCGGCATCAGCGCGACGTACTGCCGGTATTCCGCATTCTCACTCGCAAGATTAAGAATGAGATCGTCGAGCAGTTCGACGGCCGAGGGCTTGAGCGTCAGCAGCGGGACGACCGCGTCGATCGCCTCTTCGAGCGAAGCAAAGCCGAGCACCGCGAGGCCCGTCGCCTTGGGAATCGGATGCAGCCAGAGCGTTGCGGCGGTAACGAACGCGAGCGTGCCCTCTGATCCGCAGATGAGTCTGGAAAGGTCCACGACTTCGAGGGGATCGACGCCTTTGCGCTGCGCTTCATCGAGGTCGGCGAGGATCATGTCCAGCGCGTAGCCGGCGTTGCGCCGCAGCGTCTTCGGATAGCGCTGGCGAATGAGATGCTCGTGACGGCGGATGATGTCGATCACGCCCTCGGTGAGGCGGCGGATGATGGCGCGCCGACCTTCGATTCTCGGGCGCAGCGGCTCGGGTACGTTGATTCCTCTGAAGGCAACGTCGGAAGCATCGCCTTTCGCAAGCGTGATTTCCTCCCCGGTTGAGAGAATGACGTGCGCCGCTGCGAGGTTTTCGACCGTCCGGCCGTACCTGATCGACCGCGTTCCTGCGGCGTTGTTGCCGATGCACCCGCCGATGTTCGCCTGCCGCGCCGTGGCCGGATCGGGCGCAAAAAAGAGCCCTTCGGGTCGCAAATCATCATTGAGATCGTCAATTGTCGTCCCCACCTGCGCATAGCACGCTTTCGACGGCTTGTGAATCCATCCGAGCCCTCGCAGATGCACCGACGTGTCAATGACAATCGCCCGATTCACGCACTGCCCGGCCAGACTCGTCCCCCCGCCGCGCGGGAGGATCGGCAGGGCGTGCTGCCGCGCGTACTCGA
This sequence comes from Phycisphaerae bacterium, assembly GCA_039794345.1. Classification (GTDB taxonomy): domain Bacteria; phylum Planctomycetota; class Phycisphaerae; order Phycisphaerales; family UBA5793; genus UBA5793. The sequence continues at coordinate 21,387 of JBDIVQ010000049.1, read as the reverse complement.
TCACCTTCGCCACGTCCTCTTCGTCGGCGGGAACGACGACGCCCAGCGGCTCGACCTGGTAGATGCTCGCGTCCGTCGCGTAGAGCATGCGGTCGTGCCGACCGAAGCGCACCTCGCCGCGCACGAGATCGCGCAGCGCGGCCGCATGCTCCATCAGTTCCGCGTCCTGCTTCGGGATGACGGGAAGGGGGGTGGCGGGCATGGCGGAGACATCAGGTGAGCCGCCGCGTCCTCGCGGCGGGGATCACAAGTCCTCCTCCAGCGCCTTCTTCACGGCATGGCGCACTCGCTCGACGAAGGTGGCGCCGGGATCGGTCGTGATGAACGCATGCGTGACCTTGCCGGTCGGGGAAATGACGACAGTCGTCGGCCAGATCGGCGTGTGAAAGTCCTCGATGGAGGCGCGTCCGCCCTCGTCTCGCCACAGCGGCATGACGATCTCACGCCCCTGCAGGTAGAGGTCGAGGTCCTCCGGCCGGTCGCCGCAGTTCACCGGCACGACCAGCGCGTTGACCTTCTCCTCGCTCACCCACGATTCGATCTCGCGGAGCATGTCCAGAATCGGGAACTGCGCCTCGGAAGGGATCCACCAGAAGACGAGCACCACCGCCTTGCCGAAACAGTCCTCCAGCGTGATGCTCTTGCCCTGCGGATCGGAAAAGGAGAAGTCGGGAGCGGGCGCGCCGATGAGATCCGACGTCACCGACTCGGCGGTGAGGAACCCGATCGAAGGCACTTCCTTGCGATCCTCCGTGCGGACGACGAACTCGGTGTGGGGGAACTCATCGAGCACCTGGGGGTTCATCTCGGTGATGACGTCCCAGCCGCGCGTCGGATCGAGCAGGTCGCGGACCTCCGACTCAAAGCGGCGGACGAGTCTGGTCGCCGGGTCGATGGTGAGGGTGCAGGGGGCGCCGTCGGTGGTCGATTCGACGCGGATCTGTTCGACGGCGCCGAGGTCCGGGTCGGTCAGTGCGCGGTGCCCGACGATGCGCGCATCGAAGCAGAAGAAGAACAGTTCGTCAATGGGATGTGGGGAGAGGCACAGGCCGAAGTGCGGCAGGGCGTAGATGGACAGTTGCGTCGTGAAGAGCCCGGCGGAGAGCGGGCCGTCGTAGTCCTCGGTGTAGAGCCGGTCGGGCTTGGGCGCATACTCGCCGTAGAGCGTGCCGTCGATCGCCGTGAAGGTGAGGTCCTGGAGCACGAGGCGCGCCCCCTCGGTGCTGATGATGAGCGGCACCTCGGCGTGCTGCTCGGGGCCCGGCTCCTCCGCCACGGCACGGATGGTGACGGCCGCCTTGTCGCGGATCGCCGGGGCCTTGCGGTAGGTGTCGATCACCGCCTCGAAGAGGGCGTTGCCGCGCGAGACGCCGGCGACGGAACGATCAAAGCCGGGCGCGGCGGGCGCAGGCGCCGCGGCCCCTTCTGCCCCGTCCTGCGCCAGCGCTGCGGCGGGGCGAAGAACGGCGCTAAGCACGAGCGCGGCCGAAACGAGAATGCGAACCCCGGGAAAAAGCACCGGGCGCGAGGCGATCATCCTCGGATTGTACGCGAACGCGTCGAGCCTGGCGTGCGCCTCAATCCCGCTCCGGCGACGCCAGGGCCTGACGGTACCAGGCGATGGTCTGCTCGAGGCCCGCGCGCACCGGCGTCTGCGGCTCGTAGCCGAGCCACTCTCGGGCGCGTTCGATGTCCGCCAGGCTGTGCAGCACGTCGCCGGGCCGGGGCGGCTCGAGGACGGGCGGCGCTTCGACGCCGACGATCTCGGCCATGAGGTGCGCCAGCTCCAGGACCGTCACCCGCTCGCCGCGCGCGATGTTGACGGGCTGCCCGGCGAGGAGGGGAGCATCCTGCGGCCGCGCCTCGAGGCCGTGCATCGCTCCCGCGCGCAGGTTCGCCTGCACGACGTCGCTGACGGAGGTGAAGTCGCGCGAGGCCGAGCCGTCGCCGAAGATGCGCGGCCGGCACCCGCTCAGCAGCGCCTTGGCGAAGGCGGCGACGACCGCGGCATAGGCCGAATCGGCGCGCTGGAGCGGGCCGAAGATGTTGAAGTACCGCAGGCACACCGTGCTCAGGCCGTAGCACAGCGACCACACGCGCATGAGATGTTCGCCGGTGAGTTTCTGCTGCGCGTAAGGGCTGAGCGGATCGGGCAGTTGCGTCTCCACCTTGGGTAGGGCCGGCTGGTCGCCGTACACGCTGCTCGACGAGGCGAAGACGACGCGCCGCACCCCGCACCGCGCCGCCGTCCCGAGCAACTGCTGCGTCCCGAGGACGTTGACCTCCAGGTACCGCCGCGGCTGCTCGATGCTCGCCGGAACGGAAGCGAGCGCCGCCTCGTGAAAGACGACCCCGACGCCTTCGCAGCAGCGCGCCAGAGTCTCCGCATCGAGGATCGACGCCCGGAAGAAGCGGACCGCAAGAGGCGACGAGGCAAGCGGCGTGCGGGTGCTTCCCGGGCTCGATGGCCTCTTCGCATCCTCCTCAATCACCAGCGGCGCGAGATTGTCGAGCGTGCCGCCGGAGAGGTCGTCGATCACGCGGACCGCGGCGCCGAGGCCCGCCAGCGCCCGGACGAGATGCGATCCGATGAACCCGGCGCCGCCGGTGACGAGAACGGGCAGGCCGCGGTAGAACGATTCGAACTCCCTGGGCGGGTGCATGGGAGAATCCTATTCGTCGGAGTCGGCTGGAAAGGAAGCGCGGCGACCTTTCGGCCGCCGCGCTCGAAGTCACGGAGGAACCCTGCCCCATCGGGCGGCGGGCGGAGTGGGGAGAGACTCGGCCCGCGGGTGATTCACCTTCGCTTAGCCGAGCAGAGCCAGGACGGCCTGGGGCTGAGCGTTGGAGAGTGAGAGCACCGTGGTCGCGGCCTGGACGAGGATCTGCGACCGGGTGAGGTTGGCCGTTTCCGCGGCGAAGTCGGTGTCGCGGATCTGGCTTTCCGCCGCCGCCGTGTTCTCGAAGGAGATGCCCAGCGAGCGGACGGTGGCGCCGACGGTGTTGGACTGGAAGGCGCCGAGGCGGCCGCGCAGTCCGGAGACCTGCTTGATCGCGGCGTCGATGATGGTCTGGGCCTTGTCGATGTCGCCGGTGGTCACGTTGGCCGACTGACCCGACTTGAGGTCGGCGAGGTAGCCGTTGACGGCGTTTCCGAGGTTGCCCGAGGAGACGGACTTGATGCCGAGGCTGACCTTGCCGGCGAGGTTGACGTCGGGGTTGAGGCTGAAGGTCGCGCCGCCGCCGGTGATGTAGAACGAGGTCGTGCCGTTGGTGGTGTTGACCGCGCTCGTGCCGTCGATGGTCACGGAGACGTCGAAGCCGTCGCTCGACACCCGGGCCGTCAGGCCGTTCGTAGTGGCCTGAATGCCGTTGATCAGAAGGGTCGCGTCGCGACCCGTGTCCTTGTAGTCGGATCGGGCGGTGCCGCCGGATGCGGCGTCGAAGATGAGGTTCGAGGCGTTGCCGGCGAGTTCCTTCACGCGGACGAAGGCCTCACCGCCGAACCCGGCCGAGCGGAACTCGATGCGGGCGGTGTTCGACGCGTTCTGTGCGGCGGAGACGCCGGTCACATCCTTGAACTGGTTGATCGCGGAGATGATGTCCGCCTGGCTCGTGCCGGACGCGACGGTGATCTGCTGCGTGCCGACGTTGCCGGTGATTTCGATGGTGTACGAGCCGCCGCCGCCGTCGAGGTTGGCCGCGGTCGAGAGGTACACTTCCGCCGTCTGGGCCGAAGTGAGCACATCCACCGTCGCCGTGAGGTAGGCGCCGGAGGTGGTGGGCAGTTTCGCCGAGTTGATGGTGACGTCGGAGAGCAGGGTGCTGTTGACGGCCGAGGTCGTGTAGTCGAAGTTGCCGTTGAGCAGCTTGGTGCCCTGGAACGACGTGGCGTTGCTGATGCGGTCGATCGTCTGCAGGATCGAGTCGATCTGCTGCTGGTTCGCTTCGCGCTCCTCGGTGCTCAGGCCGGCTTCGTTGGCGGACTGGCCGACGAGGCCCTGAAGTTCCTGGAGCAGGTTGCTGATTTCCTGAAGACCGCCTTCGGCGACGTTGACGACCTGCTCGGCCCGCTCGCCGTTCTTGATGGCGGCGGAGATCGCCTTCATCTCGGCGCGAAGATTCTCCGACGCAATCAGGCCGGCGGGATCGTCGCCGCCCCGGTTGATCCGCAAGCCGGTGCTCAACCGTTCGAGCGTGGTGTTCAGGGATCGGTTCTGCAACCCGAGGTTGCGCTGTCCGATCAGAGACGGAACATTGGTAATGATGCGACTCATGCCATCCTCCGTGACTGGAAGTGTGCCCTTCTCGGGGCGTTTGCGTTTCGGCTTCTAATCGACCTCGCTCCTTCGAAGCCGGTCAGATGCACCAGCCGTCTTGCGCCCACTGCGGGCATCCACCCAGATCGGCCACGCACTGCTATCGTCCGCTATGGCGACCGGGTTGAGTCCATTGATCCGGAACATCGTTTTCCTTTCGCTTTCCGAATCCTGCGCCCTCGGCGGTCGGCCGTCAAAACGAATGGCGGCTCCCGGATTATCGGGAGCCGCGCGGGGCGCTTCGTGAGTGTCGAGTTATTGGCCGAGTTACGCGGACCAGACGCCGCCGCGACCCCGGGAGCACCTGAGGACCGCCCTTCCTCTTAATGAGGCGCGGAGGCCCGCGCGCCTCAGCGGCGCTAGCCGAGCAACTGGAGCACGCTCTGGGCGTTGCTGTTCGCCGTCGCGAGCACCGCCGTGCCCGCCTGCACGAGGATCTGGGCACGGGTCAACTGGCTGGTTTCAAGCGCAAAATCCGCGTCCCGGATCTTGGACTCCGCCGCCGTGATGTTCTCGAGCGCGACGTTGAGCGAGCGGATGTTCGGCTGAATCGTGTTGCGCTCGATGGCGCCGAGTTGCCCGCGCAGGACGGCGACCTCGTCGATCGCCGAGTCGATGATCTTGCTCGCGTTGAGGAAGTTGCCGGAGTTGAGGCTGTTGATCCCGCTCGACTGGATCGAGTTGAGGAACTGGAGTTCGTCGCTGATGTAGGTCGCACCGAGGCGCGACGCGGCGACGGAGCGCACGCCGAAGTTGATCTGCTGATTGACGTTCACCGCGGGTCCGAGCTGGAACTTGGCCCCGCCGCCCGTGATGTAGAAGGTCTTGACGTTCGTCGTGTCCTGGGCGTAGTCGGCGGTGAGGAGCATCTCGATGTTGAGGGCCGGGGATTTGACGGCGATCTCGAGGCCCTTGCCGGTGGCGAGGACGCCGTTGACGATGGCCGTCACGTCGCGCCCCGTCTCGCGCTGGGCACTGATGCGCGAATCGAAGAACTCGCCGCCGCTTCCCAGTTTCTTCACGCTCACAAAGGCGTTCGAGCCGTACTCGATGCTCGTGAAGACCATGCCGGAACTGAGGTCACCGGCGCTGACGAGGCTCGCCTCGACGCCGGTGGTGTCGCGGCGGCTGTTGATGGCCGTCACGACGTCGGAGATCGAGGTGCCGGAGGTGAACTGAATGACGGTCACGCCGTCCTTGCCGGCGATCTCGAGGGTGATGCTGCTCAGCAGGGTGCCGTCGTTGGTCGTGCCGGGGTAGTCGGCGGTGAGGGTGATCTCCGCGGTGAGGGCCGAGCCGAGCACCTGAACGCTCACCGGCACGTTGCTCGCCGTGCCGAAACTCGCTCCAAGGATCTTCGTGTTGGCGATGGCGGAGGTCGGGACGCCGGAAGTGAGGTAGTCGAGCGTGCCGTTGAGCAGTTGCAGGCCGGCGAAACTCGCGGTGTTGCTGATGCGGGTGATCGCGTCAATGGCGGAGTCGATCTGCAACTGGTTGGCTTCGAGTTCCTCGGGGGAGATGCCGCCGGTGTTCGAGGCCTCGATGATGAGGCCCTTGATGGAGTTGAGCAGTTCGGAGACTTCGCTCAGGGCCCCTTCCGTGGTGGCGATGACGGAGGCGGCGCGCTCGGAGTTGGAGACCGCCTTGCCGATGGCGGACATCTCGCTGCGCAATCGCTCGGAGGTGATGAGCCCCGCGGGATCGTCGGCGCCGCGATTGATGCGCAGGCCGGTCGAGAGGCGTTCGAGCCTGACGTTGAGATCCTGGTAGGATCGATTGAGGCTCGCCTGAGCGATCATGGAAGCGATGTTGGTGTTGATCCGAGCCATGACAATCCTCCTTGATTGAGGCTACTGGTCGAGTGGCGCCCGTCCGGGGCGCGGGGCGTCGCGGCCGTCGTGCGGCGCGAGCCGGGGTTCATGCGGTCCTGCATCTGAGCGCTTCGAGTCCCGAAGCGCGGGTGGTGCGGTTGATGCGTTTCGAGGCGCCCGCGGCGCGTCCCGCGGGAGGCGCCGGAGGATGGACGGCCAGGTCCTCCAGGTGCCGCTGGTCGAAGCGGGCGGCCTCCTCGTTCTCCCTCTTGATCGCGTCGTAGACTTCCTTGCGATGGACGGCGACGCTCGTGGGGGCGTTGATCCCAAGGCGCACCTTGTCTCCCCGCACATCCACGACGGTGACCTCGATGTGGTCGCCGATCATGATCGTTTCATCGCGCTGACGTGAGAGCACAAGCATTCCGTTGCTCCGTTGGATCCGGGCGCACTCCCTGCGCCGAATCGCCAGCATTCCAACCCACACGCGCCAGGCCTCGCGGCCGGGCGCCCTGCGCGACCCGGGCCGCCGGCCCTCAGGCCGACGCCGCGTGCGCCGCCGCGCCGACGTCCACGAGCCGGTGGCGCGTGGACCAGCGCTGATCGGCGAGCACGAGTTGCTCCCCGACGCGGTTTTCCACGTTGATCACCAGCGGTCCCTGGAGATTGCCCGTCAGGCTCTCGCCGTAGCGGTTCACAATCACCAGCACCTGCGCCTCTTCGAGGGACTTGAGGCCCAGCGCCGCGGCCTGGTCGTCGCGGATGGGCACTTCGTACCCCGTCACGAACAGGCTCGGATCCGTCACCACAAAAGCCAGGTCCGGAGCGTCCACCGCCTGAAGCCAGTAGAACACGCCCTCCGGATTCGGCTGGAGGAGCGCGAACCGCGTCTGGTTCGCAAACCCCAGCAGACCCGACTTGAAGGTGATGATGCGATCGGCATCGATCTCCACGGTGCCAAAACGACTCGTCTTCACGTTCATGTGAACGCTCCACTTGTTCGGCCGAACCATCCTGGTCGCACCGGTCCACTCCTTGAACCGGCGTGCGGGGCCTGTCTCGCGTCCGGGCGTCGCAGACCCCTCGTCCATGACTTCTCCGGAGGTGCGGCCGAGGCACGCCCGGATGCTCTCACTCATCTCGCTCCTCAACCCAGGAATCGAAACAGACTCAGGCTCCCCAACTGAGACGTGGTCAGCATCGCCGCCTGCAACTGCGCCTGAAGGCTCGTGAAGCGGATCGTGGCTTCGTTGTAGTCCAAGTCTCGAATCTGGCTCATCAGGCTCTGGTCCAGCAACTGTCGGTCCTCCTCACGCGTGCGGATCGCCGACACGCGGTTGGATCTCTGCCCGAGCACCGCCCGGGCCTGCGCCAGACGATCGACGTCGGCGGTCAACGCCTCCCCAGCAAACGTGATGCCAAGCGAATCGTCCGCCAGCAGGGCGTCGCGCAGGCGCACGAGATGCGTCAGCACGCTGTCCACCTCGATCGTGGCGCGATCTTCGCCGGTAAGAATTGCGCCTGAGGACTCCACCAGGATTCCCAGATCCTCCGCCGCCCGCGAGCCGTTGCGGCTCTCGATCCGGAACGCCCCCGCCCCGCCGGTCAGGTCCGTCAGCGTCAGGCCGTTGGGACCGTCGGTGAGCGCGATGCTCAGCGTGCCCGGCGGCGCCGCAGCCGTCACCATGTCGATCACGTCCTGCACCGTCTCCGCTCCCGCCAGGTCCACGTCGAAAAACGTCCCGTCACTGAGGTGGACGCGAAAGTCGATGTCCAGCGTCGGGTCGGGCAGACCCGTCTGCGGATCAATCGATCCGCTGAGAATGTGCACCCCCCGGCCGTTGTTGAACGCGTCGAGGCGCGTCGTGCCGGTGAACGAGCGGATGCCGAGGTCCGTCGCGCTCGTGCCGCCGACCGTCTCGGAGATTGACATGGCCGTGCCGGACAACTCGCTGACGACGTTGATGCGTTCGCCGTTGTCGGAGATGGTCAGGCGGGCGCCGATGCCGGTCCGGGCGATGGCGTTGGCGAGATCCTGGAGAGTCGTCACGCCCGCGGTGTCCACCGTGCGCGTCTGGCCGGCGTTGGTGATGATGAAGTCCCCCAGCGGGCTGACGCCCGGGAGGTCGGCGATCGCGGTGAGCATCGACAGCCGGGCATCGACGTCCGCCCCGTCGGGCGTCGCGATCGTGAACGACCCCTGGGAGAGACCCAGGTCCGCCGCCGTTGTCCCCGCGCCCACGTCGGTGAAGGTCACCGTCAGACCCGCGAGCACGTCCAGGGCCAGGCCGTTGGAGGTCGAGTTGATGCCGACGCGGCCGGGGCCGAGGATGGCGGTGCTCGTGTCCGCCTCGAGCGTCGCGATGGCGTTGTCAACGAGGTCGATGACGTCCTGCACGCTGTCGGCAGAGGAAAGATCGACGTCGATCGTCCCGACGCCGCCGACGTCGATGCTGATGCTCCCCAGCGTCACGCCCAGGCCGCGCGCGCCGTTGAGGTCGCTGACGCGGGTGGCGCCGACGAGGTCGGGGTTGAGGTCGCGGTCGCCCTCGACCCGGCTGGACATGGCGCCGAAGGCGCGGCCGAGGGGCAGCGTAACTTCGAGCGCCTCTCCGACGCCGAGGTCGAGGCTCAGACCGTAATCCGCCCCGGTGTATCGATAGCCGCCGAGCGTCGCCTCGATGGGCGCCTGTCCGGTCTGCGCTCCGCCGAAGAGATAGAGGTCGCCGAACTTCGTGTTGGCGAGATCGACCATCTCGTTGATCATGGCGTTGATGACTTCGGCCTGGTTGCGGCGGGTGGCCGGGTCGCCGCCGATGCCGATCATCTGCGACGCGATGTCGCGGGCCTGGAGAACGATGTCCGTCGCCTCCCCCATCGCCGCGTCCGCCACGTTCATGAGCGACTCGGCCCGGTCGTAGTTGATGAACCGCTGCTGCCGGATGTCCATTGATCGCTGCAGGGCGATCATGAGCGAAGCGCCGATGGGATTGTCGCTGGCCTTGTTCACCTGCCGCCCCGATGCCAGTTGCACCTGCGCCTCGAGCAGCCGCGCGCTCGTCCGCGTCAGGTTGCTCAGCATCGCCTGCGAGGAGAGGGAGACGGGAACGCGTGCGAGATTGCTGGGGATGGCGCTCATGGGGGGAGAGGAGGCATCAAGGCATCAAGGCATCAAGGCATCAAGACATCGAGACGTTGCACAATCGAATCTGAAACACCCTCCGAGTCCGCTTGCGCCGTCGCATCCCGACGCTGCAGGCGCTTCAGACGATGGAAATGAGAACCTGCATGAGTTCATCGACGGCGTTGATGTACCGCGCCGCCGCTTCATACTGCCGCTGAAAGTTGAGGAGATTCACCGCCTCTTCGTCGAGGCTCACGCCGCTCACCGCGGCCCGCTGCGCTTCGAGGCTCTCGCGCACCAGGCGCGACGAGGCCGCCTGCCCGATCGCGGTGCGCGACCGGATCGCCAGCGATTCCACGCTCGAGGTCCACACCTGGATGAGCGTGCGCCCGTCGAGCGAGTCGAGCGCCCGCGTCTTGAGATCGGCAATGCCCAGCGCTGTGCCGTTCGAGCCGCGCAGGTGGTCGCTCCCCGCGGCGAGGAAGCCGGGATCTGCGACGAGAATCTCGTTCACGCCGATGTCCGAGGCGTCCTCACCGGTGAAGTAGGTGTTCACGCCCAGACCCGCGAGCACGCCGGCCGTGTCGTCGCTGAACGAGAGCGTGAACCCGTCCGCCGCGGTGAGGCTCAGCCGCCCGTCCGAGGTGACGGCGGCGGTGATGTTGCCCGCTCCGATGGTCGTGTTGATTGCGTTGACGAGGTCGGTCAGGCTCATGTCCGTTCCCACCCCGTCGAGATCGACGTCGATCTGCCACGTCGTTCGTTCGCCCGTCGCGGCATGGGTGAGGTGGAACTGCACGCTGCCGTTGACGATGGTGAAGGGCAGGCCCGCGGCGGCGCTGTTGAGCGCCGCGGCCGGATCGACAACCCGGTACGTCCCCTCCACGCTCTCAAAGCCCTTGCCCGACTGTCCCTGCGAGTGGATGCGGTTGACCTCGAAGATGAGCGACGCGGCGAGTTCGTCGAGATCGTCGATGACGCCGCTCACGATGTCGTCGCGCGCCGTGACGAGGGCGCCGAGGCTGCCGCTGGTGATGGCGAGGTCCGAGCCGTCCGCCCGCGTCTCGATGAGCAGTCGCGGCTCGCCGTTCTCGGAGACGGTGCGCATCGTGATGCCGCGCGACGTCGAGCCGAGCAGAATCGGCGTCGAGCCGACGAAGAGATCGACGGTGCCCGACTCCTGCTCCACGACGGTGAGGTCCATGATGCCGGCGAGTTCGTCAATCAACTGGTCGCGCTGATCGCGCAGCGAAGAGGCCGTCCCCTGCCCCTGCTCGGCCTGCGCGATGGAAAGATTGAGCGCGGCGATCTCGGTGAGCAGTTCATCCGCCCGGCCGACCTGCAGCGCCGCATCGCGGTCGATCTGGTCGCGCACCATCGTGTACTCGCCGCGCACGTCGCGCAGGCGTCCGGCGAGGCTCACGCCCTCCTCGATGACCAGCGTCCGCACCGAGAGATCGCCCGGGTTGTTCGCCAGTTCCGACCAGGCGTTGAAGAACCGCGTCAGGGCGCTGGAGAGGTCGGCATCGGTCAGTTCGTTCTGAATCGCCTCGATCTGGCTGAAGAGGTTCTGGCGCGTCAGGGCGTGGCGTTCGTCGCCCAGGGCGTTGCGGATGCGGGTGTTAATGGCCTCATCGACGTGGCGCTGGATGGCGGAGAGCATGACGCCGCCGCCGGTGAAGGACGCGGCGCCGAGCCGCTCGCCGCGCAGCGGCGAGGCGATGGCGGTCTGCCGGGTAAAGCCCGGCGTGGTGGCGTTGGCCATGTTGTTGCCCGTGACCTGCAGCGCCGCCTGGGCGTAGTGCAGGGCGGACCGGCCGATCTGAAGCGCGCTCGTCAAGCCCATGCCGGTCTCCTCACGTCCGCAGGTCCAGTCCGCCGCACACCGCCGCGCCGAGGCCGACCCGCCCGTCCCGCCCGTACACCTTCGTCTGGCTCAGTCCGGCGTGAATGGACTGGAGGAGCCCCGAGACGTGCCCGAGCAGGGCCTCGCAACTCTCGCGCAGCACGCCCCCCGCCGCGCGCACCTGCACGATGCCGGCGCGCAGATCCTCCCCCAAGTCGAGCAGGCGCGAGCGGTTCGGCTCGCCGAGCGCTTCGGCGAGATCGCACAGGCGCACCTCGCCCTCCGCGCGGAGGTCAAGAGTCGTCGCCAGCGCCGCCGCCACCACCTTGCGCCTCTGCTCCAGGCTGTCAATCGCGTTCACAAGGTCGCGCTCCCGCTTGAGGCACGCGGCCAGGCGCGTCGTGTCCGCGGCGCGCAGGCACTCCTGCGAGTCGGTGATGCAGGCGAGCAGGTGGCGGTTCAGGTCCGTCGCCTCGCGCAGAATCTGCTCGATCCGCTGCACGCAGACCTGCACTCCGTTTCCCGTGCGCAATTCAGGCATGATTCGACCTCTGTCCAGTGTGGCCGGCGCCCGCCGGAGGCGGGTCTGTCGTTTCCGGCGCGTCTCCGAGCAATCGGCGCGCCACGTGGTCCACGAGGCGCGTCCGCATCCCCGCGACGATTCTCTTGGACACTTCCGCTTCGAGCAGCGGCCGCAGCGCCTTCTCCGCGTCGCCGCGCTCGAAGAGGCCGCTGTTGAGCGGGTCGTTGCCGAGTTGTTCGAGCACCGGGGCCACGAGCGTCTGCGCCACGAGTTCCTCGACGTTGCGATAGACCTGCTCGCGCCGGCGCTGCGGGGAGAGGTCTGATGGCATCCGCTGGCCGAGGATGCGGGCGAACGACCCGGGGGTCGGGTCTGCGGCGCCCTGCTCCGCCTCCGCCGAACCCGGAAGCGCTGCCGGCGAACGCAGCAGGTTCGCCGCGTCAAGGCGCCGCGTGGGGTCGGCGAGAGCGATCGGATGAGCCGGCAGCGGAGCGTCGAGGGTCATCACGGCAGGTCCACCAGTTGGGCGTGCAGCGCCCCCATGCGGTGCAGTTCGTAGAGCACATCCACGCGCGTGTCGAAATCCACCTTGAGCGCATCGAGCGCCTCGATGAGGTCCGCCAGCCGCGCCCGCGTTGTCGGCAGGCCGTCGTCCACGGTGCTCACCTTGACGTGGTGGTCGGTGTAGAAGATCGGATCCGCTGGGGTCGGCTCGGGCTGGGGCACGATGCGCGTGATCGAAAGCGTGCGCGTCGAGATCACCGCCGGCGAAATCTGCACGTCGCCGGAGAGGACGATGACTCCCGCGCGGCGGTTGATGACGACGCGTGCGGGCAGTTCGAGCAGGCTGCGGTCGATGGGCATCGTCAGGACGTAGTTGAGCGTCGCAGCCCGGCGCTCCCACGCCCACTCGCTGATGGTGAGGACGACCTCGTTGGGCGAGCGGACTTCCGCCCGCCCCTCGCCCCCCGAGGCGCCGATCTGGAGTTGCTGGGTGATCTGGTCGGCGAGCATGTTTGCGACGGGATAGCCGGCATACTCGGGATTGATGATGAGCGTGACCTCGCGCGAGCCGTCGCGAAAGGCGCTGGTGCGGAAGTCGGCGAGCAATTGCACGCCGCCGCGGATCGTGCCGCGCCGCTGGTTGGAGGGATCGGTGTCGATGGCGCCGGAAACCCAGGCGTCGGCGGGCCCGTCTTTGGTGAGGCGGAGGAAGGTCTGAAGGAGTGTGCCGCCCTTGAGGCTCTTGGCGTTGCCCACGACGGAGACGACGGCGTCGAGCCGGTCCCCCTCGCGGGCGCCGGTGCCGGGAATCGTGCAGGTGACGGTGACGACCGCGACGCTGTCGGCGCCCTGAAGTTCGACGGGCGACTGGACCCCGAGGCCGTTGTTGCGGTGCAGTTCGTGAAGGTAGCGCGCCACGTGAAGGCTGCGCTTCGTCTGGTCGCCGGTGCCCGGCAGGCCGACGACGATGCCCATGCCGTTCAGTTCGTTCTGCTCGAGTCCCTTGACGCGGACCATGCTCTGCACGTCGCTGGCCAGGGCGCCGACAGCCGCGATGAGGCATGCCGCCGCGCCCGCCAGCGCGGCCGAGCGCCGCAGTCTTCCCGATCGATCGCCCCAGGTCCACTCAAGCCGTATCATGTCCGTCTCTCCGGAAATCGGCGTCGCCGCCGCGCCGCGCCATGCTCAGAACGCGAAGATGGTCTCCAGCACACGGGGGATGAACCCCTTCTTCGTGGTCTTCTTCAGTTGCCCCTCGTGCACCTTCATGACCCGCAGGTCGAAGAGTTGATTGCTCAGGATCGTGCCCGCGGGCGACACCTGCTCGGGATCGCAGACGCCCGAGAGGAGAATCGTCGAGGTCTCGTCGTCGGTCTGAATGACCGTCCGCGCTTCGAGAACGAGGTGCCCGTTGGGCCAGACCTCGATCACCTCGGCCGTCACGCGGGCGGAAAGATCGTCGCTGCGCGTGTAGCGGCCGTCGCCCTTGAACTCGTTCTCATACTCGAGTTCGAGTTTGGCGGGATTGGCGTTCTCGCTTCCCTTGAGCACTCCCTCGAGGAGGTCGTTGATGGTCAGTTGCGGGAAGTCCTTGATCTCGCCCCTGAGGTCATACTCCTTCGAGGTATCGACGCGCTGCTGCAGCCGCGCCGTGCTCGTCTCGCGGATGATGATCTGCACGTGGTCGTGCTTGCGCCAGACGACGGGCTGCGGCTGCGGGACGGTGAACCACGAAAAGGACTGAAGCGCCAGCGCCGGATCGACGTCCGCCGGGGGAGGAGGGGCGGGATTGGCGCGGCGCTGCGCGAGCACCGAACCGGTCTGCCCGGAGGCGCCGGCCGCGGCCGCCGCCAGCCACGCGGCGCTGCACGTCAGCGCGAGCCTGCGGCGCCGGCGAAGCGGCGCGGTTGCGTGCTGAGTTGCTCGATGGCTCATGCTCATGGTCATGCTCCCTGCGGCCTGGCCGCACTGCCTGCTCATGCCCCGACCTCGATGGCCACTTCACCCTCCGCCGTGACCACGCCGGTGAACTCGGCGCGGTCGGAGAGGCGGCGCACGCGGATGACGTCTCCGGTGCGGCCGTCATCGAGCGCGCGGGCGCGAAGGCGCAGGACGAAGAGTCCGTGCCGGGCCCGCACCCACACCTCGCTGTTTCGCCCCACCCTGACGGGCGCGAGCGCATCGCCGTCCCGCAGCACCTCGCCGGGCACGAGCCGGCCGCGCGCCTCGCGCCCGATGACTTCGCCGGCCCGGCGCGGCGCGGTGCGCAGGCTTGGCTCGACGAGGCGGACCTCTTCCACGACGTCTTCCGCCGTAATGACCGCCCCGCGCGCGACGTAGCGCTGCGCCACGACCACCGGCCGCCGCAGGGCCACTTCCACGCTCAGCCTTTCCTTCGCCGCCACCGCCCCGCGCTCGTACACGATTACCTCGACCGGGATCAGCGCGGAGAGCGCCGAGGCCATCGGCCTGATCTCGAAGTCGAATCCTGCCCGCGGCCGCGCCAGGGCCGCCGCATCCTCGGGTCGGAAGCGCAACTGCACATCGGCGGGATCGGCGCCGAGCAGGTGGCGCGCGAGGTAGTCGGCGATCACGCCGCGCAGCGTTCCCTCGCCGATCCACAGAGCAGCGAACTCCGCGGGAGCACTGTCCTCCGCCGGGGCCGGCGCCGCTTCAGGCGACTCCTCCGGCCTGGGCAGCGAACGCCAGCGGATCACGCACTCGCGCCCGCTCAGGGACACGAGGCCGAGATTCACCCCGTCCGCGTCCAGCCGCCGGCGCAGCGCCTCGACATGGAGCGTCACCGGCCGCAGCGCGGGTGCAGTCGTCTCGTAGACCACCGTGCCCGCAAGCGCTTCGGCAAGAGGCCCGGCGAGGTCGGCTACGTCTGACAGGTGGACGACGAGGCGCTCGGCGTCGAGGCGCACCGACGGCCGCAGGACGATCGAGTCCGAACGCGCCGCCGCCGCCCCGGCCGCCGGCGCCAGCAGCGCCGCAAGCAGAGCGAGTAGAAGCAGGGCGGACCCGAGATGGCGGCGGTCACTCATGATTCACCTATCCCCGGCGAAGTTGGTTGATCTGCTGGAGAGCCTCGTCGGCGGCCCGCACGACCTGGCCGTTCAGTTCGAACGCGCGCTGACTCTTGATGAGGTGGACCAGTTCGCGCACCGGCTCGACGTTCGAGCCTTCGAGGAACCCCTGCCGGATGGCGCCGCGGTTTTCCTCTGCCGGCGCGCCGGTGATCGCGTCGCCCGAGGCGTCGGTGCGCACGAAGAGGTTCTCGCCGATCTCCTTGAGCCCCGCGGGATTGATGAAGGTCGCCAGTTCAAGCTGGCCGACGTTGTCCACCTGCCCGCCGGGGAGGCTCACAAGCACCTGGCCGTCCGGCGTGATGGAGATCTTGTCCGCTTCTTCGGGGATCGTGATGGGCGGCTCGATCACGCGCCCCTGGTCCGTCGCGAGCACGAGTTGGCCCAGGCCGTTGATGTTCAGGTTCCCCGCGCGGGTGTAGCCGATGCCGTCGGGTCCACGATCGGGCTCGATGCGCACCTGAAGGAAACCGGCCCCTTCGATCATGACATCGAGCGCGCGGCCCGTCGCCTCCGCCGGGCCGAGCTCGAAGTTCTTCTGCGTGCCCGAGACCTGCGTGCCCAGGCCGACGTAGAGGCCCATCGGCCGCTGGTCGCCGTTGAGGTTTTCCACTCCCGCCTGCTTCTTCTCGATATAGAGCAGGTCCTGGAAGTTGGCCCGGCTTCCTTTGAAGCCGGTGGTGTTCAGGTTCGCGAGGTTATTGGCGATCACGTCAAGTTCCGTGCTCAGCGCGGTCAGGCCCGTGGCGGCCGAGTGCAGTGCGGTAACGGACATGCTCCTGGATCTCCTCTGCGTCCGGGCGATCAGCCGACGCGGCCGAAGCGGTTGATCGCGGTGTTCATCAGTTCATCATGCATGCGGATCATCCGCGCGTTGGCGCCGATGGCGCCGTTGGCGGAGGCCAGTTCCATCATCATGCTCATTCCATCCACGGCGCTCGACTCCAGCCAGCCCTGCTTGAGATTCGCGGTGGCGGGAAGCAGGCTCTCCTGGGCGGTACTGTCGAGGGTGAACGTGTTCGCCCCCGCCTTCGAGAGCATGTCCAGACGCGGCGGGACGACGACTCCCAGCCGCGCCGCGCGCTGACCGTTCTGCATCACCGCGCCGTCCGGCTGGATCACCACTTCGCCCACCGGATCGAGCCGGATCGGGTTGTCTCCCTCATCGAGGACCCGCATCCCTGACGCCGCATGAACGAGGTAACCGTCGGCCCCGATGGTGAAGCGGCCGTCTCGGCTGAAGCGCAGCCGCTCGTTGCCCTCGCCGCGGCCCATCGCGAACTTGAAGAAGCCCTCTCCCTGAATCGCGAGATCGAGCGGGTTGCCCGTCTCGACGAGTTGACCATCCTTGAAGAGCGTGACGTTCGGGCTGAGGTGGACGCCTCCGCCGAGGCGTTCGAGGAGGCGCTGGGGCGGAACGTTTGTCAACCCCGCCTCAACGCGCTCCGCCTCCCGCCAGTGAAAGGCCGTCGCTTCCGGCTTGAAGGCGGTGGTGTTGATGTTGGCGAGGTTGTTGCCCAGGACGTCCATGCGGTACATGTTGACGAGCATGCCGGACGCCGCGACGTAGAGGCCGTAGTTCATGCCGCGCTCCCTTCGCCTTCGCCCGCGGGATGTCGGCGTCGCGCCGTCGCTTCGCCCACGTGGACCGAAACCGCCATCGCCGCCAGCGCGGCAATGCGGCGCCCGAGGCGCTCATCGATCCGCAGGTCCGGGCCGGCGGCGCCCTCGAGCGCCAGGCTCGCCACACCCTGCCCGCGAGATGTGCGGTCAACCGGGCGCCCTGACTGAATCGCCTCCGTGCGATCGGTGAGCATGATGCGGCACTCCTTGCCTGCTCCGTCGTTGGACGAGTCGGAGAGCAAGGAACGTGCCCCGGCAAGCCGCGAGCGCCACGCCCTCGCGCAACTTATTGTTTTCCAGGATGTTGAGCGTGAGCGCGCCGCGCTGCGCCGCCGCGCCGCTCGCTTCAGCGTGCGCCGGCCTGACCGACCTGGCGCAGTTGTTGCGCCAGGCGGCGGCGCGCCCGGTGCTCCGCCGCCGCAATCCGGTGAACCGGTCGGCCCAGCGCGTTGGCGATCGATGCGTGCGTCTGCGGCGGCCTCCCCGTCCAGCCGAAGCGAGCGGCGAGGATTCGTCGATGCTCTTCTTCGAGCGCCGCCGCCGCCGCCCACGCCCCGGCCGGCAGCTCGAGCACGCTCCGCCACGGAAAAACCAGCGCCGGCAGGTCCGGCAGGACGACCGACCGCTGTTCGTGCCGCGCCCGCGCCGCCGAAGGCGAGACGCTTCGCGACCAGGCCCGGGCCAGTTCCGTCCGCAGCGCGTGCACCGCCACGGCGCGCACTCGCCCCTGCCGGCGCGCGTCGAACGCATCGATGCTGCGGCTCAGCGAGCCGAGCGCCAGCCGATACGCCGCCTCAATCTCCCCCGCCGCGCACTGCGCCAGTTTGCGGCCGAGGTGAATCTCGATCGTCGAGAGCGCGGCGGCCCGCAGACCGCCGAGCAGCCGCACCTTCAGCCGCGTCGCCCAGCGAAGTCTCGTTTCCGCCTCGTCGATGTCTGCAGCGCGCGGCTGGTGCCGGGGCAGATCGTCGATGATCCCGCCCGCCGACCAGAGAAGGTAGTGCAGCGCCGCGGCGAGTTGCGCCTCTTCGACCTCATGCCGGATCTCCAGCGCCGCCGCGTCTCCGATCCACTTCGTCAGTTCGCCGCCGACCTCCAGCGCCGCCGGCAGTCCGCGCTGGGCCGACTCCGCCGCCAGGATAACTTCTCCCGCCCCCTCGAGGCGAAACGTCGGCCACTCCCGGCCGTGGACTTTCCAGCCCCGCAGCCGCTGGGCCCGCTGCTCGAGCGTCGTCCGGTAGACGCTGCTGACGGTCTTGCCGAGGCGCTGCGCCACCTCGGAGGCGGGAATGGCCCGATCGTGCGCCCGCAGCGCCAGGCGTCGCTGCCGCTCGCTCAGCGGCCGGGCGTCGTGGAAGATCGCCTCGGCGGGGTGGCGCCGATCGTGCTGCTGGAGCAGGCGGCGAATGCCCTCGTGGCTGCGGCCGAAGCGCTTCGCCAGCCGCCGCGCCGCCTCGTTGAGCGAGAGACCGGCGCTCGCCGCGTAACGCCGCGCCCGGCGCACGATGCGCTCCCGCGTCGCGGGATCGATGCGTGAGAACTGCCCCGCCGCCGCCACGCGCTCGTTCTCGCGCGCGGCGAAGCGCTCCACCGCGTCGGCGAAGTAGACCAGACGCGGCCGGCTCCCCTCCAGCACCGCCTGGTGCGCCACCAGCCCCTGCCGCCGATACCGGTGCAACGTGATGGCGCTCACCCCGAGCCTCCGCGCCACCTCCTCGGGCAGCAGCGCCTGCCGCGGCGCAAACTCCTCCACCGGCAGCGCCAACGAGGCGCTGAGACGCTCCACGAAGATCGCCAGGTCGCCCACGAGCGCTGAACCGACGAAAAGCGAAGCCCCCGCCGCCTCGCCGCGGTAGCCCGTGATGCGATACCGGATGTACTCTTCGGGGTAGTTCCGCTCCGGAACGATCTCGCCAAGGAGCGCCTCCGCCGACGTCATCTGCCGGCGCCGCGTCTCCGCCGGCGCGTAACGCAGTTCCCGAAGCAGGTCGGCGAGCGCCGAGATGGTGAATCGCGGTGGGCGGGCCATGGTTCGCTACCGCGCGCCGCCGCACGCCGCGACCGACTCACGCTCCCACTCCAGCGCACGGTTCTCATCGATCAACCCCAGTTCGTGCGCCATCGCGAAGAACCGCTCCACCCCCGCGACCATGCGCGGCGACCATTCGAAGCGCAGCATCTCGCGGAGGTAGGACCGCGCCAGGTCGATCGGCCAGCCGTGGCGCGGCGCCTGACGCCGCAGAAACGCTTCGATCCGCTCGCCGTTGTGACGCCGCTGCCGGTCGAGGACCGCGCCGATCGCGCCGGCGTCCGTCTCCCGCTTCGCCATCCACGTTGCGAAGACGAAGGGCAGGCCCGTCAGTTCCTTCCACTCCGCCCCGAGGTCGAGCTGATAGGGATACCGGATGGCCGGCGTCGCGTCCGTGACCACCTTGTCGCCGATGAGCAGCATCGCTTCGGGCCACTGCACGGGGCGCCCCTCCACGGTGCGGTGGCTCTCGGCGTCGTAGTCCACGAGTTCCGGCCTTACCCCGTGCCGCGCCTCGAGCAGCACCCGCAGCAGCATCACCGACGTGTGGCTGTCGATGTCGCAGTGAATCCTCGCCAGCCGCGGCAGCGGAACCTGGCTGAACAGCCGCACCGTCATCGTCGAGCCGTCGCACCCCAGCAGCCCTGCCGGGACGATCTTGAGCGCCTCGGGCGATCTCTGGTAATCGACGATCGAGCACAGCGCCACCTCCACCTCGCCTCCCAGCAGCAGGTCGATCAGCCGGCTCGGCACGGCATGAACCAGTCGCACGTCGGCCAGGTTCTCCAGACCGTCGATCAGCGGCAGCGTGTTGAGATAACTCACCACCCCCACGCGGTGGCGGACATCGGACGGCCCTTCGGTGCGAACGCTCATGGTGCGGAACTGTAGGGTTCCACCACCGCCGGCGCAGCCGCTGCCGGCGACCACGCCGCGCTACGATCTCCCCGGAATCTGCCTGCCATGCGCGTATCCGTCAACGACATTCACCGTGCGCCGCTCGGCCGCGCCGCGATCGACGAGAAGTCCCGTCCCGCCTCCGCGCTCCTCGACGGCTGCGGTCGCCGCATCGACCTGCACTGGGAGGGCGCCCTTGACGAGCAGGGCCGCCTGCACCGCTGCCCCCTCTGCGGCTGCCGCGAAATCTTCAAGCGCTACGACTTCCCCCAGCGCCTCGGCCTGATGCTGGTGATCGCCACCGCCGCCGGCGCCGTCATCCTGCTCATCCTCTGGCAGGTCATCTGGGCCATGCTCCTGCTCCTCGCCGCCGTCGTCGTCGATCGCATCATCTATGTCTTCACCGGCCAGTGCCTGGTCTGCTACCGCTGCCGCAGCGAGTTCCGCGACCTCGTCATCGACGACTCCCACGAGCCGTGGGATCTGGCGATCGGCGAGAAGTACCGCCCCGTGCGGCAGAACCACTCCGACCACGTCAATGCGCCGGCGGACCGGCCGGCGACGCCCGGCCCGATCGCGTCATCACCTCGCCCTGCGGATCAGCGAACGTGATGCCCGCCGGCGACAACGCCCATCGCGACGCGGCGACGCCCCTCGTGCTCATCGGTGGAGGCGGGCATGCCAAGGTCGTCCTCGACGCCGCCCGGTTGTCGGGCTGGACCATCGCCGGCTTCCTCGACGACGCCCCCGACGCCGCCCTCGCCCGCTGCGGCCTGCGGCGCCTCGGCACGCTGCGCGACTGGGACCGCTGCGAGACTCGCTGCCGCCTCGCTCCGGCCCTCGGCGACAACACCCGACGCGCCCGCGCCGCCGCCCCGATCCTCGACCACGCGCCCGATCGACTCGCCGTTATCGCGCATCCGGCCGCGATCATCAGCCGCCTCGATGTGGCGCTCGGCCGCGGCGTCTTCATCAGCGCCGGCGCGGTCATCAACCCCGGCGCTTCCATCGGCGACGGAGCGATCATCAACAGCGGGTCGATCATCGAGCATGATGCGCGCATCGGCGCCTGGGCGCACATCGCCCCCGGCGCGGCGCTCGGCGGAGCCGTCGAGGTCGGCGAGTCGGCCCTGCTCGGCCTGGGCTGCCGCATCCTTCCCGGCCGCCGCATCGGCCCGCGGGCCATCGTCGGCGCGGGGGCCGTGGTCGCGCGGGACATCCCCGCCGACGCCATCGTCCGAGGCATTCCCGCCCGCCCCGACTAGCGAACTCGCCACCCTCCGCCCTTACAGCCGCCGAAAGCGACCAATCCGGGCGCGATTCCGGAAAAGTCCCTTGACAAGGGGACAAAAATCAGGATAATCAAAAGCGTGTATCATCGCTTCCTTCTCTCTCTTTCTCAACCCTCACCCACGGGAGGATGGACAACATGGCACGAAACGCCCGCTCATCATGGCTCCGCATCGCTCCGCTCGCCGTCGCTCTTCTCGGGGGGGGGGGGGGGGGGGGCCCCCCCCCAGCCCGCGGGTCCCCCCCCCCCCATTTCGCGCCCTGCCCTGGGGGCGGACTTCGGCCCGCCTTTCGGCCCGTCCAGGGCCCCGGGTGATTTCGAGGGTGACGGG